>JAISER010000033.1 GCA_031263985.1 Clostridiales bacterium | reverse complement strand
AACGACAAAAGTGGGAAGAGCATAGCGGAACGCCCAAAGGAAGCGGATGAGCGGACGGAGTGTGGGCATTGGGAGATTGATTTAGTCATAGGCAAGCAAGGGACAAAGCCGGTGATTCTGATGCTGGTAGAACGCAAGACGCGTAAGTCGCTGTATGCGCTGTTGAAGAACAAGACGCAAAAAGAAGTGATTGCGGCGATCCGACGGTTAAGACGGCGCGTAAAAGGTGATTTCTCCGCTGTGTTTAAGACTATCACAGCGGACAATGGCGCTGAGTTCCTTGACAGCGAGGCCATCAGGAAAGCGGCAAAATGTGAGGAAGTCTACTACGCCCATCCCTACAGTAGCTGGAAACCGGGCAGTAACGAGAACGGCAACCGGATCCTTAGGCGGTTCGTTCCCCAAAGGGACTGATAGTAAGCTGACCGAGAGGGAGCTTCGATGGATTGAGGATTGGGTGAACGACTATCCCCGCAAAATCTTAGGTTCCTCTAGGGGAACAGGAAAGGATAACGCCAAACCATGCCGACAACATTTAACCGGCAATATATGGTGGGCAATTAAACTTGCAATCTGCAAGCCTATTGACATTTACAAATAATATGTTGCGACGACGGCGGAACTGTGATATAATGTCGCGACAGCGCGTAATGGCTGACGCGCTGAAAAAAATACGCGCGCGCGGCGTCTTGGGTGCGTTGATTGCCGCGCGGAAGGAATTTAACCCAGGAGGTGTTTTTTTTATGAGCGTTATATCAATGAAGCAATTGCTTGAAGCGGGCGTTCACTTCGGTCATCAGACAAGGCGTTGGAATCCGAAAATGGCGGATTATATCTTCGCCGAAAGAAACGGCATATACATTATCGATTTGCAAAAAACGGTAAGGAAAATCGACGAGGCTTACTCGGGCGTCGGCGGCATAATCGCCGGAGGCGGCTCAATGCTCTTTGTCGGCACTAAAAAGCAAGCGCAGGAATCCATTAGGGACGAGGCGACGCGTTGCGGCATGCACTATGTGAACGAACGCTGGCTCGGCGGGACGCTCACGAACTTTAAAACGATACAGCTTCGCATATCGCGGCTTAAACAGCTTGAAACCATGGAAGAAGACGGAACATTCGCGAGATTGCCTAAAAAGGAAGTAGCCAAGCTGGTTCACGAAAAGGAAAAACTGAAGAAGAATATAGGCGGCATAAAAAATATGAAACGCGTGCCGGACGTTATTTTTATAGTGGATCCGCGGAAAGAACGTATAGCCGTCTTAGAGGCGCATAACTTAGGCATACCTATAGTAGCGATAGTTGACACTAATTGTGACCCGGACGAAGCGGACTTCGTAATACCGGGCAACGACGACGCCATACGCGCGGTAAAGCTTATCGCCGGGAAGATGGCTGACGCCGTCTTGGAAGCTAAGCAAGGCTCTCAATATGAAGACGGTTCGACTCAAAAAACGATCGCTGAAGAAGGCGTAAAACAATAGAGCTTAAGATGGAGGTGCCGCAATGGCTGTAACCGCAGCGCTTATAAAGGATTTAAGGGAAAGAACCGGAGCCGGAATGGTTGACTGCAAAAACGCGCTTACGAAGACGGATGGCGACATAGATGGAGCTATTGAGGTCTTAAGGGAAAAAGGACTGGCCGCGGCGGCGAAAAAAGCCGGGCGCATAGCTTCGGAAGGTCTTGTGTACGCCTATCTGACAGACGATAACGCGATCGGCGTCTTAGTGGAAGTGAACAGTGAAACGGATTTCGTGGCTAAAAACGAACTTTTTAGAAACTATGTGATCGATGTGGCGAAACAAGCCGCCTCTTCAACGGCGGAAAATATAGATGACTTTTTCTCGGAAAAATGGTTGTTTGACGGCGGAGATACCGTTAGAGACTCTCTTAACCGGAAAATTTCCGTGATAAGCGAGAATCTTAATATCAGGCGTTTTACGCGCTTTAAAAAACAGGGCGCTGGCGCTATAGTCTCATATATACACGGAGGCGGGCGCGTCGCCGTTATTATAGAGCTGGCATGCGAAAAAGACAGCGACAAGCTTTTTGAAGCGGGCAAAAATCTCTGTATGCAGATAGCCGCGATGTCGCCGCGTTTTGTCGCGCGCGCGGATATTTCACAGGAATTTATAGACAAAGAAAAGGAAATATTGACCCAACTGGCGTTAAATGAAGGTAAGCCCGCGAATATCGTCGAAAAGATTATAGCCGGAAGACTGGATAAAGAGCTGAAGGAATTCTGTCTTCTTGAGCAGGAATATGTGAAGGACTCTGGACTTACTGTAAGCCAGTATATTGAAAGCGTTTCTAAAGAGATCGGAGCGCTCGCGTCAGTAAGGCGTTTTGAACGATATGAAACTGGCGAAGGGCTTGAAAAAAGGGTGGATAATTTCGCCGAGGAAGTTAATAAAGCTATAAAAGGATGATAACGCTGTTTTTTACGGTGAGCGCGGCGTAATCAAAAGGCAGTGGGGTTTCACTGCCTTTTTGGCGTATTCTTATACTGGACCTCAGTTTGAAACATAGCCAAGCCGTGTGAGGATTTCCGAGATTTCATCCAATCAGATCTCTAGTCGGCGCCAAAAACCCAGAAAGTGTCAAAATGGACGAAGCGAGACGGCGCCCTCATAGGTCTTAACGAAGAGAAGGGGATTTTATGTCAATGTCACAACGTTTAGGCGCGATTTTCGCGCTTGCGCTTATCGTCTCATTCGCGGCCGTAACGACTGTTTTCGCGGAATCGCCGCCATCCGCGACGGCCGATTCAATGACGTCTTCCGGAGCCAGATTTTCAATAAAATTGGACGTGGACACTAATCTTTATAGTATAGCGTCCTATAATATCTATCTTAGCGAATCAGAGTCTTCACTGTTTACCGCGTCTCCGCGGATATTCGGTAAAAACGCGAACGGAACTTATTCCGAAACTATCAACGGGCTTAAATCCGACACTACGTATTATTACGCGGTCAGCGTAAGCAAAACGAAGAAATCGGACGGCTTTACATTACACGAACAAGGGAACGCCGGCTCCTTTAGAACGCTTGCCGAACCGCCTTCAGCGTCGGCCTCGGCGTCTTATAATTCGCTGACAAATGTGATAACGTTCAAGGGAACGGTGAAAGCCGGTTCAAACGACGTTAAAGAGAAAGGCTTCGTTTATTCCTACGCCGACGCGGCCAATCCTTCGCAAAATATGAACGTCATCTCAAAGTCTGACGCCGTCGTCGCGAAGGGTTCAGTAAGCCCTGAATTTACGCATATTTTTCAGCCGGACGCGGGCAAAACGGAATGTTACGTTTACGCCTACGTTAAATATGAAGAAAATTATATTTACAGCGCTAAGCAAAGGGTAACCATAACGCCGATAACGTCAACGCCGTCGGTCGCGCTCATAAGCGAAAGCTACGCTTCGCTGACGTCGAGAAACTTCGTGATAAGCGTAACGTCCGACGGAGGAGCGGCGCTTAGCGACAGAGGGGTTATAATATCCCGAACGACGGTCAGTCCGACGTTCGCCAGTTCGAGCGGTTATGTGACTTCGCGCTCAGCTGGCTCAGGTTCGACCGGGCAAACGTCAGTCACGGCTACGGGGCTGAGCGCCGGCGTAACTTATTACGCGAAAGCTTACGTAAAAAATAACGCCGGGAATTATTATTACAGTTCAAATTACATAACTTTCAAGATTACCGATAATAATGAGAACGTGACTGAAAAAGCGCCTTCGTTTTCAGCGGTTTATATAAGCGATGTGACCGCGAAAACAGCGGGCGTTACGATAAACGTATCATCCAGAAGCGGTTCGTCCGTTACGGAAAGAGGCGCGGTTTATTCATCGTCAAAAAATTCCTCATCGTCTTTGGTCGTCGGAGGGTCAGGATGCGAGAAAATCGTTATGCTGGGCGACTATGGTAAAGGTTCCGCTCTTATAGAAGGGTTGAGCGCGTCTAATACATATTATATAAGACCATACTCAAAAAATTCTTACGGTTACTCTTACGGTGAAATCGAACGGTTTCAAACCGAAAGCCGCGACTACGCCCCATATGTTAAGACGGGTTTGATCTCAAGCTCAACATCTTCCATAACGGTCGAAATCGATGTGACGAGCGATAACGGCGGCGAAATCATCGAAAGAGGCGTAATATACTCCGCGCGGGATAATTCTCCTATTTTAAACGACAGTTCAAAGAAACGCGCGTCAGGGTCTTTGGGTTCCGCCCAAGTTACTATAACGGGTCTTTCTTCCGGCGAGACATATTATGTTCGCGCTTACGCCTCAAACGCCTATGGCGTCGCTTATGGCAAGGCGCATTCCGTCACGGTAGGTTCGAGCGGATACGTGACTACCGGTTCGGCGTCGCCCGTGTCCGATACAAGCGTAAAGATCAGCGGTTCGCATAAAAGTTTGTCCAATGTTACGGAAGTTGGCTTCGTATATTCCGCCTCAACGTCGTCGCCGACCGTATCAAACGACAAAGCGGTCGCGGGGTACGATTCGGGCTTATCATTCAGCGCGATAATCGATAGGCTGACGAGCGGCGAAACGTATTACGCCAGAGCGTATGCGCGCGCTTCAGGCGATTATTATTACGGCGACGCCGTCGAGTTTACGGTCAGAGCGTCAGACATCGCTCATATACGCTTCCAGACGTCCGACGGCGTTATCGTGGGTTCGCAAAGCTTGAACGCTCAGCCAGGCGATATAATCACGGCGTACGCGCTGCGGCCGCCGTCGGGCTACGCGCTTACGTCGCCCAACGTTCAAGTGCGCGTAGCGAGCGAAGGTGAAACGATTATCATAGACGTGTCTGAGATATTGTCGAACCAGCCGTATATGGAAAGCCAAAGGAATTATCGCTTCGAGCCGGAACGTAATATCACGCGCGTCGAAATCGCTAAAATGCTGCTTGCCTTGCGCGGCGGCGCGCAATCCGCCGGTTCATCGTCATACGCCGACGTCCCTGACGGCTATCGCGACAAAGCCGCTGTCGATTACGTCACCGAGGCCGGTTTTATGACAGGCTACCCCGACGGTTCGTTCAAACCCGAAAACGTGATCACGCGCGCCGAAGTCGCCGTTGTGTGCGCGGAGGTTTACCAGCTTCAAGAAGCGGCCGGAAAGGCCCCGTTTAAGGATTGCGCCGGACATTGGGGCGAAGAATATGTCAAGTCGGCGTATAGCGCCGGAATGATTCACGGGTTCCCTGACGGTTCGTTTCGACCGGATAAAAATATGACTCGCGCCGAGGCGGCGACACTGTTCGCGCTTGCGGAAAAGCGCGACTTAAAGCCGGTTGGAGAGACTAAGTTCACGGACGTCGCGTCAACGCATTGGGCTTATAAATACATCATGAACGCCGCTATATCCTCAAATGGATAATATAAGCGAGGATAGGCGTCAGGCTAATATTATTAAGTCGTTAAGTTAAGGCGACAACTGGACAAAAAAAGGATAAAAAACTAAAGAACGGCTAGGTTGATTATAGAAATCGACTCGTCGTTCTTTTTTTAGCGTCAAAAAAGCGCGGTCATACCGAATTCAGTTTGAAACATAGCCAAACCAGGCGTGACAAAGACCGTTCGGATGGTTATGGTTTAAACTGAGTTCAGCGTCTTAGCTTAATGACATTGAAATCCGCGCCGCCTGTCCGCTATTTCCGAAAACCCAATTTCAAAGAATTTGATATAAATTTTTGTGGAAAATCATATGCTTATTAAGAGCCTGCTCAATATCTCGCTTTTAGCGGATTTTTTGTGATGATTTTTCGCCAAACGCGGAAGCCGCGTATTCTAAGAATATACGCAAAGAGCGCTGACAAAGCGTGGCGGAAAATAGACCTGTCCCGGAACCTGACTTCGACGGATTTACGAGCGGATTTTTCGCAAGGCAAGGAAACGAAAGCCACCGTGTACATTGGCGCCGTACACAAGGATTTCGCTGACGCCGCATTGTGGAAAATCCGCCCGGAGTCAGGTTCCGGGAGAGTTCTAATAAGCCGAAAAGACGCGAAATGGATATTGAGCGGGCTTTAAGCTAATAAAGCGTTGTTTTATACTGAACTTAGTATTAATTATAAACGCGCTTGATACGGCAATCGGAGGTAATCCACATGGTTAAAAAAAATGTATTTAAAATCGCCGGGGTTTACACGGCGATAATACTGGGCGCGGGCTTCGCGTCCGGCCGCGAACTGCTGGAATTCTTCGTGCGATACGGCCGAGACGGAATCTTTGGGCTGGCGCTGGCTGGCGTAATGTTTTCGGTCACCGGATGGGCCGTTCTTGAAATATGCCGCGTCAAAAAAATCAACGACGGTTCGGAATTTATAGAGCATGTCGCGGGCAAAAAGCTAGGGACGGCGATAAACGCTTCCGTAAGTCTGTTTTTCTTTGTGCTTTACTCCACGATGCTTTCAGCGGCGGGCGCGGCGCTCTACGAGGCGTTTGGCTTGCCGACGTTCGTAGGCGTCACGGCGGCCGGAGGATTATGTTTCGTCACAATGCTATTCGATCTTGACGGAATCGTCAACGTAAACAGTTTTCTCGCGCCGTTCATGGTCGTCGGAGGGATAGCCGTCGGCGTTTACGCTTTCTTATCGTCCTCGCCGGCCTTCGCGCCGGAACCGATCGCGGCGAAAGGCAATTGGGCGGCTTCGGCCGTAACTTACGCCGCGTATAACATTGTAACGTCAGTGACGGTACTCGCCTCCATAAGCCATATGTCTCGGAACAAGAAAACATCATTTTTCAGCGGCGTGACGGGCGGTTTGGCTATGACCGCGCTTGGCGCTTTTATGGCGCTTCCGCTTTTTTCGGCTTACGGAAAGGCGGCCTCTTTTGAGATACCGCTTCTGGCCGTGTTGCCGAAGAGCGGCGATTTAATAAAAGCGTTGTACATTATTATACTTATGGCGGCCATATATACTACCGCCGTGGCGAATGGATTCGCTTTTACGCAGATGGTCAGCCGCAGGTCTAGTCAAAACGTCGTTTTTTTAAAGGCCGTCGTGACCATAGCGGCTATATGCGCCGCGCGCATTAGATTTTCAAGTTTTGTGGGTAAGATCTATCCGGCGTTTGGATTGGCCGGAATTATAGTGATCGTTTGCGTATTTCGGCGATTCGCGAATCTTTGCGTTGAGGACGCGGCCCGTAAACGCAAAAACGGGAATGACGCTTCACGTCCGCGGCATATGGATAAAATTAAAAAAATTTATCGGAAGGCTTAATTATTGGATGATTATGTGGTATTATAGAATAATTTCATATAGTTTATTATTTTAAGAGCGCTGATGAATAATGCGCAAAGCGTGTAAAATTGAGGGTTATCGCGAAAATGGAGATGAATGGAGATGGATGAGAAGGCTTCGAGCGGCTTGCGATATATAGAGAATTTTCCTGATCTAACGCCGGTTAAGGGCGACGTCGGAAAGGTCTCGGCGGCGAAAAAAGACGGCGGATCTCTTTTAACGGCGAGCGGCGGCGGAAAAACCGTTAACGGAGCTTCTTTCGCTTTTGACGCGTTTTCGAGCGACGTGAAAGAACTCGTAAAGTCCGGTATAAACAACTTGCTTCATAGGTTTGCATGCGTCGTTTCCGGGCGCGGATGTTTCGCCGGCGGGACGTTAGTATATACGCCTTCAGGATATGTCCCCATTGAACTTATAAAATCTGGGGACTTGGTTTGCGCTAAGGACCCGGACAGCGGGGAATTTGGCGTGAAAAAGGTTTTGGAAACGTCATCAAGCGGCGTTTACGCTATTTATTACGTGACAATAGGCGATGAAAAAATCGGAGTGACGGACGAACATCCTTTTTGGGTTTACGGAAAGGGGTTTGTGAAAACGGAAGATTTAAACGTCGGCGACGAGGTCGTATCGCATAACCGGGAAAACTTGGAAGAGGATTTTTTTGGCATTCAAATAGTCAATGGCATCGAAAAAATATATTTTGAAGATAAAATTTCAGTCCATAACCTTATCGTTGAGGATTGGCACACGTATTATATCGGGCGAGGCCGCGTTTTCGCGCACAACGGTTTTGAAAAATGCGCCAAAACGGATGACCCGGCGAAAAAAGGAACGGCGGCCAAGGATGAAACGAGCGCGGGTGAAACGCGCGATGACAAAACGTATAGAGATTTAGACGATTATATAAATCAGACATATCCGAAAAAGAACACTGTCGCGATCGTGGCGCAGTGTCCTGTTGAAAACAGCAGAGTCGCCGTAGACTTCGCCTCCGGCGACGTCGGGCATACTTTCGTCAGGATAGGCTACGATGACGGCAGTGTAATTTACAAGGGGTTTTATCCCGCGAAAGCGCTTTCGGTCGAGGAAATTTTGAAAAAAGTCGATGTTGACGGCATGATTTCGGATGATTCCGCGCACGACTGGAACGCGGCCGTCGTATGTGAGATAGACAAAGAAAAAGCGGATGAAATAGCTGATTTCATGAATAACTATAATGAGAAATATAATATGGTGTCAAACAATTGCTCTACAGTCGCGGTGAAGGCTTTTAAACTCGCCGGAACCGGGTCGCCGACGAGCGAACATAAGTGGACGCTGCCGGAGAACTCGAGGGAGATGATAATTTCAGGATTACCTGAAGGCTCTAAATTTAAGGGTTTAAAAGCGACTATCGCGCTTAGCGGATTAAATGGCTATACCCCGGCTGACGCGGTCGAAGACTTTAAAGCCAGGCCCGTATGCGTGACGAAGTCAGGAGGTTTGGTCAAAGAAAAACGCTGACGAGAACGGAGCGAAGCGACGTTTTCAAGGAGGAAGAGTCCTACAAGGTCTTAATTTTTGTTCGGGTTAGACTGATTTCAGTATTAGACGGTTTTTTGAGAGCCGGACTATAGCGAAAGGGGAATTGTTTACGCTTAAGGCAGGAATGGTCGCGTTGCTTATTTTAGCTTTATGCGCGGGATGCGCTGAGCCTGACATCGATGAAAAGGGGACTGACGTTATGCGTTTCGGTAAAAATATAACTTTCAAGGTAGCTGAAGACGAAACTGTCGATTTTGAGCACTTGCAAAAGGTTCTTGACGGCGAAATAAAGAGGGACACGCCTTATTTTCACCTTTGGAGCGAGGAAGATCTAGAGAAATTAATAAAATATATGGAAACGAATAATTATGTGATTGTTCCGGGCGAATATACCTTTAATCAAGGATGGATATTTGAAGACGGCGCGTTTGTGACGAACTCCGGCGAAAAGCTAGAGATACTTAGGTTTCGCGTAAAAACCATGTAACGTTTTTTTGAACTATACTAGTTGAAATAGGACGTGAAAAATATTGTCGTTTAAATCGGATATCGAAATCGCTCAAGCCGCGGCTATGCGGCCTATAAAGGAAATAGCCGCGAGCATAGGCATAGACGGACGGTTTGTTGAGAATTACGGCGAATATAAGGCCAAAATAGATTTATCGGTTTTTGACGAGCTTGCCGAAAAGCCAGACGGCAAGCTTATTCTCGTTACGGCGATAAACCCGACCGTGGCGGGCGAAGGCAAAACGACTACGACGGTTGGCTTGGCGGACGCGCTGCGCAAGATCGGGAAAAAACCGGCGGTCGCCTTGCGAGAACCGTCGCTTGGCCCTGTTTTCGGCGTCAAGGGCGGCGCGGCGGGAGGCGGACGCGCTCAAGTCGTCCCTATGGAAGACATAAACCTCCATTTTACAGGCGATTTTCATGCCGTGGGCGCGGCGAACAACCTGCTTGCCGCTATGCTGGACAACCATATATTTCATGGGAACGCGCTGGGCATAGACCGCGTCGTTTGGAAACGCGCCGCGGATATGAACGACCGCCAACTGCGCTCCATCGTGTGTGGATTGGGCGGCGCTTCGAACGGTTCTCCGCGCGAAGAAGGTTTCGATATTACGGCGGCGAGCGAAGTTATGGCGATATTGTGTCTCGCCGCCGATATCAGTGATTTGAAGGGCAGGCTTTCGCGCGTGATAGCGGGTTATACGCGCGAAGGCGCGCCAGTCACCGCCGGTATGCTCAAAGCTCACGGCGCTATGACGGCTCTGTTAAAAGACGCTCTTAAGCCGAATCTCGTCCAAACGCTTGAAGGCGTTCCGGCCCTGATACATGGCGGTCCGTTCGCCAACATAGCGCACGGCTGCAACTCTGTAATCGCTACGCGACTCGCCATGAAGCTGGGCGATTACGCTGTGACGGAAGCGGGCTTCGGGGCGGACCTCGGGGCCGAAAAATTCATAGACATAAAGTGCCGTATAGCCGGCTTAAAGCCGTCCGCCGCCATCGTGACAGCGACGGCGCGCGCGCTTAAACGTCACGGAGGCGCGGCTAAGAACGAACTGGATAAAGAAAACCTGACAGCTATTGAAAACGGATTTTCCAACTTGCGCAGGCATGTGGAAAACATTACGAACATATTCGGTTTGCCCGCGGTCGTGGCGATAAACAAATTTCCTTTCGATACGGACGATGAAATTAATCTTATCAAACTCAATTGCCAAAATATGGGCGTGCGTTGCGAGGTATCGGAAGTGTGGGCGAAAGGCGGCGACGGCGGCGTGGAGCTGGCGCGAGCGGCGATCGATGTTTGCAATGAGCCGGATGGCTTTCGGCAGTGTTATTCAACGAAATCTACAATAAAAGAAAAGCTGAACGCTATAGTTAGAAACGTGTATGGAGGGGATTGCGCCGAATTAACCGTCACAGCCGAAAAGCAGGCTGAAATCCTCGAAAAACAAGGTTTTGGAGAATTACCCGTTTGCGTGGCGAAGACTCAATATAGCTTTTCGGACGACGCGTCACTGCTTGGCGCGCCGGAAAGTTTCAAAATCACGGTGCGAGACATGAAGGTCGCGGCGGGAGCCGGGTTTATCGTAGCCTTGACGGGAAATATAATGACTATGCCAGGTTTGACGAAAACGCCTGCCGCTGAGAAGATAGACGTTGACGGGCTCGGTAAAATTTCCGGGCTTTTTTAAAGCCGCCCGTTTATTAGAGCCTGTTTAAGATCTCGCTTTAAGCTGAGTCTAATATGAACAATCTCTAAGCGAAAGAGGAGACTATGGAGTTTATAAAATTAAGTTGTGAGGAATTTACGGAAAGATTGGCGTCATCCGCGCCAACGCCTGGCGGAGGCGGAGCTTGCGCTGTTGTGGCGGCTATAGGCGTGGCGCTGGGCGACATGGTTGGCAGCCTTACGATGGGGAAAAAAAGATACGCCGGCGTTAGTGACGATATAGCGGCGCTTAAGGCCAAAGCGCTAAAGCTTCGGATCAATTTGCTCGAATGCGCGCAAAAAGACGCTGAGGCGTTTGAGTCGCTTTTGGCGGCCTATCGCTCCAAAGACCAGGAGATTATCGAGAGCGCGTTGATAGCGTGCTGTGAGGTTCCGTTGGGAATTATGCGTAAATGCTGTGATGCCATCGATATGCACGGAGAGTTTTTAACTAAAGGCGCGCAAATCGCCGTCAGCGATGTAGGATGCGGCGTAATATGCTGTAAAGCCGCGCTCCGGGCAGCGTCGCTTAATGTGTTTGTAAACGTGAAAACTATGCGCGACAGGGATATGGCCGAACGTTATAATCGAACGGCGCTCGACATGCTTGACGTTTATAACGCAAAAGCGGAGG
The DNA here is from genome assembly GCA_031263985.1 of Clostridiales bacterium. Lineage (GTDB taxonomy): Bacteria > Bacillota > Clostridia > Lachnospirales > JAISER01 > JAISER01. The sequence goes on along the minus strand of JAISER010000033.1, from coordinate 1,075 downwards.
ATATTTTTTCTCTCGCAAATGAGAAACTTTTTTAAGAGACTGTTTAAGATCTCTCTTTTAGAGGATTTTTTGTGATGATTTTTCGCCAAGCGCGGACGCCGCGTATTCGAAGAATATACGCAAAGAGCGCTAACAGAATACGCCGCGTTTTTCGTATGTGTCATAATTTGCGCGGCGCCATGTTAAACGCTATTTGAATTATAACATTATGCCTAACTGTAAAATCGAGCGTCTTTTTTTTGTCGCCTTATTCTCCCGATTGCAATCCCATTTAGCCGCTTTGGGCATACATGAGATCCACTCTCAGAAAAACGGAGGCAGGGACGTGTGAAAAAACTGAATGCGGCGATCCAATTCGCTCTTGATGGCGTTCCGCTCGAATGCATACAACACTGGTTCGCGCATTGCGGGCCTTCAGCTAATATATAGCGGAATCGCTTACAGCCTTTATGTTTGCAAGCTGGAACATGAGACACTATCTCATGATATATTTCTCGACATTTATAGTAAGATATTCTTGAAAAAATAACGGATTACGGTAAAATAATCCTATGGATTATGATAAAAATATCGGAAAAGAACAATAGAATATCATGAAGAAGGACACAGTATCAGGGAAACGGCGAAGATATTTAGCATCTCGCCAAACACATTGAACGCCTGGCTAGAACATATCACGATAGCGGAGAGCTTGAGCGAAAATACCGAAGCTATAAAACGGCTATAAGCGAAGAAGACCTGTTAGCGTATCTAAAAATCAATCTGGACGTTTGCCAGTCAGAAATAGGTGAGCGCTTTGGCTGCCATCATTATGGCCGCCATCAATCGGTGATTTACCGAACTCTTAAACGCTTTAATATAACGCGAAAAAAAAAGATGAAGCGTTACAAGGAGCAAGACGCTGAAAAGTCGCCGAATATTTAGAGCCTGTTTAAGATCTCACTTTTAGCGGATTTTTGTGATGATTTTTCGCCAACCGCGAAAGCGCGAACGCCGCGTATTCGAAGAATATACGCAAATGAGCGCTGACAAAGTGCGGCGGAAAATAAGCCGAAAAGACGCGAAATGGAGATCT
>JAISER010000058.1 GCA_031263985.1 Clostridiales bacterium | reverse complement strand
ATAATATCACTGTCGTCAATTTCGTCATAGCAAGCTTCCGCGACGTAACGCTGCTGTTCGTCGGTCTTGGCGCTTATGTTCAAACTGTCGGGTAAAAACACGTCAAACCCGGCCTTCGTAAGCTTTCTATACAAATACTCGTTTACGCTCCGTTGTTTTATATAAGGTGAAGCTATATATATTTTCATTATTTTTCATCCCTTCTTATCCATATGTACAGCGCCGATATGATCGCCGCGAAAAGGATCCATCCCGGAATAATCAGACTTGCTATTCTATTATATAGAAACGGAATCAAAAGCGTGTTCATTATAAACGCGGGCATAAAAGGCGACATATATTTTTTTACGAAGAGCTTGGCTCTACGCTTTTTATCGTCCTTATCCGCCGCCGAAGCGCCGTCCGCCTCGTCTCTGTAACCGGGCTTGTCCTGATAAAGTTTAGATTGCTGCGGCTCAACCTCATTCGCGTACTTTGAATCAGGCTTGTCGGCGTACCGTCTAAACGACGGCGTAGCTAACTTAAACAATATCAGTTGACAAATCGGCACGTCTTGATCCAATTCCATCACATTCGAGCTTAAATTAACCAATTGAAGCGGTATAGGCTGTCCATGTCCCGGGTTTATGAAAGACTGGCAGCATTGCACCATAAGGCCCATTCTTGCGACGCTGCTTCGTCCCGTAATAAACCCGGCGAATGACTCTGACAGAATGACTATCTCAAGCGTCGACGCGAGAATTATTTCACCCGGCTTAATCATAAGCTTTTCGCCGCGCGCTAAAGATTCAGGTTTCGTATAGATGTTATCGCGCAAAACGTCCAGCGATAGATTCCGATTAAAATCCGGAATGAAACGCTTTATTTCCGGCAGCACGCGCAAATCTATCGAACCGGGGCGAACCTGCTTGTCCGTGTCGAACCCGTTTTCTTCGCCGTACTGCGGCGGCGTGTATACGCTTATATGCCTGTCGTTTAGATAGCGCAATATATCCCTGTCGGACAACATCCCGTAACTACTACTATTCTCGTTTTTGTTCAATTTTAAATCACGCCTCGGACAGTTTTTTGAGGTAATTATGAAAATACCGTCCAACATTATAATATTTCGAAAAAAAATTACGGCTAATACTGAACTTAGTTTAAAGCATAGCCAAACCGGGCGAGAATTTTTCACGTTGGGCCAGGCGCGAAACGCGGGCGAACCAACGAGGCTCGGCGCGAAAAAAAACCGTTCATATAATTATTGTTTAAGCTGAGTTCAGTATAAATTGCGATTTTAAGCGAAAAATAAAGATAATTGTTATTGTTGCAAAAAAAATGGCGAGATATAAATCTCGTCGTAATTGTAACACGTAACCGTTTAAATATCAACATATTTAAATACGCTTCGACGATAGATTTCACTTTTTACGGTAAAGAAACGGTTCAAACATGATCTTAGAGCCTGTTTAATATTTCCACTTCGCGTCTTTTCAGCTTATTTTATTAGACCTGCCCCGTAACCTGACTCCGTCGGCCGCGCGGCTCACGGCGCCGCGGAGATTCAAAATGATCCCGAGCGCTTTTCCAGCCGAGCTATGCCTTCAAACCACGACTCGTCTCCGATAAACGCGCAACGCTCGCCGTTTATCACGTCGTAACCGCGCTTCGGCCGTTCTTCGCTCTGAAAATTTTCCGCGAACGCGGCTTCCGGCACGAAATAGCCGCGTTCACTTTTATAAGCGTTGAAACGAAACTTATATTCCTGCGGACATACGTCGCCGTACATTGACGCCACGACGCCCGTTATAAAACGGCGTCTCGACACGGCGCGGCCGTAGGCCTCTATCACGCGGCTGTCGCCGGTGATGGAAAAATCATCGCGGTTTTCACGGATTCCGCCGGTTGCGATGCCGTTAAAATCCATATATATGACGCCTTTGACCCGAGGATATTTTGTCGCCACAGCGTTATAAACCCGTTCTATCTCTTTAGCCGCGGCATCGGTATAATACGCGTAGTCGCGGCTGTTAACGCGGCTCACGGCGAAACGCGACAACATGACAGGCTTTTTCCGCTGGAACATAGCGCAAAATTCGTCCAGACCGTCCAACGCGTCGCCGGCATACTCCCTGTCCGGATCAAGCGATTCCATAATCCTCACGCCGACCCAATTTACCCATTCGTCGCCCGGATAGTACGGCTCGCAGGCCTCCACATCGTTTACGTCAACGCTCCATACGAAAGCGACGTTCGACGCCGTTTCGGCGAACATCTTCCGCGCTTTTTTAAACGCGGACACATAGGCGTCAGGCGGCGCGGAAACATCCGCCGGATTAAAATCCACGAACATCGGCACGTAAAAATCATTGAAGGACTCAGCCGTCTTGCGCAATTCGCTCCAATCGTCCGAACTCATCGCTCGCGGCGTCTTTAGGATGACATACGGCGTCTTCATATTCGCCACGCAGCTTAAAACCCAATTCACCGGGAACTTGTCCCCTAAATTCATATGGTACGCATAAAGCTCGTGCCTCTTTTTCATAAGGTTTTCAAACTTCTCGATATCAAAATCGACCGATCTGTCGGACAATATATACGCGCCGACATAACAGCCTTCTTCCGGTTCATACATTTCAAGCTTATATTCGTCATCATAAACGTAAATGTCATATGTTTCGACACGGCTCGCCGGTTTAAAGCTTTTCAAATCGTATATCGCCATACGCGGCTGGTTTTGCGTCCGCGCGCCCTCGCAACCGGTAAGAGCCATGACCACCGCCGCTAAAACGACAATTTTTTTACTCTTTAGACGATATAAAAGCATTTAGAGCCTCCAGATAATGTATCATATACCCCCTGCTCTCCACCGACAAACTTTGGTTGAACGCTTCGTAAGGTGCGGATTTCCGCCCTCCGCGCTCGGCTTCGGCTTTGAAACGCCGCAAATGCTCCAATGGCGTGAAGAATATCTTCTTGAAAGCGGTGAAATTGACCAATATGAAAGCTACGCCGCCATGACTTTCAAAGTCACTCATAAACTCCATCTGGTGGTCATGAACATTCGCAAGCGGAAAACTCTTCCTGCGCGTTTCCTTGGCATCGAAACAAAGAGGAATGCCTTGCGCGACTCCTATATAATCAACCGTGCTCTTTCTTTCAAAATAAGCGAGCGAAATTGTCCTGGAAGTCTGGTCAAATTCTATCGGAGTTATAGGAGTGGGCACCTTTTGGATGAGCGCAAGCCCCTTTAATCGATACCAGTCGTTAGTCATGTTTATAAGCGATTCAAACGCGTCGCCGCGAAGCCCCCGCGCCTGCGCCATAAAACCCCTCCGCACTATATTATTCCCCTATTTTCAATATTCAAACTTTTATACTGAACTCAGTTTGAAACATAGCCAAACCGGGCGAGGATTTTTCGCGTTGGGCTAGGCGCGAAACGCAGGCGAACCCAATTGGTTCGGCGAGGCTTCGCAACAAAGCCCGGCGAAAAAGACCGTTCGGATGGTTATGTTTCAGACTGAGTCCAGTATTATTCGTCAGCGTCGTTTAAGTTATTTAGCGCTATAAGAGCGTTGCGCGCAAACGTTTTCTTGCCTCGCCATCCCGCGGCCGTTCTTTTAAAACGCCTGTTGAAACTGGCGTTAGTCATCTCTAAAATATCCGAAATAAGAGGAAAAAACTCGTTTTCATAATCTTTTTCAACGCCGGCGTTGAACGGGCATACCCTTTGGCAAACATCGCAGCCCATAAGACGTGATCCGATCATAGCGGACTCGCGCGCGTCAAGCGGCTCTTTTTTTTGCGTCAGATAAGACACGCATTTCTTAAAATCCATAACCGGCGTATTCTTAGAATTAAGCGCCTTGCCAGGACAAGCCTTTTCACAAAGAGGATTATCGCCGCAAGTCTTTTCACAAAGTTCAAAGCCTGCGCTTTCGGGACTTGTCGCGGGCAATTCCAAATTCGTCATCATGTAGCCGATATTAAAAAATGAACCGCGTCCGCGGTTTATTACAAATGAATTTTTACCAAAGAATCCTAGTCCAGATTTCAACGCGAGCGCGCGTTCCATAAGCGGACCGTTGTCCACAAAAATCGCGCTTGCGAACGTTGCTCTTCGCGCTATCCTTCCTTCCAATTCCTTCAAAAGACCTCGCATGACGACGTGATAGTCTTCCCCCGCCATGCCGGACGACAATGAACACCTTCCCTTTCCGTCAGACGGCGCGTTCGGAGCCGCGCCATAAAATCCGCCCACTACGATTATACTTTTAACGCTCTTCATAGTTTTCTCCGGACACGTGCGCTCCTCAAAACTGAAGTCCACAAACGGCGTGTCAATCCGAGCGAATTTTTCCGCGAATGAAAGCGGAGCGCCATCGCAAACTCCCCATATGATCCCTTTTTCAGACGCAAACTCTCGTATTTCCTCAATTACTGCCTTCATTCAGCTCACCGCCCAGTCCAACTCAGCTTAAAAGGCGGAACCCTGTGGTTCCGGGACAGGTCTAATATCCTTATTGTTGTTTAGAGTATCTTGATATATTCAGCAACACGCCCATAAGCGACATAGTTATAAGAAGGCCGGTGCCTCCATAGCTTATAAACGGCAGCGGTATGCCCGTATTCGGTATGCTGTTCGTGACGACCGCGATATTTATGACCACTTGCGTGGCTATCATAATAATTATGCCGGTCGCCAGCAGCGAGCTGAACATGTCGGTCGCCTCGATGGCTATTTTAATGCCGCGCCATATAAGTATGCCGAATAAAAGCAATACCAGTCCGGCGCCAACGGCTCCCAATTCCTCACAAATTATAGCGAAGATAAAGTCATTATGAGGTTCCGGAATAAAACTTTTTTGACGGCTTTCTCCCAGCCCCAGACCAAACGGCCCGCCGGAAGCGACGGCGAAAAGCGACTGAATGGCCTGAAATCCATAGCCTTGCGGATCTACGAACGGATCAAGCCAAGCGTTGAAACGCTCGCCGCGAAAATCACGCGCGAAAATCGCTATGTAAGAAACAAGGGCGGCGACGCCGGAAACTCCCGCCACAACGAACCTTAAAATGTGCGGACTCGCGACGAATATCATGCCTACGCCTATTACGCATACGACAAGCGCCGTGCTCAGGTTGCCCAAAAGCACCAGCCCGGCCATCACCATAACGACGCCGCAACAAATCATAAAACCTTTCCATGTTTTTAAAATATTCGGACGGCGATGTAAAATATACGCTATGGCGAATATTATCGCCAATTTTGACACCTCGGATGGCTGAAAACGCCCTATAAACGGCAGTTCTAGCCATCTTGTGGCGCCATGCGACGCGCTGCCCATTATCGGCAGAATAGCCTGCATAGCGAGCGCCGTTACGTATATGAGAGGTGTAAACCGAAGCAAAAAACGGTAATTGACGTTTGACACGAACAGCATGGCGATGAATCCAACCGCCGCGAACACGCCTTGTCTTTTCAAAAAATAGTACGCGCCCTGGTCAGGATTGTACGCGGCGTTATAATAACTGGACGAAAACACCATTACTATACCTATAAGCAACAACAACGTCACAACAAGCAGCGAGGTATAGTCTAAATTCCCGACCGCTATGACTCGCGTCCCGTTCAACGCGACGCCGTTCGAATGAACGGACCGCGTTCGGCGGCGCGTTACGCTCTCTCTTCTCAACGCGGTTTCGTTCGCCATTTCATCCCCTCATTTCCAGAACAAGACGCTTAAACAACTCGCCGCGCCGCTCATAATTTTCAAACATATCAAAGCTGGCGCACGCGGGCGAAAGCAACACGCAGTCGCCTGGTCTCGCTTTGCGAAAAGCGACCTCAACGGCCTCTTTGAGCGTGGCCGCCCTGTCATAGTTCTCAAATTCGTACGCTTTGCACGTCTCTATTATCTTTTCAGTCACCTCGCCTATAACGACGGCGTGGCGCACTTTCCCGTCAAACATCTTCACCCACTGGCTAAAATCGGCTCGCTTATCAAAACCTCCGCATATCAGCTCGATAGGGGACTTCATAGCTTCTATGGATTTTATGGCGGCGTCCGTATTGGTCGCCTTGGAATCATTGTAGAACTTTACGCCGTTTATTTCCGTTATATATTCTATACGATGCTCCACGCCTTCAAACGCTAAAAGCCCTTTTTCTATAATCTCCGCTGGAACGCCCGCGCAAAGCGACGCCGCCGTCGCCGCCAGAGCGTTTTCCACATTATGCGCTCCGAATATTTTCATATCATTGACGTTAACGATCTTGCCGTCCGCGTTCGGCAGTTCCGCTCTGATATATTCGCCGTCCATAAAAACGCCATCGCGAACCGTCTTTACGCGGCTGAAATAGACTTTGCGTCCCCTCCCCCATGGCAAGGAGCGGCAAAGCTCGTCATCGTAATTTAAAATGGCCCAATCGTCAGCCATCTGGTTTTCGAACACGCGATTCTTAAGCGCCGTATAATTCTCCATGCTTCCGTGCCTGTTAAGATGATCCGGCGTTATGTTAAGAACCGCCGCGACGCGCGGGCGAAACATTTGAACGGACTCGAGCTGAAAGCTGCTTATTTCCGCCACGACATAGCTGTCTTTATCTATATCCCTTATCTTTTCACAGAATGGAACGCCTATATTGCCTACAACCTCGGTTTTTGGATTAAACGCCTTCATAATTTCGTAACAAAGCGCCGTAGTGGTAGTTTTTCCGTTCGTACCCGTTATAGCCGTTATAGGCGCCGGGCACAGTCTATACGCAAGCTCGATTTCGCCCCATACGGAAATGCCCGCCTCCTTGGCCCGCTCTACAAAAGGCAGATCCAGCGGGACCCCCGGACTCAAGATCATAAGGTCCAGCCCATGAACGTCGCTCGGATTCGCGCCTGTCAATAAGCTTATGCCTTGATCCTTTAGCTGATTCAGCTTAGGCTCCTCAAACTTGTTCTCGTCCTTTATATCTTGAAGCGTTACGTCGGCGCCCAATCGCTTTAAAAGCTCCGCCGCGGCTATGCCGCTTTTGCCCATACCGCAGACCATTGTCCTTTTCCCGTTAAAATCCACAGTTCCACCCGCTTAAACGCAAATTTAACCGCCTTTTCAGATGACGACGCAATCCGTGAAACGCTTATAAAGCTAAACTTTTATAAATAGGGCTTCGCGCCTAAAAAACCTACGAGACAGGCTATCGCCGTAACTATCAGGAACAACGTGACGACTTTTGTCTCCGGCCACCCTGAAAGCTCAAACGTATGATGTATAGGCGCCATTTTAAACACTCTTTTCTTAGTCGCTTTATAATAAGCGACCTGTATTATGTCGGATATAGCCTCTATAACGTATATTACGCCTATAAGCGGTAAAAACAGAGACATCTTCAGCATTATGGCCAGAGCGGCGATAAGCCCTCCCAAGGCCAGCGAACCGGTGTCGCCCATGAACACCTTGGCCGGATGCGCGTTAAACAACAAAAATCCCAAAAGGCTGCCCGCCGCCGCCGCTACGATCGGAAAAGACCCGCTGCCAGCCGCGAACGCCATGAATATGAAAAACGTGGAAACAAGCAGCGTAACCCCCGACGCCAATCCGTCCAAACCATCCGTCAAATTCACGCTGTTCACGGTTCCGATCATCACAAAGATAACGAACGGATAATACAACACGCCCAAATCCAGCTTCACGCCGCGTACAAAAGGCATTACTATCTCCGAAAACGACGCTCCGAAATATCCGCTGTCCTCTACGCGCAAATACGCCAAAAATATCACGCTCACCAGAACTTGAGCGATAATCTTCTGGTAAGCCCTTAATCCTAACGCTCTTTTTTTCACTATTTTTATATAGTCGTCCAGAAAACCTACCAAGCCGAAACCCACAGTAACGAAAATCAGCATAAGTCCGTCCCTGTTGTCACGCAAAAAAAATAATGACGCCGCCACAAAGCTGAATAGTATCATTACTCCGCCCATTGTCGGAGTGCCGCTTTTGACGAAGTGGGATTTCGGGCCGTCGTCACGCACATTTTGCCCGAACTTTAATTTTATCAAAAACGGTATTACAAACGGGCTTATCGCCACATTTATAAAAAAACCCAGCAGCATGGCATATATAGCCGTGTCAAAATTGGCGGGCGGCATGTCGTCACCTCTTTTTTTTATTAAAAGCTCCCTAGTAGATTATATTATATAATATAACTATTCAAGCGCTCCATGAAGCCGCGCGAATGCGCGGCGCGGGGTCCGGGGCCGAAGACCCCGGCGGGGTTTGGGGCGAAGCCCCAAGGTTTTTATGACTTGTCTGGATAGTCATTAAAAATAATATGACTATTCAAACGCTCCATGAAGCCGCGCGAACGCGCGGCGCTGGGTCCGGGGTCGAAGACCACGGAGCGGTATGGGGCGATTCCCCAAGGTCTTAAAGAGGGGTCTGGATAGTCTATGTAAAGATGATAACTAT
>JAISER010000047.1 GCA_031263985.1 Clostridiales bacterium | reverse complement strand
CGTTAGCCGCATTTTGCAACCGCATTCTACATATTAAACCGAACCAGCGTAACGTCGCCGTATTTTACTACATAATCTCGCGCATCAGACAGCTATCTTTGGCGGCCATACTCCGCCAGGGCCTATGTCGTCATAGTTTATGACCTTCGCTCGTATAAACTCGCGCTCAAAGTCCGTGTGCGTCTTTTCGGCGGCCCGCGGCGCCTTGGAGCCTCATTTTATAGTCCAACGCGCGCCTCCCCTTACGGCTGGTCGTAAAAAAACGCCGCCCATCGGTTAAAATCCGGTAGACGGCGCGGTAATTATGTACTTCCCTTACAAAAAGTTTAGGCTACGCCCTTTGGATTCGGGCCAAAACGATTGTCTCCCGCTTCGCCTTCCGTCGCCAGTAATATAATTAACCAGATCCAGCCAACAACTGGGACAAGCAGAATAAAAATCCAATACCAGTTCTTCCCAATATCATGTAACCGCCTTACCTCTACCGCCAGCCCAGGCAATAGCACAACTAAAAATATGTAACTAATAACCCTAATCGCTCCGCCTATAACAGGTAATAGGGACAAAATCAATAAAACTACATTAATAATAATATTGGCTAAAACAAAAAGCCAATACTCTCTGCGCCTCGCGCGGCCTGAAAAATCGATATAATTTTTCAATACCTGCACATAATTATTTACTATTTCCATAAAACCCACCCTTCATAATATCTTTCAAAGTTTTAATTAAATTATAGCGCCAAACGCGCGTCACGTCAATTTTTAATCCCTAAAAAATCGTGGAAAAAACCTCTATTCGCCACATCTTTCAGCCCGCGTCTACACATTAAACCGAAACAGCATGACGTCGCCGTCTTTTACTACGTAATCCTTGCCTTCAACGCGCATCAGACCGCTGTCTTTGGCGGCCGCCGCTCCACCGAGGCGCGCTATATCGTCATAGTTTATAACCTCCGCCCGTATGAACCCACGCTCAAAGTCCGTGTGAATCTTTCCGGCGGCTTGAGGCGCCCTGGAGCCGTTCTTTATAGTCCACGCGCGCGCCTCCTTAGGGCCGGCCGTAAAAAAGCTTATAAGACCTAAAAGCGCGTAGCTCGCCTGTATGATTTTGTCAAGACCGCTTCGCTCAACGCCCAGATCTCTTAAAAACGCTTCGCGTTCGTCATCGTTCAGCGTCGATATCTCTTCCTCCACGCTAGCGCATACCGAAAACGCTTTCGCGTTTTCCTCCTTCGCCAGTTCCTGAACCTTTCGCACATCCGCGTTGTCTGCGCCGTCGTTCGTCATGTCTCCCTCCGACACGTTCAAAGCGTACAAAACAGGCTTCGCCGTAAGCAAATTAAACCCCAATATGATGTCTCTGATTTCATCGCCCATCTTGTCTAAAGCGCCGCGCGCGGGCTTGCCCGCTTCAAGGTCAGCCTTCACAAGCTTAAGCGCGTCGGCTTCGGCCTGGAGCGATTTGTCCGCTCGAGCGGATTTTCCCGCCTTCGCCAGCCATTTTTCGACCATTTCCAGGTCCGACAATATAAGTTCTAAATTTATCACGTCTATGTCGCGCAAAGGATCCACGGAACCTTCGACATGCGTGACGTTGTCATCTTTAAAGCAGCGCGCCACGTGCACTATAGCGTCAACCTCGCGGATATGAGCCAAAAATTGGTTGCCTAGCCCTTCGCCGCCTGACGCGCCTTTTACAAGCCCCGCTATATCAACGAATTCTATTATGGCTGGCGTGACTTTTCGCGAGTTATATATGCGCTCAAGCGTTTGGAGACGTTTGTCAGGAACGCGCGCCACGCCCGAATTCGGAGCGATTGTACAAAAAGGATAATTCGCGGATTGCGCCCCGGCTTGCGTAAGGCAGTTAAACAAGGAGCTTTTCCCGACGTTTGGCATCCCAACTATTCCCAATTTCATGCTAAGTTCTCCTTATATAATAGTTTTCGCGGATATGAATCCGTGACATTTGACAACGATCCGCCAACGCGGGCGCTTTTAAAACGCTTTATAGTATAGCCGTAAGACTATCGAAAAGCAAGCCGTTTAAACGAGCTAACTCATACCAATTTCGCTTGGCTTCGCTATGTTTTCTCACCGCGCAACGGAACCATTCCTTCGCGTTCAGTGAAAAGACCGTATGAGCCGCGGTTTTTCGTTTGTAAACATGAATATGAAATCATCGCGTTAATAAAACCAATTTAATGATTTTTTTTGGACAAAGGTGGTATAATATTTATTTGACAGGCGCTTTAATAAAAACCCAAAAGCCTTGAAAAAACGATCGACGCTTTTTCAGGCGCTATTCAAAAGGGAGGTTTATTTTATAATGAAAAGAGTTATAATCGCCGCGCTATTCCTATGCGCGGTTACCGCGGCTTGCGGAAAAGAGACGCCTAAAGAGAACGCCGCGTCCGGCGATGGCGACAAAGCGGCGCAAAAAAGTTCCGTACGTGAAAATATATACGACTTTAAAACTGAGAAATCTGAAAAAGAACTTGTGACGACACTTATTGAGGACGGCGCAGTGCGCATAGAGCGCGTTATCTCTACCGGTCAAACAACGGACGGATGGTATAATCAGGAAGAAGACGAATACGTGGTTCTGTTAGACGGCAGCGCGGAAATTGAGTATAAAAACGGACGAAAGACGTCTCTAGCAAAGGGCGACTCTCTGTTTATATCCGCTCACGAAGAGCACCGCGTGTCGTTTACGTCCGAAACGCCGCCATGCGTGTGGCTTTGCGCTTTCTGGCCGGCTACGGAAGGCAGCGATATAGCGGGCGTCAACTTTTTCAATTTGCCGTCACTGTCGCCGGACAGCCAGTCGGTCACGCAGCTTTTACAAAACGCTTCGGTAACCGTAAATCGCATCGCCGCGTCTGGCAGTCAAGCCGATTGGCAAGCGTTTCCCGCGGACAATTATATAGTGTTGGCGGATGGACAAGCGAACGTCGAATACGAGAGCGGCGAAAAAGTCAGCTTGAAGTCCGGAGACACATTGCTTATCCCCGCGAATGAAAGTCATAAGCTCACCGACGCGTCGTCAGAGCCGATATGCGTAATCATGTCCGTGGCGTGGAACGCAGCTCAACCCGCGGCGCAAACTCCGGAAACGCCGTCCGCGACGCCTGTGGAAACGGCGCCTTCTGAGACGCCGCCCACGACGCCTGTGGAGACGCCGCCCACGGAAACATCTGAATAAAAGCGATAAAAAAGCGCTTGCCTTTGCTCTTAACAGCAAAGGCGGCGCTTTTTTTGCGGCGAGGATTTTTTTCTTGTCGGACCAGGCGCAAAACGCTGGCGAACCAATCAGATGATTGTAGTTTAGAGCCTTCGTTCACCGCGTAACGTCGTTATGGCCTGTCGGCGAGCAGCGAACCCCCAATTTCGTATCCCGCGCGCTTTTCGATATTACTGCTTAAAGACGCGGGATTTTGATATATAAACGATCCTTTGGCCGAAAGATTATCATCAAAAGTTTCGTTCCATACATCAACCGCAAATGAAGAGCAGTTATATATATCAGTCCATTTACAACGCTTTTCAGTAAGCGTTTCAATTTTGTCAAGTTCACGTTGCGTGACGTAACGCGTCAGCGACCGTTGGTCGGCTGGAACGCCGCTTTGATCGTAAAGCCATAGCTCATTGTTTATCCAAGAACCCTTTAAGCGGTCAGGCAGCCAATCAGCCCAATCTCCTATTGTCGCCACTGTATCAGGGGTGAACGAGACTTTATTATATTTCGCCCTGTCCGCGCGCGTATCGCCGTTACTTTTCGCGACTTCTTTATAGGAGTCAACCTTTATCCCATAAAATTCAGCGGAATCGTTCACAAAACTTGTGTACGCCACGAAGGAGTGACCGTTAAAATCCTCAAAACTACTTGGTCCAGTTCCGTACGAACAGATTTTCAACGCCCCGATGACGCCGTCCGCAAGACCTTTCGTCAGCTTTGACGTGTCCTCTTTGTCCTCGATTCCATCGCCATCCGTATCCGCGAGACATGGGGAGGAAATCAATTTGAGGTACACTCTCTCATCCTCATCGTTTCTTGAAACGATTATTTCTTCGCCATTTTTCAAACCGTCGCCGTCGTAATCATCGTTGGCCTGAACATCTTCAAAGCTTATTCCGTCAAACAACGGCGTTCCCGTTCCGGTTGTAAGCGTTCCATCGCAAAGCAGCCTGGTGAAATAGTCAGAAATTCCGTCGTTGTTGGAATCTGTAGCGTAGTCAATAGTTTCTCCTTCAATGTCCGTATAAATATCCACCAGTTCGTCAGCGAGAGTAGCGTGGTAGTATATGCCTCCCGTTCCCGCCGCAACCATTTGCAATAACTCTTCGTTAAGGCTATCGCCCAAGCCTACGGTATAGACGGAAGTATTTTGCGCCTGAGCTCGCCCAATGAGATAGTCATAGCTATAGCTGTTCGTCGTGTCTTCGCCGTCAGTTAAAAATACTATTAACGTACGCGACTCTCTATCCGTCCCATCTAGAATGTCAAGCGCCTTGCCGAGTCCGTCAGAGCCGTTAGTCCCTGAATAAATAGTATACCCGTTGTCATCGTTCAAACTATATACGGCGTTCGTTAAGGCTTGCCCGTCGCTCGTAAGTTCAGCGAGCCGCCAAGCGCGGTTCATAAATCCAACTACAGCCCCGCGGTCGTCTTCACCTAATTTTTCTATGAATTGACTTGACACAGTTTTCCGTATCCCAGACGGATCATTCCAAGTCATGCTGTATGAATAATCAATAACGAATACGATGTCAATCTCTCTGGCGTCATCCGGCCGCTTTATGTCTCGGTCCCATACCTGATCATAAAGGGTTTTATTCAATAAAATATAGGTCGAAAAATGCGTCACAACGGCGGACGCGACATTGCCGTCAACCGCGGTCGGCATCTCTTCCAAAAGTTGCGTATCGGGATTGAAATAGTATATTACAGGGTCAAACGCAGGATCAAGCGATAGCTCTTCGTCAAATTCAAACTTAATTATAGCCGAGTCAAACTCGCCATCGACGCTAAAGTCGTACGCGGCGCCAATATATCCGGGTATGGCTTCGTTAAATAAAACCTTATCGTTTACCTGTTCTATGGCAAGCGTTTCCACCTGCTCTCCGGAAAGAGTTATCTCAACGCCAGCGTTAACTTTGTCAACGTCCTCAGATTTCTTTGAAACGTTAAACGAACTGTCAGCTTTGAGCGGGTCACGCGCATTGTCGATTTCCCAGCCGTCTGAAGCGCCGTCTCCATCGGTATCAGCTAAAACAGGATTTACGCCAATGTCTATTTCGTCAGCGTCATTTAATCCGTCGGAATCACTGTCGGCGGAGAATGGATTAAGGCCGTTCGCTACTTCATAACCGTTGGACAGCGAATCGTTATCGAAGTCTTCGTCGTAATCGCTTATTCCGTTTCCGTCGCTGTCCGCCTTTAACGGATCCGTGCCAAGCAGCGCGATTTCATCGTAATCGCTTAATCCGTCAGAATCCGTATCAGCGTTATCTTCGGTCGTGCCGTAAAACCTCTCAACATAGTTGGGTATGCCATCTCCATCCGTGTCGCCATCGTCAAGAACAATATCTTCTGAGTTGTCTTCCGAATAGTTCAGAATGACGACGGTTCGCGTTACTACGAAACCGTTTTTGCCGGTCGCCGTTATTATCAGTTCGTTGCGCCCCAAAAGCAACGGCGGTTCAGAGATTGACCAAGTGTCGCCAATGGTCAGAGCCTTATCAGCGATCACCAAATCCCCAACCGATATTTTCAGCCCTAAAGACGCGAGCAAATCCGCGCGGGCTATCGTCCCGGATAAGGCGTCGAGCTTATTTTCAACGAAGTACACGGAGTTCGCCTCATCAAGCGCGGTTAAACCGGACGTGTCAAGGGTAACCCCAAACAGTTGTTGAGGAGGCGTCACCGGCGTTACTGGCGTTACCGGCGTCGCCGGCGTCCCGCCTCCTCCGCTCGAAGATGTGGAGGACGACGCATTGCCTCCGCCGCTTCCTCCGCCTATTGACGGGTTTGACGTTGTTTTCGTCACGCCCGGCTGAATCAGGCCGTTTTTAGTCTTAACCGCGCCCGCGTTAGCGTCTACGGTGACTTTCGTAGGCGCCGTAAGGACTTCCACGCCGGATTTAGCTGACGCGGCTACGCTTACGTTCTTTACCTCGCCGTCACCGCTGATTGCAACCCTGTTCGCGCTGACGGCGACGGAACCGACGGAACTGCCGCTATTAGAAACAAATTTCACGTTGTCGCCGCTCGCCGTAACGGAGGTGACCGCCGCGCCGTTCAGCGGGACGTCATTATCGCCAAGCAGTATGAGTTTAGTGACCGTTCCCGTGACAGTGACTTTCGTACCCGCGGTCACGGTAATCGTGTTGAACGTTCCGTTAAGATGAAGCGTCTCGCCGAACGTCTTGTTCGCCACGGTGGATTGGATGACCTTGCCGCCCTTTATGATCACGGAACTGGAACCGCCGCCGAGCGCCAGCAACCTCCCGTTCAGCGCCACGTTGTCGAGCGTAACCTCTCCGTCGCCTACGCCTTGCCCAATAATCAGGTCGCCTTTAACGGTCGTATCCTTAACGGTAACGCCGGACTTACGGACAATCAGGTTTTTTTCGTAGGTCTGGCCCGTGATTGATTTATCGGTGATTTCGCTCGTCGTATTATCAATCACCTGCATAGCCTCGGCGCGAGTGTAATAGGCTTTCGGATCGAACACGCCGCCGCCTCTGCCTACAATATATCCAAGTTTGTGGAACGCGTTGACGTACGGCTTATACTCCGCGCTGATGTCAGCGTTGTCCGCGAATACGGAGTCACCCGCCGCGGGCGCGATATTGTAGGCGAGCGCTATGTGTTTTATCGCCTGCTCCCGCGTCACGACAGCGTTTGCGTCGATCGTATCGGCTTTGGCGATAACGCCCGCCGCGATCGCTTTCTCGACGTACTCGTCAGCCCAAGCGGGGGTAACGGTCGCCGCCGTTCTTTCAGCGTAACCAAATGACTTCGCGAGGATAGTCGCCAGTTCGCCCAGCGTCAGCCCTTTCGACGGCATAAACGAATACGCTCCGTCGCCGTCATCGTCCGCGCCTTGCAAAACGCCGTATCCGTCGCCGGACCACTGCGCGATTACGCCATTCGCCCAGTGGTTTTCGTCTACGTCATTGTAGTAATAGTTACCCGCCCAATCGGCGGACAGGGTTGTTGGAATGAGCGACGCTCCAAACGCGATCGCGAGGAGAATGCTCAAAATACGCTTAGACATTTCTTCCGCCTCCATTTTTTTTGTTTTATTTTGTCTTACTTTGGTTAATGACTATCCGGACAAGTCATAAAGACCTTGGGACTCCGCCCCAAACCCCGCCGGGGTCTTCGACCCCGGACCCCGCGCCGCGCATTCGCGCGGCTTCATAAAACGATTGGATAGTCAATTTTGTTTAACGGGCGCGCTTTCTGGTCATCGCGCCGCGTATTTCCCGTTGCGCGTTGATTTTGAAAAACGCCGAAAATAAGGAGAAACCGCTCAAAAAAGGACGCGCGTTTTTATTTCGCGTCCGACGCCGGTTTTGGATATGTTTCGCGACGGCCAATGAGTCGCTCCCGTGAATATCCCGCGCTTCAAGCGATTCACCTTATTTAGCGTTCTTCAGTTCCCCTGATAACGCTCGCCATTTTACGGATGCGTCGCGTAAACTTCGTCAGTTCTTCCGACATCAGTAAGTATACGCCGCTTGGTTTCCTCGCCGTGGCTTAAGAGCGGTTTTTACACCTATTAGCTCTGGCGCGCGATCCCTCAGCGACAATCCGCAGGCGACCCTTAAATTCGTTGACAGCGTCTGTTATCCCACCCAAGTTACGCGTCATACGACTTCGTTTTTCCCTCACATCCCACCCGTTGCAATATAGCAAACAGCTATAAGTCAGTCAATGGATATGTAACGAATAGTCCGTTTTTTGTAATGAACGAATTTTTTCAGCGCTGATAATCGGCTGATATAACGCCGGACTCGGCGTAAGGCCCAAAAGGCTTTTAGACGGCGACGTTGACTGGCAAGTTGGAAAAATATCGATTCGCGCGGCTCTCATTATGAAAGAAACCGCGGAGGCTTTGAAGAATTACTTGTCGCGGAATCATCTGGCCGCGCTGTCACAAAAAAAAGACGCGGTTATTCCGGACAACGTTTCATCGTGTACATTTGGCGCTCAAAACGAATGCCGAGATTAAACGCGCCGCTGTTGAAAACGCCGGCCCGCAAATATACAAAGATTCTCTGGACTGGGCGAAGAGCTAGCCGATGATTCAGCGTTTACGGCTTTGCGCAGCGAAAGCTGAAAGATTATGAGAAGAGCTGAGTGGAGCGGCGTTCTTTTCTTTCAAGGCGCCGCGTCCATTCAATAAGATATCACGGCGCTTTTAAAGCCTGCGGAATCACTTAGGGATACTGACGGTAAAGCAACTTCCGCGTTCCGATACGCTCTCCGCCGACACGCTCCCTCCGTGAGCCGTTACAATGGATTTCACAATGGCAAGACCGATGCCCACCCCACCGGACTTACGGCTACGCGATTTATCGGTTCGATAAAAGCGCTCGAATACTAATGGAAGCTCGTCCGAAGGAATCCCGATGCCGTTGTCCCTTACCTTAAAGACGCCGCTGTTCAGCGCGTCACGCACCTCGATTTCTATATGGCCACCTTCAGGCGTATACTTTATAGCATTCGACAGCAGATTATTAAACACCTGATTTATCTTGTCTCCGTCGGCTTTAACAAAGACTGATCCGCCTTCAACCGTCAGCGACAGGTTCTTTTTGACCGTTTCAGCGCTCATATTATCGGCCACCGCGCGCGCTATGGCGAACAAGTCAACCGTTGACTCATTTAATTTCAGATTTTCCCCCTCTATTTTCGAAAGTCGCTCCATGTCGGCGACCATCGCGCCCAGGCGTTTGATTTCATTGTGACAACCCCGCAATCTTTCAGTCGTCACATCCCATATTCCATCAATCATCGCCTCTAAATGCGAGCTGACAGCCGTTAGCGGAGTCCGCAGCTCGTGCGCCATATTGGTCGTCAGGCGTTTTCGCAGGCTCTCCTGCTCGGAAAGCGCGGCGGCCAGATGATTAACGGCGGCCACAAGATCATTTAATTCCCGCGTTTTCGTCTCGCTTTCAAATCTAATGTCATAGTCGCCTTTCGATATTCGTTTCGCTATATAAGCCGCCTTGGCGACGGGACGCGCTATACGCCTCGCCAGCGGAAACCCGATCAGTACGGCGCTCGCGCTCGCTAAAACGCCAGCCGCCAGCAAAACGACGTTCATTGCGCTTAGAAACGTGAAATCGTCTTCATTTAGAAAATATGGTCCGTAATAGGTGATCGAAACCGTTCCCACTTTTCGTCCGCTTTGATTCACGTCATATGACCGCGCGATAAATCCGCCGCCAAACTTTTCCATCCGTTCAGAGATCTCACCCATAATTTGACCGCAAAGCGTCATATCATGATTTTCAGCGTCCCACACGACGACGCCGTTCGTATCGGCTAATCGAATGATATACCCGTTGTATAGAGAGTACATGCCTATGATATGAACGTAATCAAGATTCCAATCTTGGTTGGACGCGTCATATTGACGTCCGATATCCTCAATGATGTTTTCGCCGCTTGTTCGCTGCCTGTCCATGATATATTTCTTAAACTCTCTACGAATAAGCCAATTGGAAAACAAGCCGATCAACGCGACCGTAATCAGCGACGTAAGCGCTATGGACAGCGATAATCGCGTTCGGAGGCTTCTCAATCTCTATTCACCTCCGAATTTGTATCCTAAGCCGGAACTGGTCAGCACATAAATCGGATTTTTAGGATCATCCTCTATCTTTTTCCGAATATTCTTAACATGGCTGTCTATGGCTCGATCATACCCGTCAAAATCGCCGCCCCGCGCGATTTCAATCAGTTCGTCGCGGGTAAATATTTTGCCTGGATATTTTACTAGAGCGGACAAGATTTTAAGCTCGCTTGGCGTCAGGGCTACGTTCACGCCTTTCTTCCGAGCTTCTCCTTTTTCAAAGTCAATGATCAAATCGCCTTCACGCCAAGACGCAAGCGGCATAGAGGCGCTTTTCGTTCTGCGCAGCGCGGCCTCTACTCGCGCGTATAATTCCTTCAGACTGAACGGTTTTGTAACGTAGTCATCCGCGCCAAGCCCCAAACCCGCCACCAGATCGTCCTCGTCCGTCTTGGCGGTCAGCATGATAATAGGAACGCGGGATTTTTTTCGAATGGCTAAGCACGCTTCCTCGCCCGAAACGACAGGCATCATCAAGTCCAAAATTACAAGCGCGATGTCTTCGGCGTCGAATATTTCCAAAGCCTTGGCGCCGTTTTCAGCGGGGAATACGCGCAGCCCTTTACTCTCTAACAGAGAGGAAACCACTTCCAATATTTTCTGTTCATCATCCGCCACCAACACATTTTTAGCGGCATTAAGCATATTCATCACCTCAGTGAAGCGCGGCGCTTAAGCGTATCTTTCGAATTACGCCACTACGTCGTAACCCTGCTCCTCGATCTCGAACTTGATTTTGTCCGCCGGACTTTCGCCCGGATCATGCTCCACGGTCACCGTTCCGGCTTTCAGGTCAACGCTAACGCCGGCGACGCCCGGCAAAGCGCTTACCGTATTCGTAATGGCGTTCACGCAATGTTCGCATGACATTCCGTCCACTTTAAACATTATCTTTTCCATATCGCGTCTCTCCTATCGACATAATAGACCTGTTCCGGAACCTGACTTCAACGGATTCACGAGCGGATTTTTAGCAAGGCGAGGATTTCGCTGACGCCATATTGTGGAAAATCCGCCGCGCAGACGCCGAAGCTAGGTTTCAGGACAGGTCTTTTCATAAATAAACGGTTTATCGCAAATCAACCGATTTTAACAATTTCCACACCAGCGCGGTTTTTCCGTCCTCCTCTATCGAAACTTCAGCGTACGCCCATCCCTTTATTTTTTCGGGATCCGCGCCAGCGGCGATCAGAGGTTCAGGGTTTAGGACAAATACGATATCCTTATCCTGATTTTCAGCCGTGACGGAATGTTTAGACAAATCCTTCGCCCACTCGAACATGTTTCCGTCTCCGAGCTTCACCCCGTAGTGATCAAGGGCGGTATGATAATTTAAGGCGTCGCGGCCAGTTTTAGTCATATACTCAAACCGCTCGATATAATTCTGTCCGGTTTCCGACGCCGCCTCAAACTCAAGCTCATAATAAATCCATCGCTCGTCGGCGTTATCCAGCTTTGAAATGTCAAGCCCGGCCTCAACGAACGGCGCCGCGGCCGCCTTCATTGTTACGGAGTCTTCCGACCAGTAAAATTCCGCCTCGCCGTCCGGCGCCGCGATATACCAGCTTCCGTCCGGCGCTTCCGCGGGCGGCGACTCTTTCAGAACGTCGCCGAAAGCGCGGACGGAATCTTTCCGAACTATGTCCAGCGACGAACACGCGGCAAGCGACGCCGACAGACAAATCGTCAAAACAACCGTAATTTTCCTTATCATTAAGAAACGCCCCCTTTGAATCTCTTCAACCTCAAAGCGTTTGTCAGCACGGACACGGAGCTTAAACTCATCGCGGCCGCCGCGAGCATCGGGCTAAGCAGCGGCCCGCCGAACAGATAGAGCAGTCCCGCAGCGACGGGTATGCCCACCGCGTTGTAACCGAACGCCCAGAATAAGTTTTGCTTGATATTTCTTATCGTCTTTTTGCTGAGGTTTATCGCGGTCGGAACATCCGCCAAGTCGCTTCTCATCAATACGATATCCGCCGATTCCATAGCGACGTCAGCGCCGGAGCCTATCGCTACGCCGATGTCCGCCTGCGCCAGCGCCGGCGCGTCATTTATGCCGTCGCCGACCATCGCGACTTTACGGCCTTCCATTTGCAATTTCTTAACCTCATTGGACTTATCGCCCGGCAATACCTCTGACAGCGTCCGATCTATCCCTACCTGTTTCGCGATAGCGGCGGCGGTTCTGTTGTTATCGCCCGTAATCATCGCTACCTCGACGCCCATTTTTCGCAGTTGTTCGATCGCCGATTTACTACCTTGTTTGACCACGTCGGCCACGGCGACGATTCCGAAAAGATTTCCGTCAATAGCCACGTACATCGGCGTTTTGCCGTCTTCAGCCAATCGGTCGGAATCCGCTTCCAACGCCGTCAATGATATGTTACGCTCATCCATCAGCTTGCGGTTGCCCGCGAGAACAGTCCGACCTTCTATGACCGCTTCGATTCCGCGCCCTGTAATTGATTCAAAATTATCCGCTTTTATTATATCCAGCCCTTTGCCCCGCGCTCCCGCGACAATCGCTTGCCCAAGCGGATGCTCAGAGCCTGTTTCCGCGGACGCGGCGATACGCAGCAAATAGTCGGCCTCACCGCTTTCGACCGGCAGAACGTCCGTTACAGTCGGTTTGCCCTCTGTAATCGTACCCGTTTTATCAAGAACGACGACGTCTATTTTATGCGCGGTCTCCAGAGCTTCCCCGCCTTTAATTAGAATGCCGTTTTCCGCGCCTTTCCCCGTACCGACCATAATAGCGGTCGGCGTAGCCAGTCCAAGCGCGCAAGGGCAGGCGATCACCAGCGTCGATATGAATATGGTCAAAGCGAATTCCAAATCCCCGCCCGTTCCAAAGAACCAAGCGACCCCGGATAAAACCGCGATCGCGCATACGACGGGCACGAAATACCCCGATACGATGTCCGCCATTTGCGCGATAGGCGCTTTAGAGCCTTGCGCGTCCTCCACCAACTTAACTATTTGCGCCAACGCCGTGTCGCCGCCGACCTTTTCAGCTTTAAACCGAATCGCGCCCGTAGTGTTCAAACTGGCGGCGTATACCGCGTCCCCGGCCTTTTTATCCACCGGCATGCTTTCGCCCGTTAACATGGATTCATCAACGGCGGTATGGCCTTCCAGCGTTACGCCGTCCACCGGTATTTTCGCTCCGGGCTTCACTACGATAACGTCGCCTATTTCCACCTCCCCGATGGGGATTTCCCTTTCAACGCCGTCTTGAATCACGATAGCCGTTCTCGGCGCAAGCCCCATCAGCTTCCTGATAGCCTCGCCCGTTCGCCCTTTGGACATGGCTTCCAGCGACTTGCCCAGCAAAATCAAGGTGATAATCACGCCGACGGTTTCGAAGTACAGCGATTCCACCGCTTCTAAGCGCCCGTTCACGATTTGAAAGACATTATAGAAGCTGTATAGCGCGGCCGCCGTCGTGCCGACGGCGATAAGGGAATCCATATTGGGGCTTCGCCGCCAAAGCGCCTTGAAGCCCACAACGTAAAACCTATAGCCGACGCCAATGACCGGTATGACCAGCAGCGCCTCCGCCAACGCGTAAATCAAAGGAAAGCGCATAGGATCAAGAGAGCCTGGAAATGGCGGCCTAACGATTGTAATCATCGGAGCCATAGCTATGTAAAGCAATGGCAAAGAAAAAACAGCCGCTATGATAAACTTCGTCCAAAGCGCGCGTATTTCCTTTCGTTTACGCTCGCGATCCTCATCGGCGGCGTTAGTTTCACGTCCCTCTAAAGCTTTATATCCGGCCTTCTCAATGGCTTCTCGTATAACGGACAATCGTACGTTACGCGGATCGTAAACGATAGTCGCCTTCTCCGTCGCGAAATTGACGACCGCGCTTTCAACGCCGGAAAGCTTATCCAAAGCCTTTTCAACTCGTCGCGCACACGCGGCGCAAGTCATGCCGCCGATAGGGATTGTCACACTTCGGCCAGCGCTTTTCTCAACCGCTTCATAGCCGATTTTCGTCACCGCGCTTTTGATAGCGGACAACTGAATCGCGGAATCGTCATATTCCACGAACAGATTTTCGCTCGCTAAGTTCACCGTTGCTTGATTTACGCCGGATAATTTCCGAACCGTCTTTTCAACGCGCTGGGCGCACGCCGCGCATGTCATGCCCCTGACGCTTAATGTCTGACTATCCATTCCAAACTCACCTCACGATTTTAGTTATTTTGCAGGCCGGATTTCGAAGACCGCGCGCTCGAGGCGCTTCTTTATCAGTAGCTTCTCTTCCAATTCGCGAATACCTCTGTGGAAGCCGACAGAAAATCATAAGAAATTTCAATGGATTCATCCGTCACGGTTTTATCGCTCGCGAAAATCGGCCACGGATTACACCCGTTCGACCGTATCTCGATTTGGTCGGTCTGAAAGCTGTTGCCGCAGTTCTGACAGATCAGCGCGTTCCCTGATTGCTTATAATAGCCTCTGCCAGAATCGTAACACACTTCGCATGTATTAAACGCCGTACGTATGGAACCGTCCGACGCTTTCACCGCGATAATTTCCATCGTGACTCCATCCGTTTTAACCGGATAAAACTTGGCGGTTTCAGAAATTTCGCCGACTGGGATAATAAGGCTCTCGTTCTCTTTGATTTCAAGCGGCTCGTCCGATCGCGCCTCATCGTCCGATCGAATCTCTATACTTTCCGCATTCCTGGTATCGTCTGACGAACAGCCGGACAGAGCGAACGCCACGATGAACGCCGCCGCTAACTGCATCAACGCTTTTCCCTTTTCGCTTTTTTTGAATCTCATCGCAAATCCCTCCTTAAAGCCTGTTCAAGATCTCTATTTCACGTCGCTTTCGTCTTTCCTTTTTTCCTTAGATTTATCCCGCATAAAGAATATAGCGGCCGCGATAACCGCCGCCGGCAATACGCAATGCCAATGGCTCAACAAAAACTCCATTTTCGTCTCTCCTCTCAAAGCGCCGCGTCTCTTTAACGATGGCGCGCTCCGACGGGTAAAATACAACGGGGGTTTCTTCATCGTAAAGATCAGCCGCTCGGAACGATAGCGTTGACGTCCGTCACTGTGACGGAACCGCGTATCATACCCATCCAGCAGCTATATCTAAATGTCCCTGTCCTAGTCGGATTAAACTCTATCACATTTTCACCGGTTTTAAAAGAATATTCCACGCCGTACTCCGGAATGAACATCCGGTTGTTACAACCGTTCACGCTGCCTTCCGGCGCGTCGATTATCCATCTTACCGGCATTCCGGCTTGTATTACGATATTCGGATATTCGCCCGAAGACAGCTCGCTGCGCACAACTTGCTCGCCGTTTTCAATCTCAGCGTCCGTCGGGCCGCCGCCGTTATGCCTAAACAGGACGGGCGGCGCGGCTCCCGACAAATTCCAGCCCTGTGAAAACATCAACATTCCAAGCGCCGTGACCAACGTCGCGCCAGCCGTCATCGCCTTGCGCGTGAATCTTTTCCCCAGCGCCGATGACAACGCTCCAAACCCGAACATAAGCGGCGCGGTTCCAAAGCTAAACAAAAACATGGACAACGCTCCCGCGAAGGGGTTACCGGTCGAAAGCGCGTAAATCTGCATGGCTTGCAGCGGGCCGCACGGCATCAGGCCATTCAGCAGACCTATCGCCAACGGAGTTTTTCCTTTATGTTTTTCGCGAGCGATTTTATCGGCGAATACTTTGGGCATTCTTAGGTTCAGCCTTTTTAGCCACGGAAACAGCCCTAACATATTAACGCCCATAATAACCATGAACGCGCCCGCGACCAGCTTAACGACGCCTTGCGAAACGTTTGAAAAAGCGAACGCGGAGCCTAGTCCTCCGACGATAAAACCGACCGTCGTATAAGAAATGATCCGTCCCATGTTGTACAGTAACGCCGGCCGGAACACATGAAAACGCCCAAAACCCGGTCGAAGAGGCTGTTTATCGCCCGTTTCCTCAGCGCGCGGCAAGCATTGCGAAAGATTAATTCCCCCGCACATGGCCACGCAGTGAACCGAGGTGATCAATCCTATCACAAACAACATTCCATAGCCCATTCGCTCATCAACCAACTGGTTAGGCGCCAGAACGTTTAAAATTCCAAACTGTCGCAGAAGCGCATACAGCGCCGCTATGATAATCAGCGTTCCCGCGACGCGTCTTACGTTCGGCTCGATCCGTTCTTCTTCCGACAAGGCTTTATAACCCAGCTTTTCAATAATCGCGGCGATATCTTTAAAAGAGATGATATCCGTATCATAAGTCACTAGGGCCGTACCCGAGCTATAGCTTACGTCAGCCTTTTCGACGCCGGCGGCGTTACGCAGCTTCTTTTCTATCTTATCCCGGCAGTTCACGCAAGTCATGCCGTCGATGCGCAACTTTTTGATTTTTACGCGCGATCCCATCAGACGCCGTCTCCTTTCAATTTTTAATCTCAGTGTAACGGCGCGATTTGTAGAAATTATGTGCATGAAAAACTTTCTATGAAAACTTTTCATGCAAAAACATTTGGTTAAGAGCCTGTTTAAGATCTTTTTGGAGGAAACTTTTTCGAGAAAAAGTTTCCTCCAAACCTCCTTCAAAAAGCTTTGATCAAAAACCTCGCTTCGCTCCGTTTTTAAGTAAAACTGGTTAGTCCGTTGAATGAGAAGTTAAATGCCATAAATTTACAATTTGAATCCAGCTTTTAACTTTTCCGCGTCAGCCGTGTTTTTTATAGCTTGCATTATTGCCTTAGCTTCATTTTTTTGTTATAGTTAATGGCGCGTACAAAATGATTAGATATTGATAATCATACAAAATCCTTAATGTTATACACAGTTTGTTGATAAGTTTGTGCATAACCTGATATATCGCATCCTTTTTCGTTTATTTTTTGAAAGTATTATGTTGATAACTTTAGTCACACTCTTTTTATAAATAGCGGAGGGCAGCTATAATATGAACGAACTATTGACAAAGCACTGGCCTGAAACTTTAGCGGTTATGAAAAAAACGTTCAACAGCGTCATAACCAACACTTATATCAACAAGCTTGAGCCGTTAGATATCGAAAACGATACGCTGACTTTAAAGCTAAATATGAACCAGCCGTTTAAAGTC
>JAISER010000028.1 GCA_031263985.1 Clostridiales bacterium | reverse complement strand
TGGCGCGTGAAGTTGCGTTAAGTCATTGACTGGTTTTTAAGAAACCAGCGAGAGCGTGACGATTAGCTCTTGAAGCCGAGGGGAAAGCGAATGCGCTGGCGTTTTCGAACGGCGCCGCGATAGCCGTTAACATGTTTTCAACGCGACAGATGGGAAGTCTGAGTGAATTTTTCCGGAAACGAAGTTTCCAGTGAAAGTTTTTGTCCAACTTTTTTTAAAAAGTTGGCGGGTGCGGGCAGCGCCCGCGGTTTAAAAAAGGCAGCGCGAAACATGATGACGTGGACAAAGTTGTCAAGGCCGTGGAATTAGCGAAAACAGCCGCCCCGGACCTCAAGCTGGACGGAGAGTTTCAACTTGACGCCGCTATAGTTCCGTCAATCGGCGCTCTGAAGGCTAAAGGCGGCGATGTCGCGGGGAAAGCGAATGTGCTGGTATTTCCGGATCTGGACGCGGGCAACATAGGGTATAAGCTTGTGCAGCGCTTGGCGAAAGCCGAGGCTTACGGCCCGATTACTCAGAGGTTAGCCAAACCGGTGAACGATTTATCGTTGGCGGGTGTTACGCCGAGGATATCGTGGGCATTATAGCCATTACCGCGCTTCAGGCGCGATGATGGCGCGTGAAGTTGCGTTAAGTCATTGACTGGTTTTTAAGAAACCAGCGAGAGCGTGACGATTAGCTCTTGAAGCCGAGGGGAAAGCGAACGTGCCAGCGCGACAGTATGGGAAGCCTGAGTGAATTTTTCCGGAAACAAAGTTTCCGGCGAAAGTTTTTATCCAACTTTTTTCAAAAAGTTGGCGGGTGCGGGCAGCGCCCGCGGTTTAAAAAAAGTTGGCGGGTGTGGGCAAGCGCCCGCGGTTTTAAAGAAGCGGGCGGCGTGATGGTGAAAATTTTACTGAGGAGACCTTGACAATGAAAATACTCGTAATGAATTGCGGAAGTTCGTCGCTGAAATATCAGTTGATTGATATGGACGGAGAAAAAGCGCTTGCAAAGGGTCTTTGTGAGAGAATAGGCATAGATGGCTCCAATTTGAAGCATAAGTCCGCCGGAAAGGACGATTACGCGCTGCAAACGCCTATGCCGGATCATACCGCCGCCGTGCGCGTCGTTATGGACGCGCTTTTGGACGAGAATCACGGAGTGATAAAGTCTATAGACGACATAAACGCCGTAGGGCACCGGGTTGTGCATGGCGGTGAATATTTCAGCGCTTCAGTAATAGTTACGGATGATGTCAAAAAGGCGGTGGATAAATGCGGTGAGCTTGCTCCGCTTCATAATCCGCCTAATTTAACGGGCATAAACGTTTGCGAGGCGCTTATGCCCAATATACCGCAAGCGGCCGTTTTTGACACGGCTTTTCATCAGACTATGCCTATGAAAGCTTTTTTGTACGCTCTCCCTTATAGATACTACATAAAGCATAAAGTGAGGCGTTATGGGTTTCATGGCACAAGTCACCGTTTCGTTACGCAAAAAGCGGCCGAACTTATGGGTCGCCCTATAGAGGAAACGAAGCTGATATCATGCCATCTGGGAAACGGCGCGAGTATATGCGCCGTGGATGGCGGAAAATCCATAGATACGTCTATGGGCTTTACGCCGCTCGAGGGGTTGGTGATGGGCACGCGCGCGGGCGATATGGATCCGGCGGTCATTACGTACATCATGACGAAAGAGAATCTTTCGGCCAAAGAGATGGATGTTATTTTAAATAAGGAGTCGGGCATGTTAGGGGTTTCCGGCGTGTCGAGCGATTGCAGGGATATCGAGGCGGAAGCGGCTAAAGGCAATGAGCGCGCAAAAATAGCCATTCAGAGTTTTTGCTATAGAGTGGCGAAGTATATCGGACAGTACGCGGCGGCTTTGAACGGCGCCGAAGCTATTATTTTTACGGCAGGACTTGGCGAAAACGCTGTAAATGTGCGAAAAGAGATATGCTCCTATTTGGGCTACTTGGGTTTGGAGTTTGATGAAGAGGCGAACAAAGCGCGCGGAAAGACGTTCGAGATTTCAAAACCGGGTTCGAAGACGCGCGCGTTCGTAATACCGACTAATGAGGAATTGGTTATCGCTAGGGACACAAAGGAGCTGCTCGACAGACGATAGATTCGCGGCGCTTAAGAGCCTGTTTAATATCTCAAATTCGCGTATTTTCGGCTTATCAGACCTGTCCAGAAATCTGATTCCGGCGTCTGAGCGGCGGATTTTCCACAATGCGGCGTCAGCGAAATCCTTGTGTACGCGCCCATGTACACGGCGGCTTTCGTTTCCTTGCCTTAGAGCCTGTTTAAGATCTCCATTTCGCGTCTTTTTGGCTTATTTTCCGCCACACTTTGTCAGCGTTCTTTGCGTATATTCTTCGAATACGCGGTTTTTGCGTTTAGCGAAAAATCATAACAAAAATCCGCTATAAAGTGAGATCTTGAACAAGCTCTGAGGGACGCGAGCGCTATAATCCACGACCCAAAATCCAGAGTAAAAACGGTTCAAAAATAACCTTGAACATTTAGAGCGCCTTTTTTTCCGTTATGTCGCTCGGGCGGAACACGTTGCTTTGCCTAATGAAAGAAATTCCGCGCTAAATACATCCAGTTTACTTCTGAATCGTTCATAAGTCCTGCGAAACAGGCGTATGATGATGAGGCCGCGGGAGAACTTGTCTTGGACGCTGATGATTTCAAAGCGGATAAAGCTAGAAAGGGAAAACATCGGGCTACGGAGCGCGCTTTAAGAAAAACGTCTATGGCGTGACTATAAAAAAATCCGCGGCTTCCGGCGCGTCAGGTTCGCGTGGCGTTGAGCCTTTCAAAATCTCAGTTTTGCGTCTTTTTGGCTCATTTTACGCTATACTTTGTCAGCTTCATGCCAAACTTGGTTTGCAACATAGCCAAACCAGGCGGTCTTCGGATGATTATGGCTTAGACTGAGCTAAGCGTGTCACTTACGCATATTCTTCGAATGCGCGGCGTTCACGCTTTAGCGTTTGGCGAAAAATTATCACGAAAATCCGCCACAAAGCGGGATCTTGAACAGACTTTTACGCCTCTTTGCGAAAATGTTCGTAAACCGCTTTCGCTGTCTTTTTGTCCACGACGCCTTCAAGCTCTTCTAATTTCGCAGCGCTCACGCCTTCTATATCGCCGAAACGCGTGACAAGCGCCTTTCGCCTTACGGAGCCGACGCCGGGTATATCGTCCAGCAATGAGCGCACTTGTTTTTTCATCCTCAGTTTCCGGTGATATTCTATGGCGAATCTGTGCGTTTCGTCTTGAATGCGCGTTATAAGTTTGAACCCTTCGGACGCGTGCGGCAGCGTTATCTCGCGTCCGTTAAAAATAAGACCGCGTGTTCTGTGGCGGTCATCCTTTACAAGGCCACACGCAGGAATATCGATGTTCAGTTCGTTCATCGCGTTTTGCGCGGCGTGAACCTGACCTTGGCCGCCGTCTATAAACATTATATCCGGCAATTTTGAGAATTCCGGCTTTCCGTTTACATAGCGCGTGAGTCTGCGAGTTATCGTTTCATATATGGAAGCGTAGTCATCCGCCGTCGATACGCTCTTTATCTTAAATTTTCGATAGTCTCCGCGTTTAGGCTTTCCGTTTTCAAAGACCGTCATAGACGCCACCGACTCAAACCCCTGAAGATTTGACACGTCATAGCATTCTATACGCTCGAGCGCGAAGGAAACGCCAAGCGCGTCGCCTATTTCTTCCAGCGCGCCTGTCGTGCGGTTCTGTTCTCGTTTTTTTCGTTCGTCGATCTGTTCGAGCGAAAGACGGGCGTTTTTCGCGGCCAGTTGGGCCAGCTTTAATTTTTCTCCGCGCTTAGGGCAAGTGATCGTAACGTTGCGCTCCTTGACTCCGGACAAATAAGCGGCGAGCGTATCTTTTTCGGCGGTATCCGTTTCGATGATTATCTCTTTGGGTATATACGTCGTTTCCCCATAAAACCGCTTTATGAACTCCGCCATTATACTTTGGGGCGAAAGCGAGTCAACGCCCGACATCATAATGCGTTCGCGTCCGGTCATTTTGCCGTCGCGTACGAAAAACGCCTGCACAAGAGCTTCGTCGCTGCTTTGCGCGAACGCTAATATATCTTTATCGTCGCCGGGCGCGCGCTCTATTTTTTGTTTTTCGCGCAGCTTTTTTAATATATTTATTTTATCGCGCAGTTCAGCCGCCGTTTCAAACGCCGTTCTTTCAGCGGCCGCGTTCATCTCGGCTTCCATATTCTTAATTATCTCCGCGTCGCGACCGCTTAGAAAGCGTATGACATCATCAACTGACTTCGCGTATTCATCCGCCTTAACGCGTCCTGAACACGGTCCAAGACAGCGGCCTATATAAAAGTTAAGACAAAGACTCCCTTTGACGCCGCCATTCAGTTTCTTGGAGCACTTCCTGACAGGCCATATTTTGCCGATCACATCGAGCATCTCTCTCGAACCGCCGGTAAAGGGGCCGAAGTACAAGCCTTTGTCCTTAACATGCTTACGCGTTATTAAAACGCGCGGAAACGTCTCATTTACCGTTATTTTCAAAAACGGATACGTCTTGTCGTCCTTTAGCATGACGTTATAGCGCGGCGTGTGAACCTTAATCAAGTTACATTCCAATATTAAAGCCTCAAGCTCGTTATCCGTCACAATATATTCAAATGACGCTATGTTTTTAACGAGCGCCCGCGTTTTCGGGTCGCGCACGGATGGCAGAAAATACTGGCGAACCCGTTTTTTGATGTTCACCGCTTTACCGACGTATATGATGTCGTCGCCTTCGTTTTTCATAATGTAAACTCCGGGTTTGCCCGGCAAATTTTTAAGCTCTCGCTCTATATCGAACAACTGCCGTCACGCTCCGTTAAAACTTTGGAAGGATAAACTTTTCGGTTAATCTACGGAGGAAGCCTGAACGTTTAGAGCCTGTTTAAGATCTCGCTCCTAGCTTTTCATCCGCGCTCCGCAGGCGTCAAAACAGTTTAAACTCTTCCCAGATCTCCGCGTATATTCGTTCGGCGTCTCCCCAGCTCTCGTACATTTCCGCTTTTTCGGCTATGTCGTCCGGTATGCATATAGCTTGATTTTTGACGTAATAATCCGGCAAGAACTCACGCGCCGCCGTATTGCAATTAGTGCGTCCTATGGATGACGATATTCTCGCGCTTGTCTTCGCGTCAAGAACAAAATCTAAAAAATAGTAGGCGCTGGATAAATTGGCGGCGTTTTCCGTTATCGCCAAACAGTCTATCCACAACGCGACGCCTTCCGTGGGATAAACATACATGGCCGACGGCGACGTTTCCATCGCTTTGTATATATGGTAATTTCGCATAAGTCCGACTCTCGCGGTTCCCGACAAAAGCGCTTCGTAAGGATTTACGGAATTAAAGCTTATCACGTTGGGCTTTATGGCGTTAAGCGCCGACCTGACTTTTGAAACGGACTGCTCGTCCGCGGCGTTTACCGAAGCGCCTGAAGCGAGCAGTGCCGCCCCTATAACGTCGCGCATTTCGTTGGGCAGCGTCACCGCGCTTTTTAAGTCATCGCGCATAAGCGCGTTATAATTTTCCGGCGCGAACGGTTCGATTTCGGCGTTATACGCTAACAGAGAGCACCCGGCCGCGTAGGGAACGCTGTACTCGTTTTGAGGGTCATAATATCTGGACTGATAGACAGGGTTAATGTTCGCGTAATTGGTTAGACGCGACGTCTCTATTTCGCGCAAAACGCCGCCGCTTTCGCGCATGTCGCTTATATGCTCCGCTCCGCATAAAATCAAGTCATATCGCGTAACGCCGTTAGTCATTTTGGCCGTCATTTCGGAATCGCGGCTAAAGGTGTCGATGGTAGTCTCTATACCGTAGTTTATCTCGAACTGAAACCTTATTTCAGACGGAATATAATTTTCGGGCGCGAGTATGTTTAACTGTCCCGTATCGTCCAATTGAGAGAATCGCTCGTTATCCTGACCGTCGTTATTTTTGTCTTTGCAGCTCGCGAACGACATGGCCGCCAGCGAAACGATCACCAACATCATTACCTTTTTCAAGTCGAATCACCTCATGTAATAGTCTTGTTACAAAGTTTTTAGTAAATGTCATGATAACAGTATAACATAAGGCTCTTAAATCGCAAACGCTTTAGCGGCATAGCCTTAAATTGGATATTTGGCGCTGAACTTGCTCATGAATGTGACGCTTCGCGAATTCCGGCGGTTTGGTTCTCTGACGTTAAAGATTGACAAAAAAATAAGTTTACAAAATAAGGCGTAAAAGCGGAGAAATGGGAATTATAATGACGGGTCCGGACGCGCTCCCGGTTTCGCTCGTGAAGGCTGTTGAGCCATCATAATGACGCGCGGCGAGTCATTTCAAAAGCTGACGGGGAATACATCGCTTCGGCGTCAGTCGCCTATTCTTCGCAAAGCGCGTTAAAACAGTGGCGCCGCTTGGAATTAAGCGCTATAATCGCCATAATTAACCTGAGCGAGGTGTAAGTATGAAAAACAGATATCCTCACAGCCATAATATCTTTATAAGAGCCGAAAACATATATGGCGACATTTTTATAGAAGATGATTTTGACATGGATTCGTTTAACCGGCGTTATGCCCGCGATGAGGACAAGCCGTTTTTCAGACGTGTTACTCGCGCCGTTTTTTTAGCGCTTGTAACGCTGTCCGCGTGCGCCGCCACAGTTTTGTTGTACGTGCTGATAAACGATTTGCTTGAAGGCGGCGCTTCGTTTCTTATTGAAGAGACGGAATTAACGAGCGGCGAGACGGAATACGCTTTTGGGGGAATAACCGATTTCGGCGACGAAACGGCCGCCGACGGCGACGAAATGATAACTGGAAACGGCGAAGCGATAATTCATGTCACGGGTCCGAGAAACGAAGCTATAGCCAGTCTGGCGACATTATACGACAACGATGAAATAATAGGTATGCTTATGGCGCGCGGCGCCGAAATAAATTATGTTGTGGCGCGCGGCTCCGACAACGAGTTTTACCTGAACCATGATATCGCGAAAAAACCCAGCTCCTCGGGCGCGCTATTCATGGACAGCGGCGCCAGCGTTTATCCGCTTGATAAAAATACGATCATATACGGAAACTCGGCGACGCCAGGCGTAATGTTCGATCATCTTAAGCGTTTTGAGGACGGCGCGTATTTCGAAAGCCATAAGGAGATTGTCTTCGAGACGCTTTATGAAAATACGCGGTGGGAGGTTTTCGCGTTCGTTTCGTCCGATATATCGCCGGACGCAGGTTCGTACGAATCTGGCGTCAAGGCGCTCGCTTCGGAAGTGAAGAGCCGCGCGAAACACAAAACGGATGCGGATATAAGCGACGACGACAGGATACTGACGCTGCGCTCCGTTTCGCAAGACGGGCCCTCGATGTCACTTTACGCCCGGATGATAAGTTCTGACGGCGTAAAATAGCGCGAACATGGCATTACATTTATTACCACGGCTAAAACGCGTCTTAACAAAAAATAATATAGCGTGGTGGTGATAATGTTGGGAGAATTGTCAGGCGAAAGTTATTACACAAGGATAGATTCTCGCTCGGAAAACGCCAAAAAAGCCTTTTTAAGCGCGTTTGACGAACTTACGGGCCATGCGGCCGACCGCGAGATAGTCTTGTTTTGCATAGGCAGCGACAGAGCGACGGGCGATTGTTTCGGACCTCTTATCGGCTATAAATTGCAGAACTCGCTGAAGGCGATTGACAACGCGTACGTTTACGGCACGCTTGACGCGCCGGTTCACGCGAAAAATATAGCGAGGGCGATTAAAAAAATATTTGCAATTCATAGAGAACCGTTTATAATAGCTATTGACGCTTCGCTGGGCAGCATTGAACATATAGGGTATATCACCGTCGGAAAAGGTCCCGTAAGCCCCGGGTCAGGCTTGGACAAAAGACTGCCGAAGGTAGGGGACGTTTTTGTGACCGGCGTCGTAAACTATAATTATTCTATGGATACACTCGTTTTGCAAAACACAAGGCTTAGTCTGGTTATGAAGATGGCGGATATCGTGTCGGAGGGCATTCTTGAAACGCTGGCGCCTACGGTTATGTCCACTTAGAGCCTTGTTCAAGATCTCCATTTCACGTCTTTTCGGCTAATTTTCCGCCACGCTTTGTCAGCGCTCTTTGCGTATATTCTTCGAATACGCGGCTTCCGCGCTTGGCGAAAAATCATCACAAAAAAATCCGCTAAAAGCGAGATATTGAACAAGCTTCTTAGACTTCAGACGGGAATTTGCCCGCGGCATTTTAGCTTTGAGGGGGAGCGTTTATGCGCGAATTTTACGCCGCTCACAAAGAGACGCTAAATAAAACGGCGATTATAGCCGCGTTTATTCTAGCCGTATACGTTTTTACAAAATATATCTTTCATTATATCGTTCCGTTTTGTTTCGGCTACATTTTTTCGTTGGCCGCCGAACCTCTGGCGGCGTTTTTAAATAAACGCTTAAAAATAGGGCGCGGCATAGCCGCGCTTATTTGTCTCGCGCTGATGATGACGGCTGTCGTCACGCTTAGCGCAAGCTTAATATCCAACCTTTTAAAGCAGGCGTATCAATTCGCGGCCGCGATGCCCGAATATTTGCTGGAAGTGAGCAAAGCGGTCGAATCGCTTAAATATCGGTTTACTGATTATATGAACATCATACCGACGCGAATAAACGGATTTTTCGATAACCTGGTCCCGCGCGTCATAGAGATAACGTCAAATATCGTGGGGACTGGCGTCCAAGACGGGTCTTTAAGTCTCGTATCTAAAATGCCTAACTTTTTAATGAATTTTTTGTTTTTTATTATATCGGCGTTTTTTTTCATAAAGGATCGGTCTCTAATATCTGAAGCCGTACGCGAAAAAACGCCGGCGACGATCATGAAGCATTGTCATGTTATAAAAAAGGGGCTTTTAAACGCGCTGTTGGGGTATATAAAGGCGCAGGGCATAATAATGTGCGTAGTGATAATGATTGATATCGTAGGACTCATAATATTGAAATACCCTTACGCGCTGTTTATGGGCATAGTGATAGGCGTCGTGGACGCCATGCCGATTGTGGGCAGCGGGCTTATATTGTGGCCGTGGGCCGCTTTTAACCTTATTACGGGCAATTATTACGCCGCCGCGTTTTTGATGGGCATATACGTCGTAAACATCATAACGCGGCAATTCATGGAACCGAAGGTCATAAGCGCGCAAATAGGGTTGCACCCTATAGCGACGCTCGCTTCCATATACGTTGGTCTGAGACTTTTCGGGATATTTGGCTTTTTCATAGGTCCCGCGCTGTTGGTCTGTCTGAAAGTGGTTTACGCCGCTGACGCCTCGTCTGGGCAAGCGGAATAAACCATAGCGGACTCTCCGTCATATCTCGAAAGAACCCTTACTGTCATCGTTTATTATGTAGTAGCATTTTTGTTCTTCCGGTTTAAAGTACGCCTCGACGGAACTCAGGTCTTTTATTCTGTTGCCTTCCGAGCGCCATATATCTTTAATCTTTTCGAGAATAGCTTTTTGGTCCGTTTTTTTGCCGTTGAACTCAACGTAGAAATCAGTTTTCATAATGGCCTCCATTCACCAATCATTATATGATTTTCGCTTAAAAAATATTCGTAATATTACGCCATAAAACACCTGATATCCATTATATATGCATATTAATAAACCTCATATCGTTTGTCAATAGCGTTTCGCCTTATAATATGGCGATTCATGACGCGCGGACAAAGATGTTTTCGACTTTTTTTGACAGCTTGACGCGCTTATTCATACCTGATATAATTGAATCGTCATATATTCAGAATATTGAAAAGCCAAGACAGGCGCATACGCCTGTCTTTAGTTTAGTCCATCAAAATTAGCGCCCGCTTACCGCAAGCGGGCGTACTTTACCCTAACGGTTCGCGGCCTCCGGCGCTTTCGCGAGGTTCTCCAAAACTTGTAGGCGTTTCGACGCGGACATCGTGACCGTCTGTACTTTAAAGATAAATACGCGCCTCTTGGGGCGATAACTTTAGGGGTGATAATTTGCGAGGCGCAATAAAAAAAGAGCTTAGAGAGGGAAATGTACGCATTCCGTCAGGCTGCGCGATTTCCGGCATATTTTCTAAAATCGGAAAGCGCTTTAATGGAAACGACATAATAAAGTCGATAGCGACTATGCATGACAGGAGTAACGGGTTAGGCGGCGGCTTCGCGGCCTACGGCATATACCCTGAGTATAGGGAACTGTTCGCTTTGCATATATTTTATGATGATTTCAGAGCGAAAGAAAACGCCGAAGCCTTTATTAAAGAATGGTTCGACATTGAAGATATGTCAGAGATAGCTACGCGCAAAACGCCTCTGATAACGGATGAGCCTATAATATGGCGATATTTCGTAAAGCCCGCCGCCGCGCGCATGAAAGAAAGCGGACTGGACGAGATGGACTACGCGGCCCGTCATATAATACATGTGAATTCCGAGATACAGGGCGCTTATGTATTTTCGAGCGGTAAAAATATGGGAGCGTTTAAGGCGGTCGGCTTTCCGGAAGACGTGGGCGATTTCTATAAATTGGAAGAGTATGAGGGACACTGTTGGATAGCGCACGGGCGTTACCCGACGAACACGCCCGGTTGGTGGGGCGGAGCGCATCCGTTCGCTATGCTCAATTGCGCGGTAGTGCATAACGGCGAAATCTCATCATATGACGCCAATAGGAGATATATCGAGATGTTCGGCTATAAGTGCGACTTGCTCACCGACACTGAGGTCATTACATATATAATCGACTATCTGCACCGAAAACTTGGTCTGTCTTTGGAAGAAACGGCCGCGGTTATGGCCGCGCCTTTCTGGAGCGAGATCGATCGTATGCCCGAAGAGAAAAAGAGGAAATTCACCTATCTGAGAAACGCCTTTTCGAGTCTGCTTGTCACGGGTCCTTTCTCTATACTGGTCGGTTTTGAAAACGGCATGATGGCGCTGGGCGACAGATTGAAGCTTCGCTCTATGGTCGTCGCGGAAAAGGGCGATTTATTTTACGCCGCCAGCGAAGAATGCGCGATACGCGTTATAGAGCCTGATATAGAGGGAGTGTGGGCGCCGGGAGCGGGAGAGGCCGTTATCGTTATGTCGAACGGAGGTAATGTGTAATGCGATTTATATATCCTGATTATGAAATCTCCAGAAATCTGTCGCGTTGCATAGTATGCCGCGCTTGCGAGAGACAATGCTCCAATGACGCGCATGGTTATGACGAAGATACCGAAAAGATGTTCGCCATAGACGAAAACTGCGTTAACTGTCACCGGTGCGTAAGCATATGCCCGACGCGCGCGCTTAAGATCGTAAAGACCGACAACACCTTCAGGGAAAACAACAACTGGAAGGTTGACATTATAAAGGATATTTACAGACAGGCGGAATCCGGAGGCGTTTTGCTGTCGTCTATGGGCAACTCGAAGGACTACCCCATATATTTTGACAAGCTGCTTATAAACGCGTCACAGGTGACGAACCCGTCCATAGATCCGTTGCGTGAGCCTATGGAGACGCGCGTGTTCTTGGGCAAAAAGCCCCAAGCCATAGAGCGCGGCCCGGACGGAAGTCTTCTGGATAACGCGCCGCCGCAATTGGAGCTTGACGTCCCCGTAATGTTTTCGGCCATGTCATACGGCTCCATAAGTTACACCGCGCACGAATGTCTTGCCAGAGCGTCACAAAAGCTCGGTATATATTATAATACCGGAGAAGGCGGACTGCACGAAGACTTCTACCAGTACGGCGCGAATACGATAGTGCAAGTCGCGTCCGGCAGGTTCGGCGTACATACGAATTACCTGAACGCGGGCGCCGCGGTTGAAATTAAGATGGGACAGGGCGCGAAACCCGGCATAGGCGGGCATTTACCTGGCGCTAAAACCGTCGGCGACATTTCGCGCACAAGGATGATCCCTATCGGTTCGGACGCTATTTCGCCCGCTCCGCACCATGACATATACTCTATCGAAGACTTAAGGCAATTGGTCTATTCCCTTAAAGAAGCCACCGATTATAAAAAGCCCGTTATAGTGAAAATCGCCGCCGTGCATAACGTCGCCGCCATAGCGAGCGGCATAGCGCGAAGCGGCGCGGACATAGTGGCGATCGACGGCTTTCGCGGCGGCACGGGCGCCGCGCCGTCCAGGATATTGAATAACGTCGGCATACCGATAGAACTCGCGCTCGCCAGCGTCGATCAGCGGCTGCGCGACGAGGGAATACGGAACGAAGTGTCCGTAGTCGTCGGCGGCAGCGTTCGGTCAAGCTCCGACATAGTAAAGGCCATAGCGCTTGGCGCGGACGCGGTTTATATAGCGACCTCCGCTTTGATAGCGATAGGCTGCCATTTGTGCCGCAGCTGCCATCAAGGGCGCTGTAATTGGGGAATAGCCACTCAACGCCCCGATCTCGTGCGCAGGCTTAACCCGGAAATAGGGTTTCAAAGGCTTGTTAATCTTATTACCGCGTGGAAACACGAAATTAAAGAGATGTTAGGCGGCATGGGCATCAACTCCATAGAAGCGCTGCGCGGCAACAGGCTCATGTTGCGCGGAATCGGTCTGAATGAAAATGAACTGCGGATTTTAGGCGTTAAACACGCGGGGGAATAGGGGGGCTTTGGCGTGAAAAGAATATATGTTAACGAAAAATGGTGCCTGGCTTGTCATTTATGCGAATATTATTGCGCCTACGCCAATTCCGGGCAAAAGGACATGGTTAAGGCGCTTCAGGGCGTGCGCATAAACCCGCGCATACAGATAGAGGAAGACGGCGGCGTAAGCTTCGCCGTGTCATGCAGACACTGCGACGAGCCGCTCTGCCTTAAAGGTTGCATAACGGGCGCGCTGAGCTTGGACGACGGCGTGATAAAAGTTGACGAAAAAAAGTGCGTCGGCTGCTATACGTGCATATTGTCGTGTCCGTACGGCGCGATAATGCCCTCCGCCAGCGGATCGGCGGTTCAAAAATGCGAACTTTGCCTTGAGAACAGCGCCGGAGAGCCGGCGTGCGTAAAAGGCTGTCCGAATCGCGCTATCGTTTACGAGGAGAGGGTCTGATTGAATCACATTATAATAGGCAATTCAGCGGCCGCGATAGGCTGCGTCGAAGGCATACGCTCCATCGAGCGCGACAGCGACATAACCATTATATCAAATGAAAACTTTCACACGTACTCGCGCCCGCTGATATCATACCTCTTAGAGGGTAAGACCGACGAAAAACGCATGCTTTTCAGAGGCGAAAATTTTTACGCTGAAAACAATGTAAAAACATACATCGGCCGTTCGGCGTTGGCGATCGACCACGTGGCGAAGACCGTGACGCTGGACGGCGGCGACAAGCTGTCTTACGACAGACTGCTTGTCGCGACGGGTTCGTCGGCGTTCGTTCCGCCGATAGACGGTTTGTCGAACGTCAAACATAAGTTCACCTTCATCACGCTCAGCGACGCGTTAGCGCTCGCCAAAACCGTCGGCGCCGGTTCGCGCGCGCTTATAATCGGCGGAGGTCTTATCGGGCTTAAATGCGCGGAGGGGCTTCACGCGATGGGATGCGACATAACCATAGCGGACATGGCGAAAAACGTATTGCCAAGCGTGCTGACGCCGGAGGCCGCCGCGCTTGTTGAAAAACGCGTTTTGCAAAACGGCGTAAAGCTGATACTGTCAAACACTGTGACGCGTTTCGACTCTAACGCGGCCTACCTGTCAGGCGGCGACCGCGTGGAGTTTGACGCGCTTGTCGTAGCTGTCGGCGTAAGACCTAATATTTCTCTCATACTTGACGCCGGCGGCGCTACCGGACGCGGAATCATAATAAATGAAAAATGCGAAACCAGCCTTTTAGACGTTTACGCGGCGGGAGACTGCACAGAAAGCGTGGATATTTCCAGCGGCGCGACTAAGATCATGGCGCTGCTGCCAAACGCGTATATGCAAGGCGAATGCGCCGGCATAAACATGGCGGGCGGCGAAAAGACGTTCGATAACGCCATACCGATGAACTCTATGGGTGTGTTCGGCTTACACATGATGACCGCCGGCGTTTATGAAGGCGACGCATTCGCTTTAAACGCTAAAAATGGCTACAAACGCCTTTTTTACAAAGACAATCTCCTTAAAGGCTATATAATGATAGGCGACGTGGCGCGCGCCGGCATATATACCTCTCTGATACGTGAGCGCACTCCTCTTGACACGATAGATTTCGATCTTGTCAAAGACAAACCGCAGCTGATGGCGTTTTCTAGGATGGAACGCCAGAAAAAATTGGGAGGGACGACGGCATGACGATAAACGCGGAAAACATGCACTTTAAAACGTTATGCGAACTCGTTAAAAAAGAGGGGCGCGTCGAAATAAATAACTGCGTCGGACAGCGCTACATAGGCAGCGGCATGGAAAAGGCCGACATTACAATTTACGGTACGCCCGGCAACGCGCTTGGCGCTTATTTCAGCGGAGATCGCATTACGGTCCACGGCAACGCGCAAGACGCGACGGGCGACACAATGAACGACGGCGATATTATCATACACGGCGCGAGCGGTGACGCTACGGGCTACGCTATGCGCGGCGGCGGAATATTCGTGCGCGATTCAGCCGGGTACCGCGCCGGCATCCATATGAAGGCGTACCAGGATAAAATACCCGCGCTTATAATAGGCGGACGAGCGGGACGTTTTTTGGGCGAATATCAGGCCGGCGGCAATATAATCGTTCTAGGGCTTAAAGGAGAAGGTCCTATAGTCGGCGATTTTTGCGGCACGGGCATGCATGGCGGCGCCATATATTTGCGGTGCGATGAAGCGCCGAACGATTTGCCCGCGCAAGTCGTCGCGTCGGAAGCTGATGTGAGCGAAATACGCGGGCATATCGAGCGATTTTGCCGCATATTCGATTTCGACGCCGAACCGATATTGCGGTCGCGTTTCTTTACGCTTCGCCCGAACAAAGCCAATCCTTATAAACAGATGTATACTTATGAATAACCGCGCCGGTTCCCAATCGTTTCATGAAGCAGCGCGAATGCGCGGCGCGGG
>JAISER010000054.1 GCA_031263985.1 Clostridiales bacterium | reverse complement strand
GTTTTCAACCCATCGGCTTATCCTAAGCGCCTGCGTTTCATGTATCCCAAATTCCTGCGCTATATGGAAATATGTTCGATATTCGCGTATGTATTCCAACGTCAGAAGCAGCATGTTTTTAACAGAGAGTTTACTTTTATGCCCGCCTTTCTTGCGTTTTGCCTCTTCTGCCACCGTTAGAATTTCAACCATCTTCACAAATGTGTTTCGCTTAACTCCCGTCAGTTTGCGAAATTCTTTTTCTGAAAGCTTATCCGTACCATCATATCTCATGGGTCTATCATACCACTTTTCGGGTTGCGCAGGAAGTCTATTATTCGAATACACGGCGTTCGCGCTTCCGCGTTTGGCGAAAAATCATCACAAAAAATCCGCTAAAAGCGAGATCTTGAACAGGATCTAAGACACGGCGTCTATTTAACTAACGCGCTGATAAACCTTCTTATAATTTCAGCCGCCTGCCCCCTGAATACCGTAACCTTCGGGCTAAACGCGTCATCCAACAACCCGGCGCCGGACGCCCAACGCACGGCGCTCTTAGCCCAAGGCGACGCCTCGTCCTCAAAGCTTCGCGCATCCCCGCGCGCAACCGTCTCGGCTCCGATATAATTATCGTAACGGCGCATAAAAGCGACCATCTGTTCCCATGTCAAGTTGTTGTCCGGCATGAACGCGCCATCTTCATATCCGAACGCTATCCCGTTATTCGCCGCCCACGCGACGCCGTTTGAATACCACGCGTCCGCGGAAACATCGCTAAATAAGCTTCCTACTCCGGGGTTTTCGCTATTTTCAAGGCGATGGAGCGCCGTCGCCATCATAGCCCGCGTCATAGGTTTGTCCGGCGCGAATTCGCTGGCGGAAACGCCTGTCATTATATCCCTCGCTCCGGCGAATAGTATCGAGTATTTGTATTCCGAAGCCGATATATCGCTAAAGCTTCTGGCGTTTTCGATAACTTTGACCACGCACGCGCCGTCAAGCAAGGCGTATACGTAACCGCCTTCCACAACGCATTTTTTTACAATCTCCCCGCCGTCACCGACTTTAACCAACACGAGCGCCTCGCCGTCCTCAAAACCCGGCAACATCACCCGAACGCCGCCTTTGATCTTTGAAACCGGCGCGCCATCAACGGAGATTTTGACAGTCGTCTCGCCTCCAGTCCTCGAAACGCCTATCTCCACCGTCTTGCCGCCTTGCGCGGCCATGTAATTGAGCGCTCCGCCGTTCAGCGTTATAATGCCCAAATTTTCCACGTTCACCCTAAAAGAGACATCTTTCGCCGCGGCCATGTCGTTCACGGTTTGCGAGGAAATCGACACATACGCCTCGTTTATATCAGCCCCCAGCCCCGTTATAGACGCTTCCGCTACGACAGGTTCGTTTTCCGGAGTCTTTTTCGCTATGTAAATTACGTCAGCCGTTATCTTGCCATTTTGAATAATCCCCCGCGCTCCGGACTTCTCTTTAATATATTCCAGAACTGAAGCCGGGGCGGTTATAGTCAGCCGCGGCTCCGAACCTCTGGCCGGCTCCGCGACAGCCTTTAACGGCGCGGAGCCGCCGCCGCCGGAACCGGATCGGACGGGGTTGCCGCCGCTTGAACCGCCGTCGCCGGAACCGCCGTCGCCGGAATCGACGCTCAATGATACCCTAAAATTCTGCGCTGTTCGTTTTAACTCATTTGCGCCGTTTTGAAATTCAGCGGCGAAAGTATGCCTTTCGATTGTCCGGTCAATTTTGTTTGCGAACGTCTGACCCCGAATAGTAATCTTTGTACTGCCGCTCTCCGCTATATAATCTTCATCCTTCTCTAATTCGTTGCCATCAAGCCAACATCCCCTGAACTCGGATAAATCGCCTACAGATACGAAAACTTGATCGATGCCAAAATTATCTATAACGTAAACGCCAGTTTCATCCTTTTTACCGATATAATAACCTTGATCTACCGCATATT
Source organism: Clostridiales bacterium (assembly GCA_031263985.1). Classification (GTDB taxonomy): domain Bacteria; phylum Bacillota; class Clostridia; order Lachnospirales; family JAISER01; genus JAISER01. The sequence continues at coordinate 12,169 of JAISER010000054.1, read as the reverse complement.
CATTGTCAGTCACGCCATTAACCGCGTCGTCAGTATTATCGTTCACTATAAGCGCATATTCCCTCTCATCAAGAACGTCAGGCTCGTCATCCAGAGCGCCTATGGAAGCGGCGTAAATCGGAGGGGGGGTATATCCGGGAACATACTCACGCTCCATTCTCACCGTAAATATAAACTTTCCCGCTTCTTTCGGCGCCCCGCTTATTTCACCGCCTTCAAAAGACATGCCGTCAGGTAGCGACCCTGAAACAAGCGAAAGTTTTATCACTACATTCGGATCGTTATTATTCTGCGCGAGCTGAAAGGCATATGGAACATATTTAACCGCCTCAGGCAGACTAGTATCCGTCGTCAACCACGCGTCGCCGGAACCGCCGACGATCTCGACAAATATAGGTTCTAAATCGTTCCCATACTCATCGCTAGATTTAATGATCAGCGTTTCACTTATTAGCCCCTCAAGAGTCGGGTATAAGTCTATTATCGCGAAATTCGGCGGATCATCACCTGTAGAAATATTGTCGCCAAACGCCGGCAAAAAGTCGCCGCTGAGCCAATCGAGCAAATAGTCCAAGTATAACACGTTCCAGAACCAGGATATGACGCTATCTTCATCTTCCATATCTAACGCGATATTAATTGAGGAGTCGCCTACATTGACGACAAGCAAGGATCTTCCCCCATTATTATAGGAACTTGTAAAATGTACCTCGCGCCTCGCGCCGTCGGGGCCATTTATTCCATTTACAAACAGTTGCACTTCGCCGACGCTCTTCTTTACAAAAGTCACCCAATAATTTTTCGTCGTTTTGTCAGTGAAATTTACAATATATTGAACCGCGCGCCAATCTGAGAAATCTTGCTTTGAAACTCCGCTTGTCTGCGGAGTTCCGGCGTCCCCGCTCCCTACCGGCGTAGCGTATACGGAACTTATATCATCATTCTTTATAAAAACGGGCGTCAAGGATGAAGGATCGACGTCGTCCGTATAAAGAATCGTCCGGAAACCTTTGTCATATGAGTATTTGTCCTGCCCCCGATTAATAACATATATGTTTTTCAGCTCTGTCGCGCCCGTCACTTGAAAGTCATACGCTTCGGGCTCCTCCGCTAAAGAAACGACGCGCGACGCTGATATCAGCGTCAGCGCCGCAAGCGTTACGGCAATCGCCTTTTTAAATAACTTCATAATTTAACCCCTCCATGAATAATTACTCATTTGTACGCGAACGCGCTTATAAACGCCAGTATAATCGTTATATCAGAGGCGCTCTTATCTATTCGCCGCCGTTCGTATCCCGGCAAGCTCTACAAGCTCGTCAATGTCATAAAGACGCGATTTTCGCAAACGCCCGTTCGGATAGTCAAAAACCAGCTCATCCCCAATGATGTCGCAAAGATACGGTAATCTCGCCAACGTCTCGCACTTTTCATTCAGCGCCAGACCATACCGTTCGCCGTCAGCCGTGATATATTCCGTAATAATCATCTCACCGACCTGAGTCACATATGTAAGATACGCGTCCTTTTCAAGCTCTCTCACGAGTTCGCCCGACTTCCTGTCGTAAGCCGCCGGCGTCCCATGAAGCGGCGACTCTATCATAAGCTTGTCGGTAAAAAATTCCTCATACAGCGTCGTATCCGGATTTTCGCCTTTTGTCTCATATGATAACTCGCCGTTTTCGGCGGAATAGGCGCGTATAGTTCCGTCGTAATATATGTTTTCAAGCCGCGATCCGTTCTCATCGCGGAGGTACCGCTGGTCATAAAGCGATTCCGATCCCGGAATGGAAACATCCGCGATTACGCCGCCGTTTATGTCGTACAAACGGAACTGTTTAAAGGAGAACAGCATTACCGTCTTACCGTCCGCGCTTATTCTGGCCTCGTCATGTTCATACGACGGGTCGTAGGCGAACGCTTCGGCGCCCTGGCGGTCTTCGCGCTTCATAACGCGTATTACCGGCGAGTTAAGTCCGCCGATCACAGCCGTATCCTTAGCTATCAGCATAATATCATCGGCGTATTCATCTTTGTAACGAGATATTACAACAGCGTTCTTGTCGAAAAATATATGCTCGTTTCCAGCGGATATCAGCGTATGCTCTTCGTCCCGCGCGAAACGGGAAATACTTTCCGATATGTTCACAATGGGCGTTTGTTCTCCCGTCGCGGGGTCAATGTTAACCAATATATTCTCCGTTCGCATGTAAACGCCGCTAGAGTCAACATACGCGCTGAACGGATTAACGGATTCAAAACCGCCCGTTCGCTCCATCGTAACCGTATCTATCACTGAAAATTCGGAGCTTCCCTTTTTTGACGCGGAAAACGCGAAATATCCGTCAAAAAAACCGCCGTCAAAGCTCGTATAACCCAACGCGCCGTCAAGTATCTTCACCTGACCTCCAGCGTCCGTCAAATCGTAAATCCACAGCGAACCGTCAGCGAAACTGACGCCCAGCGAAGATCCGTCCCCATTCAACGCGAACAGGTCGTCGCCGGGGTTGGCAAAACTATCATTCGTCACCACTTTTTGGCGTTTTTCGTCGAACTCGGCTTGGCGAACCTGGACTCCGCTTTTGACGTCATATATAGTCGCGAAATTCTCGTCCTTATACGCCGCGGCCACAGTCCCGCCGTCAGCGGAAACCGTGAGGTTCGTCGCCGGCTTTCCCGACCATAATCCCTTTCTTTCCGATATGTTATACGCTTTAATTCCATTTTCCCCCGCGTATATTATAATATCTTCGCTTATGTATTCAACCTCCGACAAAGCGGATTTTTCAGCGGGAAGCGTGGCGATAATCTCCGCCGTTTCCGTATCGAACACGGCGACGTCATAGGCGTATACGGCGGCGGCGGTTTTGCCCCCGGGCGATATCGCCATATACAGCGGCGCGGAAGGCAGTTCTATCGTCTTATGTTTTTTAAACCCGTCGGACAGATCGTATACGTTCAACGCGTCTGTCAGCGCCTTTTGAGCTTCAGCCGCGTCAGGTCTCTTGGTCAGCGCTTGAAGAGCGTAGTCCACAGCTAACGCCGCGTCGCCCTCGTCCAAGGCGTTTTCAGAATATTCCGCCAACGCGTAAGCGCCTTGCAGCCGTTCATTCAGCCGCAGCGCCGTAAACGCCGTAAGGCCGCCCGCTATAAATGACAGCGACAGCGCCGCCGTAGTTATCGCGGCGGCGCGTTTGCGCCGCTTTACGCGCGGGTCATCTTCCCTCAGACGCTCAAAGTCTCGCAGCATTTCGCCGGCCGACTGATAGCGTAAATCCGGATCGGGATGCATAGCCTTTTCTATTGCCCTAATGACAGGCAAGCTATATTCTTTAGCCGAAATCGGCTTGACTTCCGTCGCGTATTTAGCCGGACGCTCACCTGTCATAATATGGTACAGCGTCGCGCCCAGGCCGTAAATGTCCGAGCGCACGTCAAGTATAATCGGCTTCTTAGCGGCGACGCTCTCCGCACTTGACTTCACCGCGCTCGAGCTTTTTAAAGATTCGGTTCCCGCGCCGCTGGCGGCGGTTACGCTTCGCGTCACGTTATACGCTGAATAATCCAATCCGTAATGCTCCGGCGACGCGTATCCGGCGCTGCGCCCGACCGCGACCGCTCCCTTTGCGCCCAAAGCGAGGGCGATATTAAAATCTATCAGACATATGTTGTTTTCAGGCGTCATCATAACATTAGCGGGTTTTATGTCAGCGTGTAAAATTCCGTGAGGCGGCCTGCCGTGCAGATAGACGACAGCTTCCAACAGTTGGCAAGCCCATTTCGCCACTTGCGCCTGCGGGAAGCGCTCGCCGCGCTTCAAAGGCTTGTCTAAGCTTTCTCCCTCTATATAGTCCATAACCGTATACACGACGCCTTCCTCAACTATGAAGTCGTACACTTGAGGAATATACGAATGGCTTAAATTTTTCAGCGTTTCCACTTCGCGGCGCAAATTCTCCGGGTTTGCGGACAACGTTCGCTTGTCAGCTTTAAGCGCCACATTTTTGCCAAGGCGCATATGTTCAGCTAAATAGATTACGCTGGCCCCTCCGGAGCCTATTTTAGCTCCTACTTTATATGTGCCCGCGATAGTTAAAGGCATTTCATTCTCCATGCTTAATGTCTCCGTTTCCCATATTCGGCGTCAAGCGCCTTATTCAGGCCGCGTCTTGAAACCGCGAATATAATCGCCGCGATTATCGCCCCCAAGACCGACGCGGCGCATACGGCGACGCCTATATATAATAATAAGTCATATGACATAATAAACGCTCCTATAATATTTTACATAATGACCTTCGCCATGACGATTTTATCGTCCCGACATATTTGTATAAAAATACCGGATTATTCATCGCGGATTTCATTATATTTTAAGTTTAACGGCTTAATGGGTTTATGTAAAGCGTTTATAAAAAATTTTTCATGTAATTGTTTATTTCTTTTGACTTAGTCTGAAAAACACCGGACGCGCGTTCTCACTCCCCTCCCCCGTTTTAATAAGTTGAATCGCTGTAAAATGTTTGATATCATTAAATGGGTTAATAAAAGAATGAATTATACGGACAAGGGGTTGCTTTATGATTATAGCGATAACGCTTCCTACGTTGGAGAGTAGAGCTCACCAAATCGACTCAATTAAAGACGGCGTGAAATTGTATAACGAGTCGCGCGTCGAATTTGAACGGAAAAATGGCGATCATTATTCGGCGCGTGTCAGCGATGAGACCGGAATACTGGTTGTCGATTTGACTGTTTCTCGCGACGGTCTCGATTTAGACGACTTTTTCTGCGATTGCGGAGCCTATGACAATGAAGTGTGCAAGCACGTGACGGCGGCGGTTCTGTCCATTCAAGGCGGCATAACTGAGACTGAAATTAAGTTGGGCAAAACCGCGTCCGTCGCCGCCGCGGTAACCGAAGCTAATACAGCGCACGCTGTCGGCAGCGGCGACTTAGAGGTGTTCGCCACGCCGATGATGGTCGCGCTTATGGAACAGGCCGCTTGCAAAGCGCTGTCTGGCGCGCTCGAGACGGGCAAAACATCCGTAGGCGTAAGCATAGAAGCGGCTCACATCGCCGCAAGCCCTGTCGGAGCGAAAATAACCGCGACAGCGACTATCGTGTCGGTAAACGGTAAAACGATAAAATTCGATGTGACGGCGTTTGATGAAGCGGGAGAAATCGGCAAGGGAACGCATACGCGCGTCATTGTGAACGAGTCGAAGTTTCTTGCGAGGGCGAACGCGAGAAAGGCGGAAATATGACGCTTTTTAGATATGAACTGAGCGCTCAAAAAGAAAGCTTCTACAAACATAACTCCATGGATCCGCCGCGCCTTCGCTAAAAGCGAAACGCCTGACAGAATCACGATATCATAACAAAGCGGTTCCACAAGGCGTTTTCGCGAACGATATCGCGTCAACGCCTTACGGAACCGCTTTTCGCGTTAACTGAAAAAACGGGGGCGCTTTACAACGCGCTATCTAATTTAATTTCTTCACATTTGTTCGGGATGTCAGCGTAAGGTATTTTTCCTTAGTGGCAAGCCCTCCTCTGATATGCCGTTCAGACTTGTTTATTTCCAGCACTTTACGGGCTTCTCCGGCTAATTTAGGGTTTATCTTCACCAGACGTTCCGTTACGTCTTTATGTACTGTAGACTTGCTTATGCCAAATTTTTTGGCGGTTTCTCTAACGGTGGCGTCATTGTTAATTATGAAATTCGCCACTTCGACGGCTCTCTCTTCAATATAGGCTTTCAAAGAAGTCGCACTCCCTCAAATCTTGTTCTGTCTATATATATGAAAAAATGAGGCAGGATATGACTTTTGGCGAATATTATCACGCTTTCTTCCGCTAAACGCGAACTTAGAGCCTGTCTAAGATCTCGCTTTTAGCGGATTTTTGTAATGGTTTTTCGCCAAACGCGGAAGCGCGATCGCCGCGTATTCGAAAAATATACGCAAAGAGCGCTGACAAAAAATAGCGGAAAATAAGCCGAAAAGATGCAAAATGGAGATATTAAACATGCTCTAAGACTAACAACGCGAATAATTTATCTTTCTAATTAAAATACGCATAAAGTATTATTTGTAAAATATAATATTATGTTTTATAAAGTTATTACACATATAATAAAGTTCATATCTCCGGCGAATTTTTTAATCGAGAAAAACGAAAGGACTGTAAATGATGAAAGCATTAATTACAGGCGGAACCGGATACGTAGGAAGTTCCATAAGCTCCGCATTTATAGATAGAGGCCATACGCCAGTCATTTTAGATTCTTTGGACACCGGTAGAGACGAATTCACGCTCGATAAAATTTTTTTCAAAGGCGACGTTGGGGATACCCAGCTTATAAAGCGTATTTTGCAAGAACACCCCGACATAGAAATTATAGTGCACTGCGCGGAAAGCGCGGCGGTTAGTCAAGGACTTGAGCGCCCTTTTGAGTATTATATAAACAACGTCGTGAAAACGTTAAATATGCTTGGCGCCATTTGCGAAACGGGCCGCGGGAAAATTATCTTTTGTTCGTCAGCCAGCATATACGGCGACGCTCCCGGGTATATGGCGACGGAGAGTTCGCCGGTAAATCCTCGAAGCCCGTTTTCCAGAAGTAAATATATAATTGAAATGATACTTAAAGATTTCTGCGGCGCCTACGACATGCGTTGCATAAGTCTAAGATGCTTTAACCCTATAGGCGCGGACCCCCATATGCGTTCCGGTATGCAACCGAAAAACCCTATAAACATACTAGGACGACTTATACGGGTTATGGAAGGCAAGGAAAAATCTTTCTCCATATTTGGCGTCAATTGGGGCACGCGTGACGGAACATGCATACGCGATTACACGCATGTGTGGGACGTGGCGCAAGCGTACGTAAAAGCGGCCGAAAACTTTGATAGAGCCTTCACGAAAGCTCGTTTGAAGGACGTGGGATTTTTGCCGCTGAACATAGGTTCCGGCATAGGCGTTACTGTGAAGGAGTTCGTATACGCTTTCGAAAATATAGTCGGAGAAACAATACCGGTCTTAACTTCAAAGGAGCGCCGCCCCGGCGACATCGCCGGTAGTTACGCTAACGTATCAGCCGCTAAAGAGCTGATAGACTGGGACGCCAAGATGCCTATGGAAGAAGCGATTTTAGATGCCATAAAATGGGAAGAAATGAATAAAGGATTTCTGTAGGAGGCTGTTCTCAAGAAATGTATCGCCATGTTTTCGAATCATTCTAAGAACCTTTTTAATATCTCAATTTTGCGTCTTATCAGACTGTCGCGAAACCTGATTCCGACGTCCACACGGCGGATTTTCCACAATGCGGCGTTCGCGCTTCCGCGTTTGGCGAAAAATCATTACAAAAATCCGCTAAAGCGAGAACTTAAACAGGCTCTAAAGAGGCGACCTCACTCTAATTTTCGAACTAGATTTACTTGAAACGACATAAAAAGTCCACGTGAAGCGCCAGAAGCGAAAACTTCACGCCGGCGGAAAAAACGGGGTCCGGCGGGAAACCCCGCGGCTCTATAAAAACTGGAACGCTTTAAGCGTTCCAGTTACCTTTTTACAGGGTTTATTTTATACCCCCGCCCCCCGGCGGGGCCTTCAATGCCTTTCCGCGGCAAATGCCGTCAAAACCTATAAAAGCCTCCTCCGAACCTTTCAGAACCTCGTCTCCGAATTTTTCTTACGACAACCGCCGCCGCTACTATTATCGCGAGCGCAGCTCCCCAAAAAGGAATAGCTTTGACGGAAAAGGCGGCGGATACGGCCCGACTAGCGTAATAAGCCGCATCGCTTTTCAGCGAGCGCTTCTCCACGGAGTTTAATATGAGTAAGTCATCCTCATAAATTCGTTCGCCGTTTAACGTATAGACGACTTTTCCCGCTATATCGCCAGCTTTAACAGGCGCCGAAAACTCCGTGGCGTTATATGTAATATTTTTGCGTATTTGATTGAATTGCTCTTGACTCAACAAATCGCTAAAAGAACCCTTCGCGTAAATTTCAGTCTCAGCGCTTTCTCCGAGTTTAGCGTTAGCGACAACGATCTTTTCAAAAATCGCGCCGCCTCTTTGAACTTCTCTAAACTCAAACGCGTTAAAACCGAATTCAAACAGCGATATAGCGTCTATCCAACGTCCTTCTTCCGTATCATTGAACAAAACCGCTATAAGGTCAAGCTTACCGTTCGACGCCGAAGCGGCCAAACAGTTGCCCGCCTCGTCCGTGAACCCCGTTTTAATTCCCGTCGCGTAAGCGTAAAGATACTCGCCTTCGACTAACAGCATATTGTGCGTTCGCCAATCATATTGTTTCGAGCCGTTCGGCGATCCGGCGCCTTCAAACTCACGCTCAGAGGCGATTCTCTTAATGACTGGGTTTCGCATGGCCTTCGCTGATATTACAGCCATGTCTTTCGCCGTCGTATAATGGTCAGGGTTGTGATAACCGTGCGGATTCACAAAATGCGTGTCGCTCGCTCCGAGCGCCCCGGCGCGCTCATTCATAAGGCCGCAAAAGATCTTTTCGGCGCGCTCATAACTCAATGATTCATTTGGATTAAGTTTGTCAGACACGGCTTTAGCCAATACGCACGCCGCTTCGTTGCCTGATTTTATAATAAGCGCGCGAAGTAAATTTTCAACCGTGAGTATGTCGCCGTTTGAAATTCCCGCTTTGCTGGAATCCGCCGGAACCGCGTTCACTTCCGGCCCGGCCGTTACTATATCGTCCGGCGCAAAGTATTCCAGCGCTACGAGCGCCGTAAGTATTTTCGTCATACTCGCCGGATATCGCCGTTCGTTTTCGTTTTGCGCGGAAAGCGTCTTGCCGGTCGAAAGCTCCGTTAAAATATACGCGCTCGCCGTGACAGACGACGGCCGCTCCGCCGACGGCCGCTCCGCTTCCAAGCCGGGCGCCGATTGAATCTCCGCCGCTAAAACGTTTGCGCCCATCAACATCGTCATAACGGTCGCCAACAATATTATCAATTTTTTTCGCATCCATACACCGCCGGTAAATATATATTCGTTTAAAAATCACATAAAACTCGCAAAAAGCAATCGCCGCAACTCGGTCTCCTCGCTACGCATACTCTTCGTCCATGCGTAATGATTTGCTGATTGAACGCTATCCAATGTTTCTCGGGCAATATGTTCATCAGATCCGACTCTATCTTAGTCGGATCCTCCGACTCGGTAAAACCCAGTCTCTTCGACACGCGTTTTACATGCGTATCAACGACTACGCTCGGTATCCTAAAAATATGCCCTCTCACGACGTTCGCCGTTTTTCGGCCTACTCCCGGCAACTTCACAAGCGCGTCCAAATCGCTCGGCACGCGCCCGCCGTGTTCATCAAGCAACCTTCTCGCGCTGGATATTATGTTTACGGCCTTTCCCCTATAAAATCCGGTCGAAAATATATCACGCTGCATTTCCGTCAAGTCGGCTCGCGCGAACGCGTCAAGCGTTGAATATTTCTTAAAAAGCGTTTTCGTAACGGCGTTTACGCGTACATCGGTGCATTGCGCGCTCAAAATAGTCGCGAATAAAAGCTGCCACGGCTTGTCCTTGTCATACATCAAGAAACATTTGAAATCAAACGGATAATGCTCATCCAAAAGTTTTAAAACAGCGGTTTCTTTCCCGTTCAATCGCCCGCCTCCCTCAATTCATGAAAGTCATAGCGCGGCCCTTTTTTCGCGCCGTTGTAGTCAAACGCCAAAAAAACGATCCTTTCAACTTTGCGTCGGTTCCGTATCCATTCCGCTATATCATGCCTGAATTTCGCCACGCGCGCGAACCGCCCCTTCAGCCCCAAACGCGCCAAGGCTTTCTTAACGCTTTCAGCCTCCAAAGAAGTCGGCTGAGCGGCCCATTCAGGCATAGTCGGCGTTTTTTCGAAAGACAGCGTGTCAAACAGCAGAAGATCTTCCAAAAACAAGATATCGCGGCTCATATATTCATTGAAAAATTCATGCGCCAGCCAATATTCACCAAGTTTTCCACGTGACTTTTTATTCTCTCCGAACGCGAAAAACGCCTCGTAAAAACTGAACGGAGACGGAAACGCTAAAACCGCTCTCGCGAAAGACTGAACACATCTCTCGGAATTATAATATACTTCCACCATTTGTTCAATCCCTTTAAGCTTCAATATTTCCCCATAACTGATGTCATTTGTGCAAAGCGTTTCATAAGGCGCCGAGTCTCTGTAAATTATTCCGTAACGCGCCGCTTCCGCGCGCAGCGCCGAACCTTTCAAAGCCTTTAAAAAGCCTATATGCAACCCGTTCGGGCACAGCGCGTAAGCGAAGTCGAACGACCGCTTAAACGACTCATAGCTTTCCAGCGGCAGTCCTACGATGAGGTCCAAGTTGACGCGCGCGTTTTTAATCGCGCGCACGTTTTTAGCTATCCTCTCGAGGTCAGTCTTTCTGTTTACAGCGGCGAGAGTAGCGACGTTCGCCGACTGCACTCCTACCTCAAACTGAAACAATCCCTTCCTTGCCCGAGATAAAAGCTTTATTTGTTCGTCATCAAGCAAGTCCGCCGCTATTTCAAAATGAAAATTGGTCGTTCCCGCGTCGTTTTCGATAATATAACGCCAAATATCCATAGCGCGCGTTTTAGAGCAATTAAACGTTCTATCCGTAAACTTTACCCGTTTGGCTCCTTTGTCGATGAAAAATTGTATTTCGCTAAAACACTTTTTCGCGTCTTTCAGAACCAGCCGTTCCGTCCCCGACATGCAGTAGGAACAATGAAACGGGCATCCTCTGGACGACTCATAATACGCCGTTTTATTTTCAAAACTGTCGTTTTCGTCATACGGAAAAGGCAGTTCGTTTATATCTACGGGAGCGGACGCCGGGTTTATGACGGTCTCGCCGTTCTCGCCGCGAAACGCTATGCCCGATATACCTTCAACATTCTTGAAGCCCGTTTCTAAAAGTCTTTTAAAAGCGCGTTCACCGTCTCCCAGAGCTACAATATCAAAATAGCCGTTTAAAACCTCATCCGGACAAAAAGATACCTCGGGGCCGCCCGCCACGATTACGAGTCGCGGCAAAATCTTTTTTAAGTTCCCCGCCAACCGCCTAGCCATGTCTATGTTCCATATGTAGCATGATATACCCAGCGCGTCGGGCGCGAAAGAGAAAATATCCGCTAAAACGCTTTCTTCGGAGTTGTTTATAGTGTACTCGCGAACGGTAACGTCGTATTCCGCGCAATAGGCTTTAAGACGTCTCACCGCAAGACCCATGTGAGCGTATTTAGCGTTAATCGCGGCTAATAAAACTCTCATCGCAAACGCCTTTCCCGTCAAAATTAAGTTCGTGAAGCCGCTCGGCTAAAGGTCCGAAGCGCGGTTCATTCAAAAAAAATACGCTTCAACGCGCCGCGAAGGACGGCTCTGAGGCGTATGCGTCATTTATGATACGGTTCGTTTTTAATAATTTTAAACGCTCTGTAAATTTGTTCCAGAAGCATAACGCGCGCCATCTGGTGTGGAAACGTCATGCCTGAAAAGCTGATTAAAGCGTCAGCGCGAGACTTCACGCCGACGGAAAGCCCCTCGCTTCCGCCTATAAAAAAAACGACGCGCGGCGCGTTTACGGCGTGTTCTAAAAAGCGCGCGAACCGCTCGCTTGACATTCTTTGGCCTTCGACGCACATAGCGGCCACACAATCGCGATCGCGAAGCGCGTTTAACGCGCGCGCCCCTTCCCTTTCTATAATTTTAACGCCGCCGCCCGGTCTTTCTTCAGCTATCTCGATGATTTCAAGTTTGGAATAAGCGCTTATCCTCTTCGCGTATTCGGCGGCGGATTTACGCCAATAGTCTTCCTTTAACCCGCCTACCGCAATTATCGCTATCTTCACCAGACCGCTTTATCCCGGCGCCGCGGGGCTAGCCGGCTATAACGGAAGGCGCGTATCTTTCCGCTATATAATCAATAAGCGCGTCCGCCGAACTCTCTTCAAATTCCACATACGGCATGAGCATGGCCTCGCCTTTCAACACTCCGTCATCGTCTTCAAGATTAAGCAGCGCAAGCCGAATATCCTTACCCGCGCGTTTTCGCGCTATGGCGTACCCGGCTTCGCACGAGACGCTTACGCCGAATTTATACACTAATATTATA
>JAISER010000008.1 GCA_031263985.1 Clostridiales bacterium | reverse complement strand
AGGTCATGGGCCAATTTTTTTCTTTATATCCGAGCTTTGCGAGCGCGAGATGGGGTTCGCGCGCGTGAGGACATTCCGCGATGGATCTGAAAAGCCATGCCCGCGCTTTCTCTAAATTTTCCTTCTCCTCGTAACAACGCGCGATAAAGCGCATGGATGCGCTTTTTTCTTCGGCCCATTTCGCGGTGGGAAGGCTTAAATGATTCTTCAGCGTTTCAATGCAAAGATCACGCTTTCCGCAGAACATATATTCGCGTCCGAGCCAGAAGATGACCCTGTCGCACAAGGGATTTTCCCGCGCTGACAGTTCCAGGAGCGGCAGATATTGGTTCCGAGGCTTCGACCGGTCGGGGTAATGATGGAGAAGAATCCCGTTCACCCATACGGTTTTATCCTCGTCGGCTCCGCTGTACTCCAAAACCTCATGAACCGGATGGACCCAGCGGAATTCGCGCCGCCGGTGAATTTTCTCCATCGGAAAAATTTTGCTCGGCGCGCCGTTGGAATCATGCTCGCAGACGAATGAATAGCGCGCGCGTGTGAATCGCGGTTCCCACGCTGACTCAAGTTCACTTCTCCATCCCGGATCAAAGATTTCGTCCAGGTCGTTCGAGACGCAGATGTCCATATCTTTTGGAACATGACCCAAAGACGCGTTCCTCGCGGCGTCAAAGCGCCAGGGCGATATATTTTCCTCATAGACGACCGCGCCTCTTTCACGCAATTTTTCTATTGTGCCGTCCGTCGATCCGGTATCCGCTACGACGACCAAGTCCGCTTCGCCGACTGAATCCATCCATCGGTCCACAAACTGTTCTTCATTTTTGCTGATGGCGTAAACGCAAATTTTATATGAACTCAAATGTCTCAACTCCATTTATCAAGATGGGGGCGTCGCCCAGGATCATGATCGCTCCGCCGCCTGTTCAAAATCTCCATTTTGCGCCTTTCCGGCTCAAATACGCGGCGTTCGCGCTTTCGCGCGCGGCAAAAAAACGAGCGCGAAATTTTGTCAAAAGCGAGATCTTGAATAGGTTCTTAGACGCGGAGGGGGCTATTTCGCGTTCAGCGTAATCAATCGCGCAACGCGTGTTATGGTCTTTCGCCAGACGATCGACCGAGGAATTACTTCTTTCAATTAATATATGGTTTGGAAGTCGAAGGTGTGTTCTAAGAGGCTGTTTAAGATCTACGTGTCGCGTCTTTTAGGCTTATTGAACCTGTTCGAAACCTGACTCCGGCGTCTGCGCTTCCACGTTTGGCTATATTTCAAATTAAGTTCGGCATAAGAGACGAATACGTGGAAGGGGAGGGGAATATACGATTGCGGCAGGCCGGAATCCGCGCGTTTCAAGTCAGTATATTTTATTTGTCAAAATGTGGAAATTTTTATTATGACTGATTCCCCCGCGCGCGGTTTTTTGATGGTTGCAAACGCCGGGCGTTATGATAAAATACAATGCGAAGATGAATTGCGAAAAGGAGACGGACGAAATATGACGGTTCCGCGGTTCGCGCATTTGCATGCGCATACGGAGTACAGTTTGCTTGACGGTTCGTCTAAAATAGACGAGATGATAAGGAAGGTTAAAGATTCCGGCATGACGAGCGTGGCGATAACGGACCACGGGGTCATGTTTGGCGTGATAGATTTCTATAAAAAAGCTGTCGAACATGGCGTAAAGCCTATTATAGGCAGCGAGGTTTACGTAGCGAGCGGGTCGCGGTTTGACAAAGAGAACAGACGCGACAATTTTTATTATCACTTAGTTCTGTTGGCTGAAAATGAAGTTGGGTATCATAATATTATAAAGCTTGTGTCCGCCGGTTTTACGGAAGGCTTTTATTATAAGCCGAGGGTGGATAAGGAGCTGTTGAGGGAACGCCACGAAGGCGTCATAGCGCTCAGCGCGTGCTTAAGCGGCCCGGTGGCTAAGACGCTGCTTACGTCCAATTACGACAGGGCTAAAGAGCAGGCGCTTATATATGACGATATCTTCGGGCGCGGTTCCTTTTTTCTTGAACTTCAGGAACACGGGCTTGAAGAGCAGCGCATCGTTAATCCTCAGCTTACGCGTATGAGCCGTGAGACAGGCATACCGCTCGTGTGTACGAACGACTCTCACTATATAAACGCTGACGACGCCGACGCGCACGACGTTTTGATCTGCATACAAACGAATAAGACTGTTTTAGACGCTGACCGTATGGCGTACAAAGGCGGGCAGTTTTATGTAAAATCGCCTGAGGAGATGGCGGCGCTTTTTCCGTACGCGCCCGAGGCGCTTGAAAACACTGTTAAAATAGCGGAAAGGTGCAACGTTGAAATTAAATTTCATGAGTATAAGCTGCCGAAGTTTCATACGCCGAACGGGGAGGACGCGTTTGAATACCTAAAAGAGCTTTGCGTTCAGGGGCTTAGAAATAGATATGATGATATCACGGAGTCTTTGAGGGAGCGGCTTGAGTATGAGCTTGGCGTAATACGCGATATGGGGTTTATAGATTACTTTTTGATCGTATGGGACTTTATAAAATATGCGCGTGACAATGGGATAATGGTCGGGCCTGGGCGCGGTTCCGCCGCGGGCAGCGTGGTTTCTTACTGTCTTTGCATAACGGACATAGACCCTATAAGACATAATTTGATCTTTGAGCGGTTTTTGAACCCGGAGCGCATTTCTATGCCGGATATTGACATCGATTTTTGTTATGAGCGCAGACAGGAAGTCATAGATTACGTAATTGGAAAATATGGCGCGGATCATGTGGCCCAGATCATAACGTTCGGCACTATGGGCGCGCGCTCCGTAGTGCGCGACGTCGGCCGCGCCCTGGCCATGCCTTACGCCGTAGCGGACAAAATAGCCAAAATGATACCGTTCGCGCTGGGCATGACGATAAAAAAAGCTTTGGATATGAATCCGGAGCTGCGAGGCGAGTATAATTCGCAAGACGACATCAAGGCTCTGATAGATATGTCGCTAAAGCTAGAAGGGCTGCCGCGTCACGCCTCAACGCACGCGGCGGGCGTTGTCATATGCGATGAGCCTGTGACTAATCACGTGCCTCTTAACCAAAACGACGGCGTCGTGACGACGCAGTTTTCCATGAATACGCTGGAAGAGCTTGGACTGCTAAAGATGGATTTTTTGGGCCTTCGCACGCTTACGGTCATACAGAGCGCGTTGAACGACATTAAGCGTAATTACGGGGTTAGCGCGGATTTTGGAAATTACGACGACCCGAACGTTTACGCGCTAATACGTTCGGCTAAAACGGAAGGGGTTTTCCAGCTTGAAAGTTCCGGCATGAAGTCGTTTATAAAAGAGTTGCAGCCTGAGCGCTTTGAGGACATAATAGCGGGCATAGCGCTTTTTAGACCGGGCCCAATGGACTTCATACCGAAGTATGTAAGCTGCAAGCGCGGAGGTGAGGCGCGTTACGCGCATCCGGCGCTCGAGCCTATTTTGAAAGAGACCTATGGGTGTATCGTTTATCAGGAACAGGTTATGCGCATTTTTAGGGAGCTGGCCGGATACAGTCTCGGACGAAGCGACATCGTGCGCCGGGCTATGAGTAAGAAAAAAGCCGACGTTTTAGAGCGGGAGCGTGAAAATTTCATAAACGGCGCGCGGGCTTTCGATGTGGACAGAAGATCCGCCGAAGCTATTTTTGACGAAATGAGCGATTTCGCGAAGTACGCGTTTAACAAATCGCATGCCGCCGCTTACGCGGTAATAGGGTATCAAACGGCATGGCTTAAAGTTAAATATCCGGTGGAATTTATGGCGGCGCTTCTGACTTCCGTGATGGACTTTACCCCGAAAGTAGTGGAATATATAGGCGAATGTAAAAAGATGGGCATAACCGTCGCCCCGCCGGACATAAACGCCAGCTTTTCACGCTTCGCCTCCGTGAACGAAGGCATAAGCTTCGGTCTTACCGCGGTCAAAAACGTCGGGCGCGGCGCTATAGACGCCATTTTAAACGAGCGCGATAAAAACGGGCCGTACAAAAGCCTGACCGACTTCGCCAGAAGACTGGACGGCAAAGACGTGAACAAAAGATGCGCTGAAAGCCTTATAAAGGCGGGAGCGTTTGATTGCATCGGAGCGAAGCGCTCGCAGTGCATGCATATATTCAAAAGCGTTATGGACGGCGCGGCGCAGGATAAAAAACGCAACTTGGAGGGACAAATAAGCTTTTTTGACATGGGCGCGGTCGAAAGCTCTACGGATATCATGCCCGATTTGGACGAATTCCCTGTAAGAGACATGCTGGCGTACGAAAAAGAAGCGCTTGGCATGTATATAAGCGGCCATCCTCTTTCTGAATATAAGGATTTTTTGGATAAAAACGTCACTATGACCAGCGCGGAGCTGGCGGCCCTTGGCAATAAAGACGACGGTTTAACCGGCGGACAGCGGGAGACGACGCGCGGCGACGGCTCGGAGGCGCGCGTGGGCGGAATCATAGTCGGCAAATCAGTGAAATATACTAAAAATTCAGGAAAGCCTATGGCGTTTTTGACTGTTGAGGATTTATACGGCGCCCTTGAAATAGTGGTATTTTCCAAAACCTATGAAAGATATATGAACAAGTTGACGAAAGACGCGGTTATAGCCGCGAAAGGACGGGTGGACACGAGCGGGCGGGAAGATGAGGCGGCGAAAATCATCTGCGACGAAATTATATTTTACGGCGACGCGCCCGAAACTAAATTGTGGGTTAAGATTCCGGCGGGCATGGACGTGGACGGAGTTATGGACATACTGTCATCGCATAAAGGCGACACTCAGGTGGTGTTATACGTGGAGGAAACGGGACGCAAATTTAAGCTTAAGAAAGAACGGTGGGTCAGAGCCGACGAACGACTGATCGGCAGGCTCAGGGATATAGTGGGCGACGCTCGCGTAATGCTGACGTGACAGTCAAAAATCAAGGAGAGATAATATGCGGAAAACAAAGATAGTAGCGACGATAGGGCCGGCGAGCGATGATGTGGAGATAATAAAAAAGATGATAAGCGCCGGTATGAACGCGGCGCGGATAAACTTTTCGCACGGTTCGTACGAAACGCACGCCGAGACGATAAAAAAAATAAAACAGGCCCGGAAAGAGCTTAACGCGCCGATACCTCTTATATTGGATACGCGGGGGCCGGAGATACGCATAAAAACGTTCGATAAGGAAAGCGTATATCTGAAGCAGGGTGAAAAGTTCACGCTGACGACGGACGACGTTGTGGGCGACGAGACGCGCGTGGCGGTAACGTACGCGAACCTGCCGGACGACTTAAAAATAGGAGGCCGCGTACTCATAGACGACGGGCTTATAGAGCTTAAAGTCGAGAGCGTCGAAGACGGCGAAATACGCTGCGAAATAGTTAACAGCGGTTTTCTAAGCTCGCATAAAGGCGTCAACGTGCCTGACGTTTACGTGAATTTGCCGTCGTTGACGGAAAAAGATATTGAGGATATACAGTTTGGCGTCGAACACGGCTTTGACTATATAGCCGTATCCTTTGTGCGGTCGGCCAATGACGTGCTGAATGTGCGCGAAGTCATCGAACAGGCCGGCGGCGAAGACGTGATGATAATATCCAAGATAGAAAACCGCGACGGCGTGGATAATATCGACGACATACTCGAGCTTTCCGACGGCATTATGGTGGCTCGCGGCGACTTGGGCGTGGAGATACCGCCGGAGGAAGTGCCTGTCGTGCAAAAAACGCTGATACGTAAGGCGAATGAAAAAGGCAAGCCGGTAATTACGGCCACTCAGATGCTGGAGTCGATGGTAAATAATCCTCGCCCGACGCGCGCGGAAGCTAACGACGTGGCGAACGCGATATTTGACGGTTCGGACGCCATAATGCTTTCAGGCGAGACGGCGAAGGGTCATTATCCGGAAGAAAGCGTATATATGATGGCCAAAATCGCGGAAGGCTCTGAAAAATCCATAGATTATTCCAAGTTTTCGATGATGACGCGTCATGTCACGTACAAAACGACTATTACTAACGCTATAGGCTTCGCGGCCTGTACGACGGCGGCCGATCTGTCGGCGGCGTGCATAGTGGCTGTCACCGATTCCGGCTTTACCCCTCGCATGGTGTCGCACTTCAGACCGGCGTGTCCCATATTGGCGGTCACCAAAAACGCTCAAATCTGGCGCAAGCTTAACTTAGCGTGGGGTTGCGTGCCGGTTTTGTTTTCAAAGATCGACACGGAAGAGCACATATTTAACGAGCCGCTCAATTTGGCGGTGAAATACGGATTGGCGAAAGACGGAGACCCGATAGTAATAGCGGCGGGCATACCCACGGGCGTGCCGGGAACCACGAATACTATACGCGTTGTGATCGTCGGCGACGTAATAACGCGCGGCGAAGGGTACGGCGATAAAACGGTGGCAGGATACGCGAACGTTATAAAAGTCATAGAGGAAGCGGAAAAGTATTTCAGGCCGGGCGATATTTTAGTGACGACAAAGACTACTAACGAAATGATGCCGTACATTAAAAAAGCGTCAGCCATTGTCGTCGGTTCGTGGGAAAAGATTGACCACGCGCATTCGGTGACCGTGGCGAAAGCCCTTGATAAACCGCTCATTATATCCGGGCAAAAGGTAATAGACCTTATAAGGGACGGGTTTCCGATTACCGTGGATACGGAAAAGGGCATAGTGTACAACGGCATACGGCAATGAAAGCCGGCGTTGAAGGGAGTTCTTTATGAAGGATATGATTATAATCGGCGCGGGGCCGGCCGGGCTTTCGGCGGCCATAAGCGCCGCCGCGCGAAACGTAATCCCTGTGGTGATTGGGGCGAAAAAAAGCTCTGGAGGTCTTTATAAAGCTGAAAAAATCAATAACTATATCGGTATGCCCGATGTCACCGGCGCGGAAATGATGGAGGCGTTCTTATCGCACGCGCGAAACGCCGGCGTTGAAATAAAAGAGGGTAGGGCGCTTAACATATTGCCCGCGGGTGAAAAATTTATAATAAACTTTGAAAAAGACATTCTGGAAGCGCGCGCGGTCATTTTAGCGACGGGCGTGGAAAAAAGAGCCAATGTCAAAGGCGAGAGCGAATTCTTAGGCAAAGGCGTCAGCTATTGCGCGACATGCGACGGCATGTTATACCGTTCCAAGACCGTCGTGATCGAGGGAGAAATGAGCGAGGGCGAGGAAGACGCCAATTTTTTAAGCGACATATGCGCTAAAACGTATTATGTGTATTCATACGAGGGACAGCCGAAGGTCAAAGAGAACGTTACGGTCATAAAAGGGAAGGTGACTGAGATCTTCGGCGGGGAGTTCGCGGAGGGCGCAGTCGTTAAAAGCGACGGCGGCGACGAGAAGATACAATGCGACGGCGTATTTCTGATAAAGGAGTCAACGCCGGTTTCCGCCCTTTTGTCCGGCATTGAAACAGAGGGAGGAGCCATTAAAGTCGATCGCTATATGGGAACGAATATCCCCGGCGTTTACGCCGCCGGAGACTGCACAGGCAGCCCGTTTCAAGTTTCAAAAGCTGTCGGAGAGGGACTTGTGGCGGCTCTGACGAGCGTAAAACATCTTAAAAGCGGCGGCTCTTGACGCGTTGCCGGCTTTTCGAACAAATTCTAACATCAAAATAATTTGAAGCGGCGGAAATCCGGTTTTCTCCATAACCGGCGAAAAGCCATCGGCGCTTTTTACGTTCTCCGATTCATGAACTGATTTTATAAACTTGTCAATATATCTTCGTTATGTTGGTTATAATAAATACTTGATTAAATATGGTGGAAAAAATATAGCGAATTGGCCATGACATAAATTGTTTATTTGTCTAAGTAGCTGAAAGAACTAAAGTTTTATCCGGTCGGCGGCTGGTTTTATTGACGGAATTGTTCCATTTGTTTTTTTATGTCCAAATTTAACCTATTATTTTTAAATGATTTACCAAAAATCGGTATGGAACTTATGGGATTTTTTATTAAAAATATTACTTGACACTTATAGTCCAGAATGGTATATATTTAATATAGTTTAAAGCTGGGCTAAAATGTATCTAGAAAGGCGACAATATGCTGATAACGCGAGGCGTCGACTATGCGATGCGTATTTTACGCGTGCTGGCCGAAGGCGGGTTAATAACGGGAACGGAGCTTTGCGAAAAAGCTATGGCTCCGCAACAATTCGCTTATAAAATCCTCAAAAAAATGGAGGGGAGGGGATACATAAAAATACTTCGGGGGTCAGGAGGCGGCTATCAATTAAACGCTGACCTCAGATCGTTGACTTTATACGATTTGGTGGACGCTCTGGAGAAAGACCGGTTGGTGAGCGCTTGCGTTCAGCCTGGCTTTTATTGCGCATGGCGCAAACAATCGGGGAACTGTCGTACCCACAAGTGCCTGTTGAACATACAGCGCGTGTTGGATAACGAACTGCGGGCGCACAGCTTATATGACGTGCTTTTTGGGGACGCCCTGGAAATGGATGATGACGTGATGGTGTCGCAAGACTACGGTAACGCTAATTAACGGCTGATCTACTTATGATATAGCTTAATCGCGGGACAAAATCACTTAATGAAATTAATAATTATTTAGTAGGAGGTATACTTCCATGTCTTTCAAAACAACGGAAGCTCATGAGGCGTATAGGGCGAAGGTGCGCGAGTTCGCTGAAGCTGAGGTTAAGCCCATTGCGTTCATGCTGGATCAAAACAATGAATTTCCGGACGAAGTGGTAAAAAAGATGGGAGAACTCGGCTTCATGGGAATTCCCTATCCCGAAAAGTATGGCGGAGCCGGTCTTGACGTCAACACGTACGCGATAGCCGTAGAGGAACTTTCGCGCGTTGACGGCGGCGTAGGCGTTATACTTTCCGCGCATGTGTCTCTTGGTTGCTGGCCTATATTCGCCTATGGAACGGAAGAGCAGAAACAGAAATATCTGGTTCCGTTAGCGAAAGGCGAAAAAATAGGCGCTTTCGGCCTTACGGAAACGAACGCCGGCAGTGACGCGGGCGGCACGGAAACCACCGCCATTCTTGATGGCGATCATTACATTTTGAACGGAGAAAAGATATTCATAACGAACGCGCCAAAAGCTGACACGTACGTGGTGTTCGCGGTGACGACGCCTGATATCGGCATTCGCGGAATAAGCGCTTTCATTGTTGAAAAGGAATGGAAAGGTTTTGAGTTTGGCGACCATTATGACAAACTTGGCATACGCTCATCCTCTACCGCTCAGCTTTTGTTCAATGACGTAAAGGTGCCGAAAGAAAACCTCCTTGGTAAAGAGGGCGAAGGCTTTAAAATAGCGATGTCGACCCTCGACGGCGGCAGAATAGGCATCGCTTCGCAAGCTCTCGGCATAGCGCAAGGCGCTTATGAGAGCGCGCTTGAATACGCTAAAGACCGCGAGCAGTTCGGCAAGCCCATAGCGTTCCAGCAAGTCGTGTCGTTTAAACTGGCCGACATGGCGACGAAGCTTCGCTCGGCGCGTCTGTTGATCTACAGCGCGGCGGAGCTTAAAGAAAACCACGAGTCTTACGCTATGGAAGCCGCTATGGCCAAAATGTACGCTTCAGACATCGGTTTGGAAGTTGTAAACGACGCTTTGCAGATATACGGCGGCGCGGGCTATATGAAGGGCATGGACGTCGAGCGTTTCTACCGCGACGCGAAGATATGCACGATTTACGAAGGCACGAACGAGATTCAACGCGTAGTCATATCCTCTTATATCATCGGCAAACCGCCTAAGGAAACGGGCAAACCAGCCAAAAAAGGCGGCCCGATCACAGGCGTTCGCAAGAAACAGGTTCTTAGAGAAGGCTCGGCGAAAGAACGCGTCGATACGTTGGTCGCGGCGCTTAAAGCTGACGGATACGACTTTACTGTGGGCATAGATATAGATACGCCTATCATTAAGGCCGACCGCGTCGTCAGCGCCGGTAAGGGCATTGGCGACAAGGCGAATATTGAACTTGTCAAAGCGCTTGCGTTACAGGCCGGCGCCGCTATAGGGTCGTCACGTCCGGTGGCGGAGACGCTGAAATATGTGCCGCTTAACAGATATGTCGGCATGTCCGGTCAGAAATTCACCGGAAACCTTTATATCGCCTGCGGCATATCCGGCGCCGGTCAGCATTTAAAGGGCATAAAGGACGCCGCGACTATCGTGGCTATTAATACGAACGCGAACGCGCCTATATTTAAAAATTGCGACTATGGAATAGTGGGCGACGTAAACGAGATATTGCCGCTTCTCACGGCCGCTCTGGACAACGGCGAACCGAAGAAACCCGCGCCGCCAGCAGTGAAAATGAAACGCCCCACGCCGAAAAAACTTCCGCCTTCGTGGAAATATCATATTTGCAGCGGCTGCGGATACGAGTACAACCCGGAAATCGGAGACCCGGAAGCCGACATCAAACCGGTCACGTATTTCGAAAAGTTGCCTGAAGAGTGGATTTGCCCGGAATGCGGCGAGGAAAAATCTGAATTTATCGAAGCGTAGCCCTATTCTCGCGAAGATCATATAAATAGGCGTATAAGGAGGATTTAATTCAATGTATTGCTATAGAAAAGTCACGGACGATCTTTATTGGGTAGGCGCGAATGAACGCCGTCTCGCGCTTTTTGAAAATATTCACCCGATACCGAAGGGGGTTTCTTACAACGCCTACCTTCTGTTAGACAAGCGAACGGTTCTGTTCGATACGGTGGATTGGGCCGCGTGCCGCCAATTGCTTGAAAATATCGAAGCGCTGCTTCGCGGCAGACCGCTTGACTATCTTGTAATCAATCATATGGAGCCTGACCACGCGGCATCCATCGAAGAAATACTGCTGCGTTATCCGAAGGTCAAAGTAATAAGCACAGAGAAAGCTTTCTTGCTGATGAGACAGTTTGGCTTCGGCGCCATAGACTCTCACTCGCTTGAGGAAGTCAAGGAAGGCGATACGAAGTCGTTCGGCGACCATTTAGTGGCTTTCGTGGCCGCGCCGATGGTTCATTGGCCTGAAGCTATGGTTACGTTCGACACGACGAACGGCGTTTTGTTCTCTGCCGACGCGTTCGGCTCGTTCGGTTCGCTTGACGGAAAACTATTCAACGACGAAGTGAATTTTGATCGTGACTGGATTGACGAAGCGAGACGTTATTTGACGAATATCGTCGGAAAATACGGTCCGCATATACAGTACCTGCTTAAAAAAGCCAGCACTGTCGACATTAAGATAATATGTCCGCTCCACGGCCCGGTTTGGCGTTCTGACCTTGGCTATTTCTTAGATAAATATGACAAATGGAGCCGTTATGAGCCGGAAGAAAAAGGCGTTTTGATTATATACGCCTCGATGTACGGCAACACGGAAAGCGCGGCGAACGCCCTCGCCGCGATGCTCGTTGAAAAAGGCGTAAAGAACGTGACAATGTACGATGTGTCGAACACTCATGTTTCGTACCTGATTTCCGAAACGTTCCGTTTGAGCCATGTGGTCCTCGTGTCCGTCACGTATAACCTTGGCATATATCCGCTTATCCATAATTATCTCGCGGATCTTAAAGCTCTTAACGTGCAAAAACGCACATTTGCGCTTGTGGAAAACGGCTCATGGGCGCCTAAAGCCGGCTCACTTATGAGACAGTTCCTAGACGAAGAGCTTAAGCTGATGGACATTTTGGACGAAGAGGTTACCATAAGCTCTTCTATGACCGAAAATGACTTGCCCGCCATGGAGACGTTAGTCGATAGCCTCGTAGCTTCCGTCAATAAAGGATAGCTAAAAAGCGGCGGACAGATGAAAAGGCGCCTTTATACGCCTTACGCGTACGGTTGTACGCCATCTACATATATAACGCGATAAGATAAAATGTGTGGTTTAACTATGAAAACGCCCTGTCCGCGCGCGTCGCATTCGCTCTGCGACGCGCGCCCGCTCTAAACGGTTTCGCGATTAAGAGCCGTGGACATTAAATTCTCCCCCTATAGAATTTCGCGCGGCGAGTCTTTGCGAAAGTGAACAACGGGTTAGCGGATAAGGCGTAAAATGGCGAAACGTCCGTGGGATAATCTCCGGGGCGTTCCGTAAAAATAAAAACTCGCTTAGCGCTGAAAGCGAGTAAAAACGTAAACGGTCTTTAACCGGCGTTTCGCGATAAAAAAACGTTCAGGCGCGCCGCTACGCGCCTGAACGAACCTGTAAATAGGCTATGGAAACCGACATTCGCCTAATTTTTACTTGCGAAGTTATATTATAATACCATAGGCCGATTCGTTTGACAACACATATCGCATTTCTTGCGTTATATATTTAACATAGTCATAATTTATA
This sequence comes from Clostridiales bacterium, assembly GCA_031263985.1. Taxonomy (GTDB): domain Bacteria; phylum Bacillota; class Clostridia; order Lachnospirales; family JAISER01; genus JAISER01. Next base: position 5,203 of record JAISER010000008.1, on the reverse strand, counting down.
ATATGACTATTCAATCGCTTCATGAAGCCGCGCAAACGCGCGGCGTGGGGTCCGGGGTCGAAGACCCCGGCGGGGTTTGGGGCGGAGTCCCAAGGTTTTTACGACTTGTCTGGATAGTCATAATTTATTAAAGTTATAAAGCGAAAAATTATATCTAACAACGGAAAGGGTGATTCATTACGGGATTAGTTGAATTGGCCGCGAATGAACGCGTGGCGACGCTAACGCTAAATCGTCCGGACGCGCTGAACGCCTTAAACGCCGCGTTGCTGCGTGATCTTGACGCCGCTGTTTCGCGCATTGAGGACGATGACGATATCCATGTCGTTATATTGACCGGGGCCGGCCGAGCTTTCGCGGCTGGCGCGGATATAGGCGAAATGCTTGCGTATAACGCCGTGGAAGGCAAAAAATTCGGCGCGTATGGCAACAGCGTTTTTTATAGGCTGGAAAATCTGAACAAACCGGTTATAGCGGCGGTGAACGGATTCGCCCTAGGCGGAGGATGCGAGCTAGCGATGGCGTGCGATATCCGTTTGGCCAGTGAAAAGGCGAAATTCGGTCAGCCGGAGGTCGGTCTCGGCATTACGCCGGGTTTTGGAGGAACGCAGCGTCTGCCAAGGCTTATAGGTTCGCCGGCGTCTATGGAACTGCTTTTAACTGGGCGCGTTATAGGCGCGGAGGAAGCTTTGCGTTTAGGTCTTGTCAACGCCGTTTATTCGCCGGATGAACTCTTGGCGAAAGCGGCCGGTTTGGCTAAAACCATCGCGGCTCAGCCGCAAGTCGCCGTCAGGCAAATTAAACAGTGCGTTCGTAAAGGCGCGCAAGTGGATTTGTCCACGGCGATAGCGTTTGAGGCTGAAGCCTTTGGCGTTTGCTTTTCTACGGAAGACCAAAAAGACAGCATGGCGGCGTTTTTAGAAAAACGTAAGATTGACTCTTTTAAGAATAAATAAATCGTAAGAATAAACGGATCGCGTGACGGCGCGGTTACAAATTAAGGAGAGAGACGGATGAACAAGATTGTAGTAATAGGAGCCGGGACGATGGGTCTGGACATAGCCCAAGTATTCGCGCGTTCAGGGCTTTCGGTCATCTCGCGCGATATAAGCGACGAAATTTTGCAAAACGCTAAGGCGAAGCTTAATAAAGGGCTTGATAAGCTTTTAGATCGCGGAAAAATAGATAAAGCCTCTAAAGACGGCATTTTGTCAAATATAGATTTTTCGACCGATATAGCCAAAACGGCGGACGCGGATCTTATCGTGGAGGCGGTCGTGGAACGGCTTGACATAAAAAAAGCCGTTTTTTCTCAACTTGACGAAGTTTGCAAACCGGAGACCATTTTCGCTACGAACACTTCATCCATCTCCGTGACGGCTATAGCGTCCGGTACGAAGCGGCGGGATAGATTCATAGGAATGCACTTTTTTAACCCGGCCACCGTAATGAAGCTTGTTGAAGTTATTCGCGGAGCGCATACTTCAGACGAGACGTATGAAGCTGTGTCAAAGCTTTCGGTGAAAATCGGGAAAGAGCCGGTTGAAGTGTCGGAAGCCCCGGGTTTTGTCGTAAATAAATTGCTTATACCTATGATAAACGACGCGGCGATGTTGCTGGAAACAGGCGTCGCTACCGCTGAAGGCATAGACAGCGCGATGAAGCTCGGAGCTAATCATCCTATGGGTCCGCTGGCGCTTGGCGATCTTATAGGGCTTGACGTTTGTCTTGCCATTATGGATACTCTTTACCAAGAGACGCAAGACTCAAAATATCGAGCCAGCTTGCTGTTGCGTAAAATGACGCGCGGCGGGCTTTTGGGCAGAAAGACAGGGCAAGGTTTCTATAAATATTAAAGCCTATCCGTAAGTTTAAAATCTCGCTCTTTTTTTCGGCGGCGCGCGCAAACGCTTTTGAGCGCTTTATGTCCGCCGGCGACGCTCGAAAAATGGCTCGCCAGTCAATTAAGCCGATTGATATATAGACTTTTAAACTTGTAAAATGAGAGGGTTATATTATGGATTGGAGAGACATATATAAATCAAGGCTGACGTCGGCGGATAACGCCGTAAAAAGCGTCAAGTCCGGCGATCGCGTGTCTGTAATGCATTGCGCGGGAGAGCCTCATCATATCATGGAAGCGATGGTAAAAAACAAAGATCAGTATGAAAACGTCGAAGTGACGCTGATGCTTCCTCTTGGTAAGGCGGAATACGCCCAGCCGGGCATGGAAAAGCATTTCAGACATGTTTCGCAGTTTGTCGGAGGGCCAAGCCGCGGAACTATCATGGCCGGTCACGGCGATTATATTCCCTGCAATTTTTCACAAATACCGTTTCAATTTGACGCGACGCTGCCGATTGACGCCGCGATAATTATGGTTTCGCCGCCTGACGCGCATGGCTATTGCAGTCTCGGCGTGTCGGTGGATTACAGCAAGCGCGCGTCGGAAGTCGCCCCGCTTGTCATCGCCCAAATAAACAAATATATGCCCCGATGTCATGGCGACTGCTTCGTTCACGTTTCGGAAATGACCCACATAGTCGAGCATGACGCGCCTTTAATAGAATTAAAGCCGCCGAAAATTACGGATGTTGAAAAAGCCATAGGCGAACATTGCGCCAGTTTGATAAAAGACGGCGACTGCTTGCAACTTGGCATAGGCGCTATTCCTGACGCCGTTTTGCTGTTTTTAAAAAATAAGAAAGATCTTGGGATACATACGGAAATGTTCTCGGATGGCGCGGTGGATCTTGTCGAAGCCGGCGTCATAACTAACAAAGCGAAAAACTTCCACAAAGGGCAAATGCTGGCTACATTCCTCATGGGCACTAAAAAGCTGTACGACTTCGTAAACGATAACCCGACCGTTCAAATGTATCCTGTTACGTATACGAACGATCCTTTGATATCATCTAAAAATGACAATCTTGTGTCTATAAATTCATGTTTGCAGGTTGATCTTTTGGGGCAGGTCTGCTCTGAAATGATCGGCTCTATGCAGTACAGCGCGGTGGGCGGGCAGGTTGACTTTGTGCGAGGCGCCTATTTAAGCAAGGGCGGCCGTTCGATAATCGCCACCACATCAACGGCTAAAGGCGGGACGCTCTCAAGAATCGCGCCGCTGTTGGACACCGGTTCGTGCGTCACGACGTCGCGCAATGAGGTGGAATATGTCATTACGGAATACGGTATAGCGCATTTGCGCTATCATACGGTGCGCGACCGCGCCAGAGCGCTGATAAACATCGCGCATCCTAATTTCCGCGATGAACTTAAGGAAGCTTTCGAGAAACGTTTTAACGCTAAGTTTTAGCCTGGCGACAATAATTAGCTTAATAGCCTGTTCAAAATCTCCATTTTGCGTTTTTTCGGCTCGTTTTTCACCATACTCTATCAGCGCTTGTCGCGTATATTCTTTGAATACTCGGCTTTCGCGGTTGAAAAAAACGAGCGCGAAAATCCGCTAAAATCTAGGTCTTGAACAGGCTCTAAGTTAAAAAATTTTATAGGAGGGTTTGATTATGTCCAGGGAAGTGGTAATAGCTGGGGCGGTTCGCACGGCCATAGGCAAGTTTGGAGGCTCGCTGGCGGACGTTCCCGTCGCGGAGTTGGGCGCTATAGTAGTGAAAGAAACATTGAAACGATCTGGTATTCCGCCTGAAAAAGCGGATCAAGTAATATTGGGTTGCGTAATTCAGGCGGCCTTGGGGCAGAATGTTTCAAGGCAAGCGGCCATAAAAGCCGGATTGCCAGTTGAAGTTCCGGCGCAAACGCTGAATTTCGTTTGCGGGTCAGGGCTTAATAGCGTTAACGTAGCCGCCGCTCTTGTCGCTTCCGGACAAGCGGACATAGTCATAGCCGGTGGAATGGAGAACATGTCAGCCGCGCCGTACGCTTTAAAAAAAGCTCGCTTCGGGTATCGTATGGGTAACGCCGAGATTATCGACACCCTTACGCATGACGCCCTTATAGACGTGTTCAATGACTATCACATGGGAATCACCGCGGAAAACGTAGCGCGGCAATATAACGTCACGCGCGAACAGCAGGACGAATTCGCGGCGGAGAGCCAGAGAAAAACTGAAGCCGCTCAGGCGTCTAATCGTTTCGCTGACGAAATTGTTCCCGTGCCCGTAAAAGTAAAAAAGCAAACGGTTATCTTCGATAAAGACGAATTTCCAAGGGCCGGCGTTACGAAGGAGGCGCTATCGTCACTTAGACCGGCGTTCAAGCCGGAAGGCGGAACGGTTACGGCGGCTAACGCGTCGGGCATAAACGACGGCGCGGCCGCATGCGTAGTATTGGCCGCCGATGTCGCCAAAAAGCTCGGCGTTAAGCCTATGGCTAAATGGATAGCGTGCGGAGCGGCGGGGGTAGACCCGTCCATTATGGGCGTGGGACCGATATATGCGACGCGCAAGGCTCTTAATAAAGCCGGACTCACCATTAGCGACATAGACCTCATCGAGGCGAACGAGGCTTTCGCTTCTCAGTCCTTGGCCGTCTGCAACGAGTTAGGGTTAGACAAGTCTAAGGTGAACGTTAATGGCGGCGCGATAGCGCTGGGGCATCCTGTGGGCGCGTCGGGCGCGCGCATACTCGTTACCCTTTTACACGAAATGGCGAAAAGAAATTCGAAGCGCGGTCTGGCTACGTTATGCATAGGCGGAGGAATGGGCGTGGCGACTATAGTCGAGGCTTTATAAGAAACGCCGTTGTAAACTTGCGCTTCAATGTTTCATATAAAAAAATAAAGGCGGGATCAAAATGATCTCGTCTTTTCTTTATTCTCGAAGAAGAATAATCCTGTAGGCTGCGTTTTTTATAACGACGTATATCACAATCAGCGCAAATCGGATGTGACGCCAGTTTTGAGTCGCGTCAGGTTTTCCGGTCGCGTTCCAAGGCGACGGTCTGCGCGCCGTTAACGAGAACGGTATTCGGAGCGATTTTGCGCGTTTCGACGCCCTGATATTGCACTACATACGCGCCAAAAAGGCATCCTTCGCAAAGACAGACTTTCTCATCTACAAACGGACATGACGCCCAGCGGCAATGCAAGCCATATGAAATCTGTCCGACGGCGTTAGCGACTTCGGCGGCCAATTCCTTTTCCCATTTTGATGTTTTTCAAGCTCGCGCGGCGCTTCATATAAAATAAAGACGGAATCAAAATGATCTCGTCTTTATTTTCGTAGGG
>JAISER010000064.1 GCA_031263985.1 Clostridiales bacterium | reverse complement strand
GGGAGCGCTAATGATTTGTGATAAATACTTTTTGTTCGAGGCCTTAAACGCGGTCAACTCGTACGAATACTTATAATCCACGCCGCGCGGCGCGCCTAAACTACGGCTTATAAACTCATCATAATCGTCGTTACTAAACGAAAGCTCCGTCGCCTTCACGGGATGGTTATGCGTAACAAACGTGCATTCAAGCTTTTTGCCCAACGCGCTTATATCAACCGCTTCCGTTCCGCCAGAGATCTCGTAAACCTTTCCGGCTTTCGTCAAGATAACCGGCGGGACTCTTCACGGCGACGGCGGCATCTTCATATGGTTCCGCCACAGTCATCTCCACGCCTCCCCGGGGCGGTCCGCTTGATATACGAAACCTGAGCCATTCTCTTCACAGCCGTTGTACATGCCGGGATATTCGATGCTGTTGGGCGGTTCTTCGGCGCTATCCAGCATTTCTATGTATGAAATTTGTTTCCGCCCTGCACATTATAGTATATTACGAGCTTATCGTCGTATACGTATACAGAATTTATAAACACATCGATGATTCGCCGCTGGAATTCAGGATCAAGCGGATCGCCGCGGGTAAAGACATTTAACCACACGACGATTTGTTCATGCGTATAACGGTTTCCATTCGCAATACGTGGGATTACAAGTTCGTGTTCGATATCCTCTTTTTGCGTTTCTGGCGTTTCTATTTTGTCGATGAGGCGTTCAACGGCCTTTACGCCGCCTTTAGCGATAGCGTCTATGATGTTATCGACTTCCCGTTTCAGCTTGGCGATCTGCCTCTCATACTCTTTTATGCGGCGATCATTAAATTCATCTTCATATTTTTCCACGATCCGCGAAGCGATATATTCTATGCGATCCGGCCGTAAAACATATTCAACGGTTTGTTCAGCAACATACCATTTAAGGAAGGCTTTCTTTTCGTTCTTCTTATCGCATGCGCGATGTTTCTTCCGTTTCCCGCAGGCGTAATAGTAATAAACCGCGTTAAGATGGCTTGTCCCTGAATCGCCTACAAGCCGCGCTCCGCAATGGCCGCAGTACGCTTTACCCTGCAACAAGTATTCTTGCCGGGATTTTCCGCCGCTTTTTCCGTGGCTTCGGACGTCAAGTATTTTCTGAACCTTATTAAATGTTTCTTCGTCAATTAGGGCTTCGCACGCGCCCGCCACTTCCTGCCCGTTATAAATGTATTTCCCGATGTACCTCGTATTCCGCAAGGCGTGTTGCAGACATGATAGCGTCAACGGGCGTCCATTATAATTCAAAACGCCTTTAGCGCTTAAAGCTTCCATAATCCGCTTCTTTGTAACGCCCTTCGCGTATTGCTCAAACACATAGCGAATGATCGGCGCCTTTTCATCGTCCGAGACAAGCTTTTTAATTTCTCCGTCGGTTACGGATTTAAAGCCGAATGGCGATACGCCGTCGATATAAGAACCTTTTAACACGCTTTCACGCTGGCCACGTCGAACGTTTTGGGAAAGGTTAGCGCTGTAATATTCCGCGAGGCTTTCAATCACGCCTTCAAGTATGACACCTTCTGGATCGTCTGATATTCTTTCGGTCGCTGAAATGACTTTAACGCCGTTCTTTTTCAAAACATGTTTGTAGTACGCGCTGTCAAAGCGGTTCCGGGCGAAGCGGTCAAGTTTGTAAACAACAATGTATTGAAACCGCTTTTTAGCGGCGTCCGAGATCATGCGCTGAAAGTCCGGGCGATCGTCGTTCCGGCTTGTCAACGCGCGATCTATACATTCGCCGACGACCGTAAGCCCTTCGCGCTTGGCGAATTCATAACAATCACGCAATTGTCCCTCTATGCTTTGCTCCGTTTGCCCGTGGGAGGAATAGCGGGCGTATATTACGGCGTTCATAGAAACAGAGCCGCCACCGCGATAACTCCGGAAACAATGAACGCGAATGATAGAACAAACAAGAGGCGATCGCCGCCCGTCATAACCTTGCCGAGCTTTTGTTGCATCCCTGCTTTTGTTGTCGGTATACCAGTTTTATGCGTAAAATTTCTCTTGGCTTTTGTTATACCAAGGGCGCGTTTTGCGGAAAACGAAACGCCGGGGATTTTGAAGCTTTTTTTGCGCCCTGCCATAATAAAACCTCCATTCTATTCAATGTCTGAGAGTTTCAATCGCTCCGCCTTCTTTTGCCTATTGCTTTAATTATCTCTTTTGTAGATGTACAATAATTATTATCTAATACAGACATTGCATGGGTCTCTTTTGCCGAGGTTTTGCGCTTCGGATAAGGCGCCGCTTTGAATTTTTCTTGAGCGCGCAAGCGTTCGGCAATCGGAGGTGGAATGGTAGGATTTGCCGTTCGGCGTCCAATACACAGTTTCGTTTTCTCTCACCGGACTAATAGGCGAAGGCGTAGGTTCAGGTTCATCCTTGTCCTCATATGTAGCGTTATCGCCAGTGGTTATTATAACGGCGTTGTCTTTCCAATCCACATTAACGCCAAGGTTTTCCGCGACGAAACGTAACGGTATCATTGTTCTCGCGTTAACTATTTGCGCTGGAAGGTCGAGAGGAACGGATGAGCCATTGACGACAGCGTTTTTATCATTAAGGGTAAGCGATATAGATGTGCTTCCCTTTTTGATGGACACTTGTTTTTTGGCTTCGTCCCAGTCTGTCGTCCCGCCTAGCTTTTCTACGACGGCGCGGATCGGCACAAGCGTTCTGTCAGAAACAATTACGGGCATAACGTCCAAGGCAAGATTTTCGCCGTCTATAGTTATTTTTATTTCATCCGCGGCGCTGGCGGTTACGGCGCATAATGTCATTAATAAGGTGATTAAAACAGCGATTATTTTTTTCATTGGTTGAATCCTCCCCTGTTATATGATCATTAATAATTTTGGTAATAACCAACAATAAATCACCGGCAATTTTAAGCGATTTGCTAAATCAACCTATCTCTTCTGAGAACTCTGTGTCGGAAAAACTATAACCTTTTTTATATTTTGGCCGTGATAGAATATTTTCCATTTGTTCTAACACCTGTTCTTGGCCATTTTCGTTTAGTTCACGGAAATCTTTTATCAGTCTCCTTTCTGTTTTTGTGTAATCGTCTTCCTTAGAAACGGCGTCCTTTCCTAAAAGTAAATAATCAGTAGAAGCGCTAAAATATTCGGCGATCTTTATGAGCGCGTCTACTCCGGGTCTCGCTTTGCCTTTTTTCCATTCATATACCGCGCTATTTGGCAAATTTAAATCAAACATTAATTTAGATGCTGTAATCCCCCTTTCTTCTATGCTAATGCTAATATTCTGTCAATCAACAAAAAGCCTCCTCTTTAAATAGTCAATAGAAATTTCTATAATAAATATTGATATAATATAAAATTCTATCTATAAATAAATTTATCACCCGTTTGGGCAAACCCATCTCCTAAGCGAAGAGGGATGCCAAAAAACAAATTCTCAATATGCGCGCAAGGGCACAAAAAATCGCAAAAAGACAAAAATAAGTCCTGAACAGATTTATTTTACAATTTTCGCGGCGCCCCGTCAACAAAAATAATATCGAAATGAAACAAACAATAACATAATGAAAGCGACGGGAATAATTAATTCGATATCGCCGTTTGGGGTCTTCGTTAAGACTGAACTGATTCGCATAGATAAAACGCAAAAAAGGCGCGCCGGACGGCGCGCCTTTTCCTTCCGTACCGCAATATGTAATCGTTAGCGTTGAAGAGGCCGACCCCGCGCGTGTGGAGCCATTACGCAAAAATGAACGGCTTGTAATGGCAGGGACAATACATCGCGAGTGGAGGTCCGCCGAAGCGCGTTACGCCGCAATGGCGGGCGCTGATAGTCTGCCGCTCTACATAAAAGAAGGCGCGGAAAATATAAACCCGAAAACACGGCTTTCACTGGAAGAGGAAAAGACGTGCGAGCCACTCATTAGAGACCTCTTGGAAGCCTTCGCGCAGGCCTAGCGGAAAAGGAAAGCATTGGCAAAACAAAAAAAAGAGGAGAACTATTATGACAAAGACGCCGAATCGGACGCTATACCCAATCAGCCGAAAGGATGGGGAGAAAAACGAGTACATTGCGACTGTATATGTTCCGGCGAAAGTTAAAGAATTGCGCGAGCAGGGCCGTGACGCGGAAGCGGACAGTCTTAAAGTTGACAACCTGTTAGCTCTTGACGTGTTTAAAACGGCTAAAGTTAGAAGAGACGTCTATCATACGACCTACAAAGGACTTTGCGCCGTAATGAAATCGGCGGAGGTATACGACTCGTTACAAAAAAAGTTATACGACATGTTGTTACAAAAGCAAGGAGTTGGGCTACATTAGAAAGCTTTTATATTACATTTAAATGCTGGCTATAGGTTTCGCGCTGTTCGTTTGAGCGCGCGAGTACGCTGCGGAGCGCCAGGGTTATGACGCGTACGGCGTAGAGATACTTTGCGTTACGTTCCCGTTCGCGGTTGGGTACATAGTTAAAGAATGCGGAAAAATATTGAGAAAGATTCGAAACGAAAAAAAGCGTAGGAAATGTGTTTCGCTTCGCGTAAGAACCGGGAGAAGCCACGCGGCGCATACAAACGCCATAAAGAAAAGGAGAGCGGTTTAGATGACGAAAGGAGACTGGAGCGCCGACGGAGGAGAAGGGATGGTGGGATGAAGAACGGAATTTTGGAGAAGTATTAATGCTCTGCGTTACAGAGCTTTCAGAATGTTTGGAAGAATATCGCGCGGGGCATGAAGTTAATGAGATGCGTTACGTGTGCATGCTAGACGTACGCACGGCGAGGAATGCGCGGACGAAAGCCAAGAATGCCATTTGCGCATTGGCGGCGGAGATTATTGTGAGAAGGCGGCTCCAAGAGGAGTGCCAGTTGAACTTGCGGATTGTCTTATACGCATACTAGACATTTGCGCCGCTTACGATATTGACATAGAAAGCGTTATTAGCGTAAAGATGAAATATAACGCCATGCGGGAATATCGTCACGGAGGGAAGAGGTGTTGAGAGTCGCTAAAAATGAACTATGACGATTTTATAAAAAGCAAAATGCCTATAGCGCGAAGTTCAGGCTTCAAAGTTTCGGAACATGAGATAAACCCTATTTTAAAGCCGCATGAGCGCGACGCCGTCAGATGAGCCGTTCTTGGCGGCAGACGAGCGTTATTCAAAGGGTTTGGGCTTGGCAAAACGGTTCAGCAACTTGAATATTGCCGCATAATAACGAAATGTAATGGCGGCAAGGCGCTTATAGTCGCGGCTATTAGGCGTAAAACGGGAATTTTCGCAGGACGCCGTAAAGCTGTTAGGCATGGAGGCTCCGCCGTATGTAAAAAACATGGCTGAAATAAAAGCCTCAAGCTCTAAACTCTTGCTTACATATCGCGCGCAGGATAATAAACCGTTTTTCCAACAAGGACGAGTTAATCTTAGATCCGTTCGCCGGGCTGTTTACCGTACCTGTAGAAGCGGTGAAGTTCAGGCGCCGGGACTATAGGATAGAGGTTAACGCGGATTACTTCCGGGACGGAGTTAAATACCTGTAGACCTCCGAAGCGGAAATGAAAGCGCCTACTTTATGTGATTTGATAGAAATGTAGAAGATTTAAAACAAGGTTTTGTCTGAGCTTATGTTTGCAACCGAACAAAAGCGCCGCCGCTTACGCGGGCCAAAATAATAATATGTTTTTCCGACCTTGTGATAAGTATTATCTTAACGGCGTTCTATACATGCGCGCGTACACATACATATTGGCGCTTTTGAAGGGATTTGGGATAAGCATGGTCAAAATTTCTGAAAAGCTTTTAGAAAACATTTCCAAAATTCTTAGAAGACGCATTCAATAAAAGCGATAAAAGCGCTATATCCCATATTTCTTCACCCTTTGTTGATCATAGCGTTTTTATCGCTTTTATTAAATATATCTTCTAAAACGTCTTATAATTTTTGAGTCAAATTCCATTTGCTCACTCCTCATTAGCATTAAACCCATATACTGTAGCGCCGTTTTAAAATATTTCAAGATATAGTGTTGACAGTTTTTTCATTGGCCAAAACACATAAAACACTTGAAATAAACAAAAATAAAAGTTAAATCTTCAATGAAGAGGTTTTTTTCGCGGAAACCCTGAAACGCGCCAAGACGCTCTCTTCTTGGCGCCATATGATAATACCGTCGGTGTTCAAGATTTTGTCGAAACTAACGAAAAGAATGTACATGGCGACGACAAATATGTTATAATGACAAAAAGCTCACCTGGAATAACGACGCGAGCGTCGTGACGGAGATATCCTCTCGCCATTAAGCGAAACTTAGAACCTTCACGGCAGCTATTCAAAAAAACGATTGCGGATATCACTTGAAAGATCGGTTTAATCCGCCGATTTTGAAGGGAGACGGTAATAATGCGCGACGTTTGCGTTTTGGGCGGCGAAGAGGCTGTTCAAGCTGAAAAAATGCTTAAGGCGCTGTGCCCAAGTTGTTGCGTGGAACCTCGCGATAAGCCTAAAAGGTTTGACATGGTTATACTTACCGGAGCGAATGAAAACGCTGCAAAATTCATACCTACGCTTTCGAAAAACGACATACTGCTAATAAATACCGATGACGAGGGCGCGGTCAGAATGATAAAAGACAACAAAGCGCCCATAATAACGTTCGGCTTGAATCCAAAGGCGAGCGTCACCGCGTCCAGCGTTGTGGAAAGCGAATATTCCACTATATTATGTTGCGTTCAGAGAACGCTCGCGACGTTTACAGGCGCCGCTGTCGAACCGCAGGAATTCGCCTTGAACATAACCGGTTCGTCGTTAAGGCCGATCGCGGCGCTTGCAGCCGTTTCAGCCGCGCTTTACTGGGACGTTCAGCCGGAAAATATAGATACCGTCACCGTTTAAACGTTTTTAAGCCGTGGTCTAAAAGCGTCCGACTTTTCATAGTATATTATCGGCATGAAATGTTGAACGATAAGCGGGCGGCATATTGGTTCGGCGTTTCGCACGTCTATGAGGGGAGCGCTTTTAAAATGCAGCAGGGCAACGGGTCACTTACAAACAACAGCGCCGAAATAATCGGCGTTATAGCGAGCGAATTAACTTTTAGTCACGAGGTATACGGCGAGGGGTTCTATAACTTTAGCGTGAGGGTTCCGCGCTTAAGCGAAGCGTATGACATTTTGCCCGTAACCATTTCTGACAGGCTAATTGATGAAAACATATTCGAGATAGGTAAGGAAGTTCATATTCTAGGACAGATACGCTCTTACAACAATTATGTGGAAAGCGATAAACGCAACAAACTCATATTGACGTTGTTTACCCGTGAGATCGAGCTGACGAGCGAACCGTCAGCGAAAAACCCTAACGCGGTATATCTGAATGGATTTATATGCAAAACTCCAGTATATCGTTCCACGCCGTTCGGACGTGAAATATCCGACATACTGATAGCGGTTAACCGCTCTTATAATAAGTCGGACTACATACCGTGCATAGCGTGGGGAAGAAACGCGCGTTTCGCAAGCCGTCTTAACATTGGTGAAAATATAGAGATATGGGGACGTATGCAAAGCCGAAACTATCAAAAAAAATATGACGACGGCGTGACTGAGGAAAAGACCGCTTATGAAATATCGATCGCTAAGCTGGAGTGCGCTAAGAGCGTTGAACGGACGCCCGCGGAAAACGACGATTAGAACAATAGACCTGTCCCAGAACCTGACTTCGACGGATTCACAAGCGGATTTTTCGCAAGGTAAGGATTTCGCTGACGCCACATTGTGGAAAATCCGTCGCGCAGGCGCCGGAGTTAGGTTTCGGGACAAGTCTAATATGTTTTTACGGTATGAAAAGCGTCATCGTCAGATTATCGGCGTCGACGCTTTTTTTATGCTGAGTTCAGCGTCATAGCATTATCTAATAAACAAGTTGAAAGCTCATTCTAAATATGGCGCAATAAATGATGGGTGATAAAGATGCCAAAAACATACGCAATTACAAAAAATACAGTTAAAAAAGAAGTCAAAAACAAAGACAAAGCCGTTGACAAACGATTGCGAGCGGCGCGGCTTCGCGGCGAAGGACTAAGAGCCTATCCAACATTAAGCAATAATGTTATACTGAAACCGAGTGATGTGAAATGATGGGAAAGCAAGCATATAAGTCATGGACAATAACGGATGAATTCTGGGAAGCGGTAAAAGCGTATATACCCGAACACGAACGTGATGGGAACCGCAAATGCCAGCGCAAGGT
>JAISER010000055.1 GCA_031263985.1 Clostridiales bacterium | reverse complement strand
CGGAACCCCAAGGTCTTTCTTTCTTGACGCTGAGCGCGGGGTCCGGGGGAAGACCCCGGCGGGGCTTGGGGCGGAGCCCCAAGGTCTTTCTTTCTTGACGCTGAGAGCGGGGTCCGGGGTCGAAGACTCCGGCGGGGTTTGGGGCGGAGCCCCAAGGTCTTTCTTTCTTGACGCTGAGCGCGGGGTCCAGGGTCGAAGACCCCGGCGGGGCTTGGGGAAGAGCCCCAAGGTCTTTCTTGACGCTGGGGGCGAAGTGATGTATTATGGAAAAAAACGCAGACAATATTATCCTCCGAGGAATGTGACGATATGAATTTTGACTTGCCCGCGTTCAGGCGGGACGAGGCCGTTTCGTTGAAGCTGCGCGCGGCGCTTGAACGGCGGGGTTACGAGCTTTATCGCGCGGGCAGTTTTGAGGAATACGACACGTATTTGAAGCATAACGAGTTTTTGAACAGAGGGGACGTCATAACGTTCACGAGTCCCGACGGACGGCTTATGGCTATGAAACCGGACATAACGCTGTCAATCGTGAAAAATAGCCCGCCCGGCGAACAGCGGCGCGTTTATTATAACGAAAGCGTTTTCAGGCGGGACAGGCGTACCGGTGAGTATCGCGAAATAAAGCAGATGGGGCTAGAGTTTATAGGCGGCGAGGGCGAAGACGCGGACGCCGAGGCGCTGAGCCTTGCCGCGCAAAGCCTGGACATCATCGGTGACGGCGCGTTGGATTTGTCTCATACCGGGTTTGTGGACATGGCGCTTTCACGTTTTTCGGGCGAATGGCGGCGCTGCGCGCTGGACGCGCTTTCGAGCAAAAGCCCGCACGCCATGCGGGAGGCGGCCAGAGCGTTCGGCCTTGATGCGAAAACCGAAAATGCGCTGGCGCGGTTGGCCGCTCTGTCAGGGCCGGCGGAAAACGCGTTCGCGGAGGCGCGGGACATCGCCGCCGAATTGTCGTGCGGCGTTGAACCGCTTGACGAGCTGGAGGCGCTGTTTCAAAGATGTAAGGACGGCGCTAAAACGCGGTTTAGGCTCGATTTTTCCATACGCGGCGACGCTGACTATTACAGCGGGCTCATTTTTCAAGGGTTCGTGAACGGCGCGTCCCGCGCGGCGCTGACCGGCGGGCGGTACGATAATCTGACGCTGAGGTTCGGTAAGCGGCGCGGCGCGGTTGGGTTCGCCTTGTATCTGGACGAGATAGGGCGCGACGAGCGCGGGCGTGACGACGGGTTTTTGAATGTGGCGCTACCTAAGGGCAGACTGGGCGGACACGCGTACAAGCTGTTTGAAAAAGCCGGGTTAGGTTGCGACGGGGTTTTCGGTGAAAGCCGTAAATTGGTCTTTGAAGATAAAGAAGGCAAGACGCGCTATTTTTTGGTAAAGCCGTCCGATGTGGGCAGCTATGTCGAACATGGCGCGGCGGACATAGGCGTGGCCGGCAAGGACATGCTTTTGGAAAACGGTTCGGACGTGATTGAGCTTTTGGATATGGGGTTTGGCAAATGCCGGCTTGTCGCGGCCGGACTTCAGAGCTTTAAAGAAGATCCAGCTTTGCCGTTGCGCGTGGCGACGAAATATCCGTCGGTCGCCCGCGCCTATTATGCGGCTCTCAGCCGCGACGTTGACATCATCAAGCTTAACGGATCGATCGAAATAGCGCCGATAGTGGATTTGGCCGACGTAATAGTGGATATTGTCGAAACGGGGCATACGCTTAAAGAGAATAATTTGACCGTGTTTGGCGAAATCGTCGCATCGTCGGCGCGGCTGATCGCCAACCGCGCGTCATGGCGCTTCAAAAACGACGCGATAAGCGCGCTGACGCGAAAGCTGGAGGGGTTGTCGTGATTATACTTAGCGGCCGCGACGCGGACTTTACTAAACGCGACGTAATAAAAAGCGACGTTTCATCCGTCGTCGCGGCCATCTTGGAAGACGTGCGAAAAAACGGCGACGCCGCCGCGTTTCGTTATACTGAAAAATTTGACGGAATAAAACTTGACTCGTTTCGGGTGACGGAGGATGAAATCGCCGGCGCCGTCGCGAGAACCGACGCGGCGCTAATTGACATATTTAAAAAAGCGGCGGAGAACATACGCGCTTTCCACGCGAAGCAGGTTAGGAACGGGTTTATAATGACCGAAAAACCGGGCGTAGTGATGGGACAGAGAGTTACGCCTATCGCAAGCGTAGGGCTGTACGCGCCCGGCGGCACGGCGGCGTACCCAAGCTCCGTAATTATGGGCGCGACGCCGGCTAAAATCGCCGGCGTGGAGCGCGTTGTATTATTCACGCCGCCTTCGTCCGACGGGAAAGTCTCTGACGTGATTTTAGCGGCGGCGAACGTCTGCGGTATAAACGAAATATATAAAATCGGCGGAGCGCAGGGCGTGGCGGCGATGGCGTTCGGAACCGAAAGCGTAAGGCGCGTCGATAAAATAGTCGGCCCCGGCAACGTCTATGTGGCCGAGGCGAAACGCCTTGTGTACGGCATAGTCGATATAGATATGATCGCCGGGCCTAGCGACGTTATGATCGTCGCGGACGAATCAGCGAATCCGGACTGGATAGCCGCGGACTTGCTCGCTCAGGCGGAGCATGACGCGAACGCGTCCGCCATACTCGTGACCACGAGCCGCGAAATAGCTCAAAAAACCGATGAGCGAGTGAAAGCCCGCCTTTCAGGGCTGGCGCGCGCGGATATAGCCGAAAAATCCATAGAAAAAAACGGACGTATATTTGTTGTGGAAAACTTAGATGAAGCGTTTGAAATCGTTAATTCCGCCGCGCCCGAGCACCTGGAGCTTTGCCTGACCGATCCGTTCGCATGGCTGCCCGCGGCGCGAAACGCTGGAAGTGTTTTTTTAGGCCATTATACGCCGGAAGCGCTTGGCGACTATTTGGCCGGACCTAACCATACATTGCCTACCGGCGGGACGGCGCGATTCGCGTCCCCTCTTTCCGTAGACGACTTCGTTAAAAAAAGCTCTTACCTCTATTATTCAAAAGATGCGCTCGAGCTTGACCTAGCGCTAGCGCGAAAATTCGCCCAAAGCGAGGGTCTAGGCGCTCATGCCGACAGTTTGGCCGCCAGGCTGGATGAATGGCGACGGTAAAATAAGGCGCGCAGGGTTCGCTGACTAATATCAACGCAAGAATTAAGAGAAGGTCATATATGTCACGATTCTTAAATGACAGGCTCGAGGCGGCCCGCCCATACAAGCCGGGCGAACAGGCGAGCGGGTTTGTCAAACTTAATACGAACGAATGCCCGTACCCTCCGTCGCCGCTTGTGGCCCGGGCGGTCTCGGATGAAGCCTCGCGGCTTAACCTATATTCCGACCCCAAATGCGACGCCGTTTTGGGGAAATTAGCGAAAACGCTGGGAGTGGATAGGGAGCGCGTGTTCGCCGCGAATGGAAGCGACGAAGCTCTCGCCGTTATTTTCGCGGCGTTTTGTCAAGGCGGCGCGGCGTACCCTGATATAACGTATGGCTTTTACCCGGCCCTGACGGCTTTGTTTGGCGTTGGCGCGACGACGGTTCCGCTTCGGGACGGTTTCGTCGTTGAGCCGCGAGACTATGACGGCGTCGCTGGAACCGTCGTGATAGCCAACCCTAACGCGCCCACGGGGCTGGCTCTCGGGTTAGACGAAATCGAAAGCGTCGCGGCGGCGAATAGAAACCGTCTGGTCGTTATTGACGAGGCCTATGTTGATTTTGGCGCCCAGACCGCCGTTCCGCTGATAGAACGGTATGACAATCTAATTGTGGTAGGGACGTTTTCAAAATCGCGCCAGCTTGCGGGGGGACGCTTCGGTTATGTTGCGGCTGACGTCGAGATTATAAACGATCTTGAAAAGATACGATACTCGTTCAACCCATACAACGTAAACGCTATGACTCAAGCCGCCGCTTACGCGGCGCTCGCCGACGCGGAATATTTCGAAAGTTGTCGAGCGAAAATAATCGCTACGCGCGAGCGGACGTTGTCCATTTTAAACGATATGGGTTTCGCCGTAACGCGCAGTGTGGCGAACTTCGCGTTTATCACGCGCGAAAAAACCGACGCGTCGGCTCTATACCGGACATTGCGCGAAAACGGCGTGTTGACGCGGCATTGGGACGCGCCGCGCATAAAAGACTATCTGCGCGTCACCATCGGAACCGACGAACAAATGGACTTCTTTTTTAACGCGCTTAGGAAGTCGCTTCGGAAGCTTGCGCCGCTATAGTTTCGTTGCGCGAATATCGCGCGTTTAAACACCGGAAGCGCGCCAGGAATACCGATTCACCCGAAAGCGGCGTGGAATAGCTCCGTCGCGGACGGCGTTTAAAAGGAGGCGACGCTGTGAGAAACGCGTTTATAGACCGCGCTACGACTGAAACGAAGATAACGTGCTCTCTGGAAATAGACGGAACTGGGATGTGCGACGTGAAAACCGGCTGCGGATTTTTAGACCATATGCTGGAACTTTTCACTCGGCATGGTCGCTTTAATTTAACGCTTCGCTGCGAGGGCGACGCGCATGTGGATTTTCACCACACGACGGAAGACGTCGCGATCGCGCTTGGCTCCGCTTTTTCACGCGCGCTTGGCGACCGCGCCGGAATAAATCGTTACGGAAGTTTCATTTTGCCAATGGATGAGGCGCTGGCGATTTGCGCGACGGACATATGCGGTCGCGCGACGCTTGTGTTCGACGCGCGATTCGAGACGCCTAAAGTAGGAGATTTCGACACCGAGCTTATAAAGGAATTTTTTGCGGCGTTCGCCCGAAAACTTGGCGCGGCCATTCATCTGCGGCTTATTTCGGGCGAAAACAGCCATCATATAGCCGAAGCGTTGTTTAAAGGCTTCGCGCGAGCGCTTTCGCAGGCGGTCGCCGCGGACCCAAAGTCGCAAGGCGAGATACCGTCAACGAAAGGCGTTATATTATGATAACCATTGTTGATTACGGCGTAGGCAACTTGTTCAGCTTGGAAAGCGGGCTTTCATCGCTTGGTCTTTCTTCTGAGGTTACCGGCGACGCTGAACGCGTATCACGCGCCGAGCGTATAATATTGCCGGGCGTCGGCGCGTTCGGCGACGCAATGCGAAAACTCAATGAAAAAGGGCTTTCGACAGCGTTACAGTCCGCGGCGCGCGCGCGCATACCCATTTTGGGCATATGTTTGGGGATGCAGCTTCTATTTGAAGAAAGTCATGAATTCGGGCTTCATGAAGGGCTTGGGCTTATACCCGGCGCGGTTGCGCCATTGGAAAACGACTTGAGAGAAAAAGGCTTTGATTACAAAGTTCCACATATGGGATGGAATCCGCTTACTATAAAACGCCGCGACTGTCCGCTTTTAAAATACATAAAAGACGGAACGCACGTTTATTACGTGCATAGTTTTTACGCGAAAAATTGCGATCGGTTCATAGCCGCGCAAAGCGAGTACGGGGTTTTGACGCCCGGTCTCGTATGGAACGGCGGCGTTTTTGGCTCGCAGTTCCATCCTGAAAAAAGCGGAACGCCTGGGTTAACCATTTTAAAGGCGTTCGCGGAGGCGGTCTTATGATTATATTTCCCGCTATAGACTTGCTGGGCGGACGCGCGGCGCGTCTTTTTCAAGGCGACTACTCAAAGGTGTCCGACTATGGCGATCCTAGAGAATTCGCCAAAAAATTTAAGCTTAAAGGCGCCACGCATATTCATATAGTGGATTTGGACGCGGCGAAAAGCGGTTCGCCCGTTAATTTCGATACGGCGCGCGATATCGCGTCATGTAATGACATATTCGTGCAATTAGGCGGCGGAGCCAGAAACGAAGAGACTGTTGAGGCGTATTTCGCGGCGGGCGTTAAACGCGTCATACTGGGCACCTCCGCTCTTAAAGATCCGACATTTACGCGACGCGCGATAGAACGCTACGGCGGCGGCATAGCCATCGGCGTGGACGCTGTGAACGGCAAAGCGGCTTCGGAAGGCTGGATTGACGTGAGTCAAACCGACAGCCTTGATTTTTGTAAAGAGATGCGCGAAATCGGCGCCGAATATATAATTTATACGGATATAAGCCGGGACGGTTCGAACGCCGGAGCCAACTTACGCGTCTACGAGCGTCTGGCGAAGCTGGACGGCGTAAACATCACCGCGGCGGGCGGCGTATCTTCGCTTGAAGACGTGGCGGCGCTGCGCGACATGGGACTTTACGCCGCCATACTGGGAAAAGCCGTTTATACGGGGCTTATTGATGTGGGAGAAGCTATTCGCGTGGCCGAAGGAGGAAGCGTATGATCGCGAAGCGCATAATACCTTGTCTGGACATACGCGACGGACGCGTTGTAAAAGGCCGGAATTTTCAGGGCCTTAGCGATGTTGATGACCCTGTGTCCCTGGCCGAATATTACAATGAGCAAGGCGCCGATGAACTCGTGTTTTACGACATAACGGCTTCGGCGGAAGGGCGCTCGCTGTTCGTGGACGTTTTACGAGAAGTAGCGTCGAAGGCGTTTATACCCCTTACCGTTGGCGGCGCCGTCAATTCCTTGGCCGATTTTGACCGGGTCCTAAAAAACGGCGCGGACAAAGTCAGCGTAAATAGCGGGGCGATAGCCGATCCGTCTTTAATAGAGCGCGCGGCCAGACGATATGGGAGTCAATGCGTCGTTTTATCAATAGA
This sequence comes from Clostridiales bacterium, assembly GCA_031263985.1. Taxonomy (GTDB): domain Bacteria; phylum Bacillota; class Clostridia; order Lachnospirales; family JAISER01; genus JAISER01. The sequence goes on along the minus strand of JAISER010000055.1, from coordinate 20,361 downwards.
CATTAAACGCGTAAATGGCGTTTTTCGCGTTTTCGCCAAGGGCGGGCGCGAGAATACCGGCATTGACGCGCTGGAATGGGCCAAAAACGGAGTAGATAGAGGCGCGGGCGAAATAGTCGCGAACAGCATGGACACGGACGGCGTTAAAAACGGGTTTGACATGCCGCTGCTCGCCGATTTGTCAGACCGCGTTAAAGTTCCGATAATAGCGTCGGGCGGCGCCGGGAGTGAGAAACATTTTCTTGAGCTTTTCGCAAACCCCCGTATTGACGCGGGGTTGGCCGCTTCCATTTTTCATTACCGCGAGGTAGCTATTCCTGAACTTAAACGCTTTTTGGCCCAAAATGGAATACCCATGAGGGAGCTATAAAATCAACTTTACAAAAAGGAGCCGATATGAACCCTTCCGATGTCAAATTTGACGCGCATGGGCTTGCGCCTGTCGTTATTCAGGATTATTACAGCGGAGACGTCCTAACTCTCGCTTATATGAACGCTGAAAGTTTGGGCATAACTATACGCGAAAAGCGCGTATGCCTTTATTCGCGCAGCCGTAAGACGCTTTGGCGCAAAGGCGAGACAAGCGGGAATGTACAACGCGTCGTAAATATAAAGGCCGATTGTGACGGCGACGCGCTGGTCGTACAAGTCATAAAGGATGGTCCGGCGTGTCACACCGGCGCTGAAAGTTGTTTTTTCAACTGGATTTTCGGCGAAGACGAGCGATTCACGATCGGCGCGCTTTATAAAGTCATTGAGGAACGCAAAAATTCGAACGCTGAAGACAGCTATACGAAATATCTGTTTGAAAAAGGGATTGAAAAGATCTTGAAGAAAGTGGGTGAAGAAAGCGCGGAGGTTATCATCGCCGCCATGAAACGTAACAATGACGAGACGGTTTATGAAATAGCCGACTTATGCTATCACACGCTTGTTCTTATGTCTGAACGCGGAATAGCGCCGTCTGACGTAACGACGGAACTTGCGCGGCGCCATATAAAAAGGGCGAAGTAGGAAAAGACCGTCCGCGGGCGCCTTGAAAGATTATAACGCTCTCCAAACGTTTAATGACATCTGTGTAAACGTCCGGCCGGACTCCTCCGTTTTAAGAAGAGCCTGTTTAGTATCTGCGTTAGACGGTTAAACGTAGATTTTTCCGCCGCTCTTTGTCGCCAAAATCCTAGCGCGGCGAAAACTCGCTCAATCGTCGGACCTAGGCGCTAAACAGACTCTAAGATTCCCAATGACAGATTTCAGAGCCTATCGCGACTTGCTTATATGAACGTGAAAAGCCGCGCTGACAAAAGATTTTTACTCTTCTTCAAAATACTTAATGATGCCCGTATAAATGCCCCAGGCGATTTTTTCCTGATACTCATCTTGAGTAAGCTTCTGTTTCTCCGTGGCGTTTGTCAAAAATCCGCATTCCACTATGACCGCCGGCAACACGGTGCTTCGAAGCATAAAATAACTTGAGTTTGATTTAGCTTCAAGCTTCGTTTTTTGCCCAAGAAACGTTTTCATTTCAGTTTGTATCTTTTCCGCAAGTTTTTTGCTGTTCTCAGATTTTCCGAAATAGAAAACTTGAGCGCCGGCTACGGACGTGTTAGAGTAAGCGTTTTGATGTATGCTCACTAATATGTCAGCTTTGCTTTCGTTGATAAGCGTTTTGCGATTTCTCATGTCAGAGTTTTTTCGTGATCCGAGCGCTTCGTCAGCTACGCGCGTCATAATTACATAGGCCCCGCCCTGCTCAAGATATGCCTGTAGTTTTTTGGCTATCTGCAAATTGATATCTTTTTCTTGGATATTTTTATCAACGACCTTACCCGGATCGAATCCCCCATGACCGGAATCTATTATAACCACTTTATTAGCCACAGGCATAGCGAACGTCGCTATCACATCGTCGCGAAAGACCCCGGCCAGTCCAAACAATATTACCGCGGCGAAAAAAACCGCCATTATCTGCTCTTTCTTTACGCTTATAACCTTCATGACATCCTCCGGATCGGTTTCGCGGCGAACGCGAAATCCTTAAAAACTATCTATCATAAATTTATTCGTTTGGCGTCCGATTTATTCTATAACAGTATATGAACGACGAAAGACATATCTTAAACGTCCGGAGCATAACGTATGAATACGGACGAAGGACAATCCTCCGTTTCATTTAAGGTCAGTTGAGGGGAGAAGCATTATGAAAATTAATATTAAAATTGGTCTGACGCTTTTGGCGGCGGCCTTTATTTTTTCCGGTTGTTTAATAAAACGAGACGCGCCCGTCGAACAGGTATCACCTGAACAGGTATCACCTAAACAGGCGCCGCCTAAACAGGTATCACCTGAACAAGCGTTGCCTGAGCAAACGTCGCCCGAAAGCGTTACGCCCGTTAAAAGCATAGGAGATGACACGTCCGTCACGCGCGCGTTCGCGGCCAAGATGATAGCGCTGGCTTTCAATGACGCGTCGTCCATAGATTCGTTCGATGACGAAATTGAGTTTTCTGACGTTTCTGATGACGCGTGGTATCATAAATATGTAAACGCCGTGTTCGTAAACGGATATATGCTGGGAGACGACGACAAGTTTTCGCCGGATGCGTCGATTACCCTGTCGCAAGCTTATACTCTTATGGAAAAACTGGGCGGACCGCGTCCGAGCGTGCAGGACGAAAACGCCCAAAAACCAGTATCGTACGCGCTTTGGATGGATCTCTACAAAAAAACGCTTGAAGCTCAAAGCGGAGATAGAACGATTAAAGAGGCGTTTGGCGTAAATGAAAAGACGTTGATAGTTTTGGCGACGCCCGCGGATAACTCAAAATTGCGCGAAGGCGGCTTTATAGCCGACGACGGCGCTTATACGTGCGCGGGAATCGACATGTCGCCGTATTTAGACGCCGAAATACGCGTGTTGGAAAAAGAAGGGGAAATAATGGCGGTTTTATCGGTTGAGACATTTTCGCCAACTATAAAAAACGCTTATATGGTAAATAATGACGCTGATCATGTGACGATTTTTTCAGGAGGCGTAGAAAGGAGCTATCATCATTCGTCCGACATGCCCGACGCCACGGGAAAGATTTGCGATGTGACCATAGATGGAGGCGCGGCGGTCAAAATTGAGCTTTTGGGCGAAAAAACCCGGGAAGCCGCCATGCTTACGACGCTTTCAGAGATCGAGCTTAAACAGAGCGGCGCGTTATCCGTGGATGAGCGTTTTAAAATCTACTCCGTCGAGAACGGCGCGCCAAAATGGAAGACAATAAGCGCGCTGCCCATCGGACGCGAAGCGGCGGATTTTATACTGAAAGACGGTGTGGCGCGCGCGGCCGTAATTTATGATTCTTCGGCAACAAGCGTTATACGCGTGGCCATCAGTCAAAAAGGAGGAGGTCTTTCGCATAAGAACGTATCGATATCGAGTGCGGGAGGGTTCACCGTGTCAAACGGAGCCGAGACGTCGCGCCGCGCGCCAGGTGAAACGCTTGACATATCCGAAGAAACGTTCGGCGACGGAGTCCGCGTTTACATAACGCCTGAAAACGACGGCGGGCTGGAGTTAAACGGCGCCAAGTACAGGGGCGTTTTTGAAGTGTCGAAGCGCGAAGGCGGATATTACGTCGTTAATGAACTGGACATGGAGCGCTATCTATACTCTGTGGTGACAAGCGAGATGCCGTCGTCTTACGGCGTGGAAGCGCTGAAGGCGCAAGCCGTCGCCGCGCGAAGCTACGCCAGAAATCAAATGTCAGTCAACCGATTTCACGCCTACGGCGCGCAAGTGGACGACACGGTCAGCAGTCAGGTTTACAACAAAACGCCGGAAAGCGACGCGAGCGTTCAAGCGGTAGAGGAAACCAAAGGACAGTATCTTACCGTAAACGGCGCGCCTGTTAGCGCTAATTTCTTTTCGACGTCATGCGGGATGACGGCTAATAGCGGAGAAGTGTGGGCGGACGGAGCCACGAAACGGTTTCCGACGAAAACGCAGACGTTTTTATCGGCTACCAGACAGTACGACGGGGCGGATTTCGGCGATTTAAGCGTTGAGGAAAACGCGGAGCGTTTTTTTAAGGCCACGAATGTGTCGAGTCCAGACAGCGAATTCCCCTGGTTTCGCTGGCGCGCCGATATGACCGCCAAGGAGATAGGCGCGTCGATAAATTCCGCGCTTAAACAACGTTATGAGGCGAATCCCACGCTTATAAAGACATTACAGGCGAATGGCGCGTTTAGAAGCCGCCCGGTTGAAAGCGTAGGCGAGCTTGTGGATATTGAGGTCACGGCTCGCGGCGAGGCGGGGAACATCATGGCTATGCGCGTCACCGGCAGCGAACGCTCCATACTGATTTTGACGGAATATAACGTTCGCGCTCTTATAAAGCCGGAACAAAACCTTGACGGCGGACGAGCGATAACTACGGTAAAGGCTGACGGTTCGGTCTCTGAAAATTACTCGCTTATGCCGAGCGCGTTCTACAGTATGGATAAAGCACGCGACGAAAACGGAAACCTTATCAGCGTCACTTTTTACGGCGGCGGAAATGGGCATGGCGTCGGGATGAGTCAAAACGGCGTAAAAAGTATGGCGGACAGCGGCAAGACCTTTAAGGAAATATTACGCCATTACTTTACCGGAACCGAAGTAATGAAGCTATAAAACATCGATATATTACGTTTTAATGTGTATATAACGCGATTAATTTGCGCGCCGCGAAAAACCAGGATGACGCGTTCTTGTCTGAGAGCCTGTTCAAAATCTCCGTTTCACGTCTTTTCGGCTTATTAGACCTGTCCCGAAACCTGACTCTGGCGTCCGCGCGACGGATTTTCCACAATGCGGCGTCAGCGAAAACCTTGCCCCGCGAAAAATTCGCTCGTGAATCCGTCGAAGTCAGCTTCCAGGACAGGTCTATAGCTTTCCATTCCTTTAATCGCCAAATTTTCTTACGCTTGTTTTTATAGCGCGAATGCGAACTTAGTGTTGTAATTATCATCAGCGTATGCTACAGTAATCGTAGCGGCTTAGGCTAAGCGTGACGTATCCCAGTATTAATTCAGCTTTACGTAAAACGCTAATTTACATAACGCTTAACGAACGTGCGAGCGACATGTTCGGCGAATTCATTAATTTTCGCTAATCTTGGGGTGACGCGCTACAACGAAAATCGGTCGCGCCTTTATGTTACAACCGCAAACTTCAGCGCTTTGACGGTTCTAACATTCGTCGGAACGATATCGGTCGTGACGGTTCGTTTCCGCTAAATGAGCGGTCGCTCGACTTAAGTCGCTATAATGATAATTACTAAAATTAAAGGATGTGTAGAAATGACAACTCAATCTAATGAAGCGCCTTCGGCGACCGTACAAAAGGACTGGGCTAACGCTACTCCCGCCGGTCTTGTGGCGCTCGCCGTCGTCTGCGCCGGTTTCTTCGCGCTTCTTTCCGGCAGGGTGGATCACAGCGCTACTCCGTTACTTGGTTGCTGGCTTATAGGAGGTTTTGTCGCCCAGTTTATCGTAGCCATTATCGATCTAAAAAGCAGATCGCTTACCGGAGGTAACACGTTCCTTTACTTCACTTGTTTTTTCATGCTCGCGACAGGCTTGGAAATGTTCGTCAAGTTTAACGCGGATACGCCGCTTGACGCTCGCCTTGACGGCTATGCGTGGGGAGTTCTCGCGATAGTCACATGGTTATGGACCCCGGCGTTTTTCACTAAGTTCTCTTTGCTTTCGATAGTAGTTTTGTTGCTTGACATCGCTTTACCGATTCTCGCGCTCACTGACCTTAAAATTCTTGGCCCGGAATACTCGCCGATCGCCGCTTGGGCTTTGCTTGGCGACAGTTTAGTCGCCCTGTATTTGGCGTCAGGCATGATAGTAAATTCAGCTTTTGGCAAAAAAGTGTATCCGATGCCATAAAGCGTTTCAGCATATAAAACCCCCGCTGAAGTATGCCGTCAGAATTTAATTGAACTCGGTCAGAGCGCGGTATCCGTAGCGAATATCAAACTGACTGGTGAAATCATCGGGAGTGAGCTAATTTACGATTAAATGACAAAGCGGCGGATAGTGGATTACACTCTTTCCGCCGCTTATTCTAATTAACAATAATTTGAGATTTTTTCTTTTCACTCAACTAGAACATAGGAAGGAAAAGAGTTCTTCAATCGAGTCCACGCCATTCCGCCCTTCTATAAAGAACCAAGCCGATTCATAAACTCCAGCTTACCGAGATTTTCGCTTCGAGGCTGCGCTCCCGCTCAACTTTCGTCAATTCCAACAAAGCATTTACTTTACATGATAAAGACATTACAGTAAAGACGACGGAAATGTCGCGGTTAAATAGAATTGACATATTAGACCTGTTCTTAAACTTGACGCCTCATTGTGGAAAATCCGCCGCGCAGACGCCGGAGTCAGGTTTCTGGACGTCTAATAAGCCGAAAAGACGCAAAATGGATATCTTAAACAGGCTCTAAAAGCCAAGGCTATATATTGTTTATTATTTTCGAGATTTGAATCAACTTTCAACATAAGATTTGGTTAATGACGCGATGGGAACGCAAACTAAAATCGCGCGTAAAAAAGAACCAATACAAAATTGGCTTAGATGAAAGCGGTTTGGATCACCACCCTTTACAGTGTGAAAAATCCTTGAAGATAGACTTTGCCGTGCGGAAGCCGTCCAGAAGATGGGCTTTGAAAAAGCGTCAGCGCGATTTTTTAGGCTATAACGCCGCATGTGATAATCGGCGCCGCGCTTGACAATATTTTTAAATCAATGTAGAATATTTTAATGTGCGTTCCTGAATGGGGCCGAATTTATAGCCGCTGTTTTTTCGCGCATATTAGACAGCTTTCGTAACCGTCGAAACGTACGGTTTTAGGCGCTTTTTCTATAACGAAATATATAGGAAACGGTGTTATCACGTAAAAATCAAGCCTGAGGACGCGCGTTTCGCAAGTTGCGAAAGCGTAAAATATATTGGATGGAGGTGTATTTTAATTGCCCATAGGGTCGGCTATGGCGACTGTTTTAGTTGCCATAACTACCGCGCTTATTAGTTTTTTCGCGGGCATGTTTTACAGAAAAAAGGTTGCCGAGAATAAAATCGGTTCCGCGGAGATAGCCGCGGCTAATATTATTGAAGAAGTCAAAAGAGGCGCTGAGGCGACAAGAAAGGAAATTCTGCTTGAAGCCAAAGAAGAAAGCATACGGACTAAAAATGAAGCCGAAAAGGAAGCTAAAGAGCGCCGTAATGAGATTATGCGCCTAGAGCATCGGTTGATACAAAAAGAAGAGGCACTTGACAGAAAATCGGAGTCATTTGAAAAAAAAGACGAACAGCTTCAACGTAAAATCGAGGCGCTCGACAGACAGCGCGATGATATTTCCAATACGCTCGAAGAGCATAAAACCGAACTGAAGCGCATTTCAGGCTTTTCTCCCGAACAGGCGAAAGAATACCTGATTAATTTAATTAAAACAGAGGCCACAATGGAAGCCGCGGCTCTTATTAAGGACATTGAGGCGAAGGCTAAGCTGGAAGCGGATAGACGAGCTAAAAAGATAATATCCAACGCCATACAGCGATGCGCGGTGGATCATGTGGCGGAAACGACGGTGTCAGTCGTCACATTGCCTAACGACGAAATGAAAGGCCGAATTATCGGACGTGAGGGCAGAAACATTAGAATGCTTGAGTCTTTGACAGGTATAGACTTAATTATTGACGACACGCCCGAGGCCGTTATACTGTCAGGTTTCGACCCGATACGCAGGGAAATAGCGCGTATCGCCCTTGAAAAACTCATTCTTGACGGACGCGTACATCCCGCTAGAATAGAGGAAATGGTAGAAAAGGCTAAAAAAGAAGTCGATTTGATGATTCGCGAAGAAGGAGAAGCCGCCACGTTTGAAACAAGCGTGCACGGCATTCACGCGGAACTAGTGCGTTTGCTTGGCAAAATGAAGTTCAGGACAAGCTACGGTCAAAATGTTTTGAAACATTCTATCGAAGTCGCTCATTTATGCGGACTTATGGCCGCCGAAGTAGGCGCCGACGTAACTATGGCGAAACGGGCGGGGCTGTTGCATGATATCGGAAAAGCCGCTGATCATGATATGGAAGGCTCACATATAAGCATAGGCGTTTCGCTCTGCAAAAAATACCGTGAGTCTGATATTGTAATAAACGCTGTGGAATCGCATCATGGAGACGTGGAACCGTCAAACATAATATCGGTTCTCGTCCAGGCCGCGGACGCCATATCCGCCGCGCGTCCAGGAGCGAGACGAGAAACGCTTGAATCGTATATTAAACGGCTTCAGACGCTTGAAAGCATCGCGGATGAGTTTAAAGGCGTCGAAAAGTCGTTCGCTATACAGGCGGGACGCGAGTTGCGTATAATCATTATACCGGAAGACGTTGATGACGCCTCTATGACAGTTCTCGCCAGAGAGATCGCCAAAAGAATTGAAAACGAACTGGAGTATCCAGGCCAGATTAAAGTTAATTTGATACGCGAGACAAGAGCCATTGAATACGCGAAATAAAAGAAACGCCGTCTAGCGGGCGGTGACGTAAGAAAACATTTTGATAGGTTGTCGGTGTAGTGTAATGCTACACCGATTTCCATTGTATATAGACAATTTCGATTTCTCGTTCCTTGTCCGTCTTTCCGCGTCCCTTTTGCCCGGAAGTCTTTGAAACATAAATCTTGTCGATAAACTCCCGTAGCGCGGTAGCGTCAAGCTCGGCTAAATCGGTATACTTCTTTGCTGCGGCTATAAAGCTCCTTGCGTTGTTTTTCTTCTGTTCCCGCCGCTTTACGTCCTTGTGTAAAACCTCTACCATACCTTTTAGGTTGTCCTGTCCAAGCTCGTAATCGCGGGATAGCTTTATAAACCGCTCGTCGGTCAGCTTTCCGCTTATGCTATCCTCGTACAAACGCTTGATTATCAGGTCAAGCTCGGCAATCCGCTTTTCGCTTTTCGTCAAGGTATCCTTTTTCCGTGTAAGTTCCCAGTCACGCTCCCGCAAGGTAACGTCGGCGGCTTCACGGATAAAATCGTCCTCATACTCGGAAACGTATTGTATCGCTTCCCGTAGTTTAGCAAAACGATTTCCTCCAGCGCCACATTACGGATAGAATGTGCATGTGTCGCACACGTCACGGTCTTTGCGATAGGTGGAACAGAGAAAATACTCTTGTTCACGCTTAAACTTGTTTGTGCGGCATTGATATATGATACCGCCGCAACCAGCGCAATACAAAAGCACGGAAAACATACCCATATCGCCCATTTTTGTAGGCCGCTTCTTCGACTGCCGGATATTCTGAACAATCAAAAATACGCTTTCCTCAATGATTGGCTCTTGCGTATTCTCGAAAATCACCCTTTCGTCGGGGTCATTCCATAGCTTTTTTTGGCTCTTGTAGGATTGTTTTTTTGTCTTGAAGTTCACCGTATGCCCTAAATAGTCTAACCGCTCTAACGCGCGGCAAACAGTTTCGTTAGCCCATTTGTAAGGGTCGGCTTGTTGGCTGCGGGTAATCCTCGCTTTATCAAGTAAGCGGTTGGATTTTTGATTTTATGCGCCCGTAACCATTTGGCTATCTGCGTCGGCCCTAACCCGTCAACGTACAAAGAAAATATCTTTTGTACGACGGCTGCGGCTTCCGGGTCAACAATCCATTTCTTTTTGTCCCCCTGGTCTTTGAGATACCCATAGGGCGGGTTTGTGCAAAGGTGTTCGCCGGATTTGCCCTTTGACCGCCATGTGGCACGGATTTCTTTACTGGTGTCCCGCGCATACATTTCATTGAAAATATTGCGGATTGCGGTAAACTCGTTTTCGCCGCGCGCGCTGTCTACTCCGTCATTTACGGCAATGAAATGTACTCCAAAATCGGGAAACAGAATATCCGTATACATTCCGACTTGCAGATAATCACGCCCAAAACGCGACATATCCCCGTAGCGTATATATAGGAATAAATCAAGAAACCCGTATGAAATCAAGGTTTCTTTGGTTTGTTTAGGCGGTCAAAACGCCGCCGCTGTTATCACTCAAATCGGGGCTTGTGCCGCCGTAAAAAATCATCGCAGCATCCAACCTCAAGGGCGGGGTCGGCAAAACCATGACCGCCGTAAGTCTAGGGTTCGGACTGGCCCGGAGGGGCAAGCGGGTACTCGTCTACGACCTCGACCCGCAGCACAGCGCGACAGTCAGCTTTGGCGTGGCGGAACCAAACAAGCTAAACGTCACCATTGCAACTATGCTTCAAAACATCATCGCGGACCCCGACTGCGACCCCGCCGCCGGGGTTATCCAACACAGGGAGGGCATAGACCTTCTGCCCGCCAACAGCGCCCTCGCGGGCGTGGAGCTTGCGCTTGTGCAAATTATCGGGCGCGAAACCGTACTACGGCAGTACCTTGACAGGGTGAAATCCGACTATGACTTCATCATTTTGGACTGTTCGCCGTCAATGGATTTGCTGACGGTGAACGCGCTGGCCGCTGCGGGCAGCGTAATCATTCCGGTCGCGCCGAAGTTCTTCGACGCGAAAGGAATGGAGCTTCCGCTGAAAAGCGTGGCGCGGATTCGGCGGCAGATTAACCCCGCGCTGACCATAGAGGGCATACTGCTCACAATGGTGGACAAGAGGGCAAAGCTGACGCGGTAAATCACGGAACTGATCGAAACGGCCTACGGCGGCAAGATTCGCATATTCGGCGAGCATATACCCCACTCCGTGAAAGCCGCCGAGTGTTCCGCGCAAGGCGCAAGCATTTTCGCCCATGACCCGAACGGAAAATCACGGCGGCGTATAACTCCCTCGCGGATGAAATCGCAAAGTGGGTGGCGCATAATGCGTAAAGTGACAAACGGCAACCTCGCTCTCGCGGAATTTGACGACATCTTCGGCGGCATGACCGCGGGCGTCGGCGAGACCGTGGCGGAAATCGCGCTATCCGACCTCCACGCCCCCGACTGCCATCCGTTCCGGGTCAATAACGACGAGCAGATGACGAAACTCGCGGAAAGCGTCCGCGAGTACGGCGTTCGCAAACCGGGGTTGGCGCGTCCGCGAACCGAGGGCGGCTATGAACTGCTCTGCGGCAACAGCAGGAAACGAGTCTGTGAGATAGTGGGGCTGACGGCTATGCCGGTAATCGTCCGCAATCTCAGCGACGACCTTGCCGTTATCGCGATGGTGGAGTAATTCCCTCAACAGCAAAATCATTGATATTACAGGCATTTAGGCATATATCAATCTGTATTTGACGCATAATTGACGCATGACATCACAAAACAGGGTAAAACACGGCGGGTTAAAATGCGTTACGGAGCAATGATAAAAAGAGGGAGCGGGACGAATATCCCCGCTCCCTTTGTATTGACGTGGTTGTCTAAAATCAGTCTATCCCCCTGTCACCCACAGCACAACTCATAAGAAGCTGGATGGCGGCATTGAACCCCACGATAAAGCCGTCCCGCTGGTAGTCGGATATAACCTCGCCGTAAGCGGTATCAATGGCTACGCCCTCGTCAGTGCTTCTCTTGTATGCTGGTGTTATGTATGCCCCGTGAAAAGCGTCGGAGCTTTTAGGCGTTCCGGCCATATTGGAAAACTTCACATGGTTTGCGTCAAATATCGCGTGAGCGTTGAAACTCATAATTGAACCCCTTTCATATTTAAGCCAATCCGGGCGGGGCAGTCCCGCCCGATTGCGGTTGTGTGTTCTGGTGTTATGCTACGCCCTGTTCGGTGTTATCGGTGATACCATAAGCGGCGGCTATCATGTGCCGCATTGCGTCGGCTTCCTCCCACGTTTCAAACCACTTGACGGCGTTGCCTATGTGCAACTCGCCGTCGTTCTCGCACCCCTCCGGCGGCTTGCCGTCACAAAGGTAGTAACCACTCATAAAATACCGAATAACTAAGCCGTTCACCGTTTACCCTCCCTCTCATCAATCCAGCGGTCACGCGCCGACCTGCACTCGTCAAGCGTCTTTTTGGTGCAGGAGAATAACTTTCCGTCATGGTCGCGGTAGTCATACTGGACACGCTTTCCGGCCTTGCGTATGGCCGGGGTATAGGTTTCGTACTGTTCGCCGCCGTTCGGCAAGCTCTTAGGGTTTAACATGGTCTGCCTCCTTAAAATTCTTCTTGATTTATCGCGGCGGGGAGGCTATACTTGACTTGTGATGTGTGGGTATAGCCTTTACCCGTCGGGGCCTGTATCGGAGTTGGTAGCTTCGATATGGGCCTTTTCCTATGCCACGCTGAACCGCTTGTAGGTGGTGATTTTGGTGTACTCACTCAGGTCGCCCAAGTCGTTTTCCAGACGTTTCTTGTCAAGGGTTTCGCGCTTCGTGTCGGTGTAGCTGAGTTTGTACTCGCCGACTATCATCTTGCTTTCTCCGGCTTCGGTCATGGCCGCTTTGAGTTCGTCGGCTATCGCGTCTTTGAGGGCTTCCATTTCCTCAATCATTCTCGTGTATTCGCGGTACTCTCTGATTTTCTCTTGAAGATTTGTCATGGTCGTTATCTCCTTTGGGTTTAGTAGGTTGGGGGCCGGGGGCGTTAAGTTTATATCTCGGCGCTTCTGCGCGTCTTTTCTTATCCGTTCCGGCTCTTACGTGGCGTTCTTGGTAGGCTTTCGCTTCGTTCGTCCGCTTTCCCTCAACCTCTGATAACAGTATATCACTATTATTAGAGATAGTCAAGCATAGTTATCACCAATTATAGAGATATTTTTAAGCATGATTTTGTGTACTTTATCACTTGTATTAGAGATATAAATTTGCTATAATGATATCGTGGAGGTGGGTACATAAATAAAGCCCACCCCAACTTCGTTGAAAAGCGGGTGAACGGTATGCCGATTAAGTACAATAAGCTGTTGGCTCTCATGGAGAAAAAAGGCGTAACCTCGTATACGGTCAAAAAAGACAACCTAATAGGGCAAGCAACTTTCAAAAAGATTAAAGAGGGCGGCGATATAGACACGCGAACCATTGCCAAGCTCTGCTCCTTGCTTGATTGCCAGCCGGGAGACATTTTAGAGTACGTTCCCGATAACGAAAAAGCAGAGGGGGAATAAGGTTCCCTCTCCGCTCGTTTTGGCTTTTTAAATCCCGGAATTATATTGATAAAAGTGATAAAAGTCTTAATCCGTTATAGTATCGCGGAATAGTTCAATAAGCCTGTCGGCATGGCGTTCCAGTTCCGTCACTTCCTCGTCGGTGTAGTCCTCGCGTGGGGGAGCGGCACGGGCAAAAGCAAAGGATATTATCAGGAGGGCCGCGATATCCTCATACGACTTTATCGTATTGGCGAAGTCCGCGCTATCTAAATCATATATGGGTTCCAGCTTGCAATATATACTGTCAAGGCGGTCAAGCATTTCTTCTTTGTTTAACATAGTCATGGTTCCTCCCAGTTAAGTTATCAGACTTTTATACCAGCTATGGGAATGATAATGCTGTGACGCAAGCCACACGCCCATAGCCGCCGACAGCACTATATCGTCGTGTATGCCCTCGCGCCAAGCCTCGTATTGGTCGTGGCCGTTCAAGTTGATTTTAACCTTGAAATTGGTAAGCTCTTTAATGAGCGTGTCGGCCTCCGGCAAGCCTCGCGGTATCTTTATCTGACCGTTTTGAAAAGCTACTTGCAAGGCAGATACGAGGCCACGCTTCGGCACGTTGAAGATATTGCTTTCCTCGGTAACGGTGTTGCCCCCGGTGATTGAAATACCTTTTAGCCGCGCATATGTGCCTCTGAAATTCTGCTTTAGTAAATCCCATACGGGACGGCCTACGCCAGTTATATCTATGGCAACGGTTTTATATGCGTCCGCAAGCTGTTTGCTGGTCGCAAGCTCCTTTAAGCGGTCAACTATCTTTGGGTATGATGTTCCGCGCTCCGGGCGTTCTATATGCCGCAAGTGATATTCCGCGCCACTATCTTTTAGACAACTCTCGAATATCGTTATCGCGGTATAATCGTTCACTTGCCCTAAATCCGCTGTTATGAAAAACTCTGCCATGTCTACGCCCCTCCTGTTACAAATAGCGGCTTCACATTATCGTCGAAAGCCTCGTTGATTGTGTCATAGCTGAAAACTTGGTCGGTCGTTTCTACAAACTCACAATTAAATTCTTGCCGAAAAAACATACTCCCCAAGCTCCGGCGTTGCCGTTCTAAGTCCTCTGCGCTTATACGGGGACATTTTGTTGCGGGTATCTCTATGCGCTTCCAATCTTCGCCGCCGTCCTGCCATTCGTTGAAGAAATGCCCTCACTTGCCGTAAGGCGTTGTCATGGCGATAAACGTACCGTTGTTGATTATCAGCATGGGGAGGACAGCATAATAGAAATCGTCTTTGACTTGGCTTGCCTCATCTTCGAGTATCATTGTAACGCCGGAAAAGCCGCGCACGGTTGACTGGCCGGAGGGCAGGGACACTATGCGGCTCCCGTTGGCTAACACCATTGACAGGCGGTTATCTTCCAATAGTCCCGGTCGTGCCTCCATCGCCTCATAGCCGTCCTTAACCTTGCGGAATAACTCTTGTGATTGCCTCAAAGACGGAGATACAAGCAATATCAGGCTTTTAGGGCGGTATATGCCCGTGTGCAGGGCTTTTGTTGACGTGGTAGTGCTTTTACCACTCTGACGGGAACAGTTCAGCAAGAGCCGCTTGCCCTCGTAGCGTAGAACCTCAGCTTGCCATTCGTCCGGCTCTATGCCTATGTAGCGCGAAAACTCTACCGGGTCAAGGGCGCGTTGTAAGTCTTTATGTATCACTCTCAACCCTCCCAACGGCTTCAATAACTGCCCGTCGCGCCTCCGGGTACGGCTCCAGGCATATAAGATAGCGTTACGCAATGTTACCCATTCCGGCATGATGATAATATTATTGACGGTCTGCGCTTGCAGTTCCCCGGTTATCTTCGCGTACAACTCTGTAATGCCTCGCAACTCACGCACGGCGGCAATAGCGGCGGTCAGGTTTTCGGCCTTGATTGCCTGTCTGTATACGTCCTCGGCTTTGGTGTTCAAGGAGGCTATGCGTCCCATAAGGTTATCGGCGGCGGCTACTTCCTGAGCATCCTGCGCTTTGACAAGCTGTGCGGGAATATGCTTTTTATGACGGTGTAGCGCGGCCATGTTCAGGCCGTATGCCTTTGACAGCGCGTCCAGCGTCGCGCCTCCTACAAGCTCCGCATTGATTTTATCAGCGTCCGCATGGGCGCAAACAGTACATTGCCTTGCCAATTCTCACACCCCCTCGCTTATATTGCGTTGTTTTGCGATTGAACCGAAAAAGCTGTTATCCGGCCAGCCACGCCCGAACATGGTAATACAGCAGACCCCAAATAATTTCGGCGGTCATGTCCGGCCCGGTGAAAATCACATTCAACCCATACCACGCTTGAAAACTCAGCAGGGACGCGAAGAACGACTTTGCCGACAACCGGGCGTGGTACTGCTGGTTGAGGATAGCGGCATAGCCGCCGCCCTGCTCAATAATCAGATACTTTTGAGCGTGTCCGGCTCGTATCATCTCATCTTTGAAGCGTTCTCTGCCCATTGAAAAGTTTCCGGCCAACTCGTCAAGGTTGCGCTTACGCTCAATAATAATTTCACTGTCAAAATATATGTCGCGGTTTATTCCCGCCTCCAGCATGGCGGGGAGCATAACCGAATAATCACCGAACGATAAAGCCATAGGCTTATGAGCAACCTTTAGGTTGTCAAGCGCGGCCAATATATGGTCGTTGACCTGTTCTCGCGTATCAGTCAGCACTACCGCCGTTTTTAGTATGCCTTTTATCTCCGTGTCGGGGTAGTGGTATCGGCCCCGGTTAATCATAGCTCTCGCCTCCTAAATCCCGTACTTTTCACAGTAGCGTATAATCTCGCGTCCGTTTGCCTCCCAGTATTCCCGTTCCAATTCCTCAAACACAGCGACTAGCAACGCCGTTGTGAATTTATCATCATGCGCCTTACTGTATTCGCCAATATCAGCAAAGGTTTTTCCAATATTCGTAATCTCTATTCGACGGTGGAACGCGCCCGAATTTAGCGTGAAACCTATAAATATCTTCGTAGGTGGCTTTATATACCCTCGCCATAGCTCCACCTCCTAAAATGGCAAGTCTGCCGCTTCTTCTTCGGACAGCTCAACCCATTGCGAAAAATCAGCCGCCGCCGTAGTGCTTGGGACATTCGCGGGTACAGTGATTTTATTGATAAAAGTGACAAAAGGGGTATCGTCAGAGACTTTCATCACTTTTGTCAATGTTTTTCGCGCTTCTGGATTTACAACAATCCTCGGTGATGGTCTGCCGCCTGTTTGCGTTTGCTCGACGCGAACATACCCACGCTCTATAAGCTCGGCCAAGCTCTCATCAAGAACGAAGTCTTGCTTGCCTTGCGTCATGCGGGTCAGTTCGTTTTTCTTATCCGTTTTCATAGAGAGTATCTTTCCCCACAGATACCGGGCATGGGTTACGCTCTCCGACTCTGCCTGTTCAGTGTAGACTGCCCTCGCGTGGGCCAGATAGTACCTTGCAAGCTCGGCGGCGGCGTGGGCCTCATCAGCGTTAATCGCCGTGTCGAGCGGATTACTGCCCTGCTCAAAGGCGTTGATACAATGGATAAGTCCCGCAAAGCGCGTCATATTTCCGTGTAGCTTCCCGGCCCAGTCTGCCATAAAGGACAGTTCACCTATATCGGGCGTTAGTTGCGGCTCTACTTCATCAAAGAATGAGGCATAGACCTCAAACCCCTCGTTGTCGTATGCAAGATTGCCCTTGCTCTGAGAAGCCAGCATGCCATGACAAAGATTGCGATAATTGGCCGCTATACGCTCATCAAGCGACTGTTATGTTGCTTTCCGGCTTCCTACCCTTGACGGACACTTCACAAACAATATCCGCGACAATAAACCCCGTCCGGCCTTTTGCGTATCGGCAAACAGGTCAACTACAACAGATGGTTGACAAGGCGCGATAATGGTAAGCGTTGGGCGGTCTATGACGATACTGTCTGAGCCTTTACGGTCTACGCATACCCTGTCACCGCTGTACCCGTTTAAGTAAATCTCTAAGCCGCCTTTGTCAGAGTACCGCCCTATATTCTCGAACAAGCCGCCGCCCTCTGCCGATACAAGCGCGAACGTGCCGCCTTGCGCTTTCAGCATAGCGGCCAGCTTCTCCGGGGTAACGTCGGCACCGAATAACCGCAAAGGCTCGACGGCTTCAAACTCCGCAAGTTCGGCATTAAGCTCCTGTAGCTCATACTCAGCAACGCGCTGGTCGTCGGATTTTTTGGCCTTGATAGCGGTCTGCTCGGCGTTGGATATGCGGCCCTGCAATAGCTTCAATTCGCTCCGGCTCTGGTTGAATTCGCCGCCGTGGTCGCGGTTATACTCAATCTCAAAGTCGATTAGTGGACGGACTACAAGGTCTATAACACCGCTTTTGCGCTCTGAGGGCGGCGCGATAGGCGCGATATACAAGCATGGCCGCTCTATGTGTCCGTTTGCAAGCGCACAGGATAACGGCCCCTACAGGCTATTTCAAGCATACCCAGTACGACTGCACCAACCATGTCAACCGGGGCTTGCACCGTCTCGGCGGCGGCGTGTATAAATTCTCGCGCGGCCGGGGGTAATGCTTCGAGAGGAAAAGACGGCAACGGCTCGGATTGCTCAAAGGATATGAGTTCAGGAAATTCTTGCGTTTTATTCTCCGGCTCTCGGTTTGATGTATATGCCGCCGTTATCCTGCACAACTCGCGGAGGGCGGTCTTGGTCTGCTCCGCGCCCAAACGCTGTAAAACGTCCGTAATGTCCCCATGCTCGGGCAGTTCGGGACAAAGCAACAGAGGGTCAAGCACCTTGACAACCTTTGCGACAGGAGCTAAAAGCCTCGCTTCGTCAAGCGCAAAAGCCTTGCCGATTTCGTCATTATCTGGTATAATATAAATAGATTTTTTCGTGAAGTAACTTATGAGTTCGGGCTTGAATTTGCCGTTGCCTGCTCCGTCCGGGGAGCAAGTGGCGGCAATCTCTATTTTGCGGAGTGTTTCAACGTCCTTTTCGCCCTCCACAAGGAAGATGTACTCGGAAGCTAACACGGCTTGAAGATTGAACGGAACCAGCTTCACGCCCTTGCGGTTATACTCCCAACCTCCTTGCCCGTCCGGGCGGCGTATGGCGAATGATTTAGGCTCATAGCGTAGCTTTTGAAATAGCAACGCGCCGTTCTCGTCTGTATAGTCATACGTCGCTACTGTGCTCCTCTGCGCGGTCGCTTCGCGCTTATCCGCTCCCATGAGGTCAGCCATAGACAGGCCCAGCGCGGCAACTATATTCTGTGTGTCGCAACCAGCATGACGGTTAAACAGTATTCACCCAGCCTCGCCCTCGGTTACGGAGAGTGAGGCATTTTTATCCTCATGGGCCGGACGCTTAGCCATGTAGCCGCCGCCGCTCTTTTTTACGCCCTGTAGGCGTTGCAGAACGTCTGCTAATCCTACTCCCATATTCCACCCTCCCCATTCTGCAATTGTTCACAGATGGCCGTATAATTGATGTACATTGTTTTACCGCTTCTGATAACGGGGAGCTTCCCGGTTGCGGCAAGACGGTATAGCGTCCGCAACGGCAAAATCCCACGCTTGCCAGCCGCACGAATGGACAGTATTTCCGGCTTATCGTTTTTCTCTGTCTGAGCTTGTGTCATTGGCTTTGCCCTCCTGTTCCTGTAAAACTTTGCGCTCCCAATATCTTTGCGTGTGTTCTCGGCATTTATCGCGGTTTTTAGCGTTCCATGCCCTTTTATACTCGCGGCGCTTTTCTGCGGCTTGTTCGGCTAAAGTTTTCTCACTCATTTTTGATTTACCCCCTTGATATTTTAAGTTGTCCATGATAGAATTAGAACAAGGACATTTTAAGTGTGCCTGTGCTATATTATTAATATTATACTCCTGTTTCTTTTTCCGTCAAGACACGCGCACAAAATAAATAAGCTTGTGCGAATATAGTAACAATTCAAAGTGGAGGTTATAGCAATGAGCGAAAACAAAAGCCCGTTAGAGCTAATCGGTGAGAAAGTTCAACTTAAGCGCAAAGAATTAGGCATGACACAAGAGCAATTCGCGGACAAATACAGTTATCCGCGAACAACACTCGCAAAATTAGAGGCGGGGAAACGCGACTTCAAAAGCACGGAGATTTTAATACTTGCGGAGCAACTCGGCGTGTCGTGTGATTATCTGCTTGGGCGTACTCGCACCGCCGCCGCCGACAACTTAACGCAAGCCGCCGTTCAGCGTTACGGGTTACGCGAACAGGAGTTGCAGAGCCTTGAACGCTTGACCGCATTGGCGCGGCTCCATGAGAAGCACCAACGGATTACAGACGGCATAGACAGGCTTGTCCACACCTACAAGGAAATCAGGAACGACAAAACAAAAGAGGCGCAAGCTTTAGAGATTGGAATAGAGCAAAACAAGCTGGAAGATGAACGCAACGTTCTTGAAGCTGAAATGCTGGAAGCGGTAGACCCCGGTGAGGGCTACTTTAAGCCTCCGCAATGGACGGCCCCTATTAGGTGTCGGAGAGCATGGCAACAGCTTCATGCAATCGGCGCGTTGCTTACGCTGGAAGAGGGCGAAAATGCTCTTGACGAAATCGGGGAATATCTTTTCTTGGGGGACATGGCAGACGGCTTCATTCAACATTCAAACGGCACACCTGAACGCCGTCTTACCAAAGAAGAAATAGCCAAACTAAGCCTACTTGGTTTTGAGGAAGCCATTGCAAAAACACGGCACGCCTTAAACCCTCAATAGACTTTTATCACTTTTATCACTATATTTCTGAGGTTAAAGAACAGAGGGAGGGGCGACTATGGCTTCCATACGTCGGCGCGGCGAAACGTATCACATCACGGTCAGCTTAGGCGTTGACGATAATTACAAGCAAATCCGAAAGTTTACCACGTTCACGCCGCCGCATGGCTTGACGGAAAAACAGGGGCTAAAGGCGGCGCAAGAATACGCGAGAGTGTTTGAGCTTAACTGCCGTGGTTTGACCTCGTTTGACGAAAACATGACGCTCTCGGAGCCTTTGCGACTGGTATTTCAAGAACGTAGCACCGAAACGCACACGGGAACGCACCATAGAGGGCAATCAGAAGTTGTATTCAATAACGACGAAGCAATGTATGTAAATGAGAAACAATAAACATATTTTCAGCATAAGTGGTTTTGATTTCAAAGTCTTTAGAGAGTCTACGGGAATTGTCACTCCAA
>JAISER010000026.1 GCA_031263985.1 Clostridiales bacterium | reverse complement strand
TTTTCTCTAATTTAATCTAGCCTAGCGTTTCTTTATCCCGCGCAAGTGGGGGGGGGGGGGGCGGGGGGCGACGCCCGGGGCGGGGTTTGGGGCGGAGCCCCAAGGTCTTTATGACTTGTCTGGATAGGCGCTATACGCAAAGAGCGCTGACTAAAGTGTAATGAAGATCTCAAACAGGCTCTTACCTCGTCAACTCCGCAACTCCGCAACTCCTTCAAACCGTATTAGCTCCGCGCGCGCCGCTTCTGGGCCGCCAATTCGATCTCCAGGCATCGCAAACCTCTTACTATCAAACGCGAAAGGCCGCGTATTTCGCAATATAACTATCCTATCGTTTCATGAAGCCGCGCAAACGCGCGGCGCGGGGTCCGGGGTCGAAGACCCCGGCGGGGTTTGGGGCGGAGCCCCAAGGTCTTTAGTCGTTAAGCTCCGGCTTTCGCTTCCTCGCGCAGCGAAAAACTCGCTAACCGATCCGCCGAAACCAGGCGCTAAACAGGCTCTTGAGCGTTTTGAACTTCATCCGCCGCCTCGTTTTCGACGGTTTTTTTCCTTATCAAGTCAACTATGTCGATACCGGTGATAGCGCTGACCGTCTCGGGCAAAGTCGCGATTATGTCCGTGACGTAAGCGGAAACCTTGGCCGCGCCGGCCCGTCCGCCATTGTCGGAGGAATCCAACACGACGATTTTTTCCGTTTTAGAAAGCGGCGACGCTATGTTCGCGGCTATTTCAGGCAAACGCTCAACAATCATCTGCGCTACCGCCGCGTCGTTATATTGTTTATAAGCTTCGGCTTTTTTCAGCATGGCTTCAGCTTCCGCCTTGCCCTTTTCTCTTACCACGTCACCCTCCGCGAGACCTTCAAGCCGCAACGCGTCCGCGCGGGCGACGCCTTCAAGCCGTATAGACTCCGCGCGCGCCTGAGCGTCGAGAACTTGCCGGTATTTAATCGCGTCGGCCTCTTTTTCGAGCTTATATTTTTCAGCGTCAGCGATCTTTATCACAAGCGCTTCAAGCTCTTTTTCCTTGCGCGTCGCTTCTTGGTCCGCCAATTCGATCTCTTTCTGTTTTTTAATGATTTCCACTTGCATTTCGGTTTCCGTAACCTCGCGGCTCACCTTATTGCGCTCTATGTCATACGCAAGATCGGCCACGGCCTTCGCGGTTTGCTCCTCGCGTCGATAGCTTTGCACCTTCAGCTCTTTTTCCTTACTGGCTTCGGATATGTGCGTTTCAGCCAACAGTCTGGCTTCCTCGCCCAATCTGTTGGCTTGGGACGTTTTTATCTTCGTCTCCTTGGCGGCTTCCGCCTCGGCTATCAGCGCGTCGCGCTTAACCTCGGCTATACGCTTTTTGCCGAGCGCCTCCAAATAGCCGTTTTGGTCGGATATGTCCCTGATCGTAAACGCTTTAATCTCAAGCCCCATCTCCGCCAAATCCAGCGCCGCCACTTCCTGCACTTGAGACGCGAACTTCTCACGGTCTTTATAAATTTCCTCAACAGTGAGCTTTGAAATAATCTCGCGCAGCTTACCTTCAAGCACGTCTTTGGCTATATTTTCTATAACGCTTATAGTTTTGGACTCGTTACCGGTATTAAACTGCTCCACAGCCGCCAGTATCGACTCTTTGTCGCTTTTCACCTTTATAACCGCCACGCCGTCCGCTATAATATCGACGCCTTGTTCAGTAAGGGCGCCCTGCGTGTTTACGACTATCTTCATATTTTCGAGAGATATGCGGTCGGTGCGCTCCAATATCGGCACGACTATGCCGCCGCCGCCGGATATTACGCGCTTTTTTAACCCGGTCACGACGAGCGCCTTATCTTGAGGAACCTTTTTCCACCATGCCAGTATGCCAAGAAACAAAACGAAAATCGCCGCCAATATGATAACGACCACCACTGCCTCACCCATTGTTTCTCCTCCTCACGAAATAAGTGTTTTTTTCAATATGCGCGATTTCGACCTCGCTCATTCGCTCAATGCCGTGGCCGTCGTCCGACTTAGCCGGCGCGGAGTATACGTTGCCGTTCACGAAATACGTTATCTTTCCGTAACCTCCCTGCGGTATGGTTTCCGTCACTGTAGCCGGCGAACCTATTAGACTTTGCTTAGCCACGGCGCTTGTGTTTTGCGCCCCGTAAAGCGGCGTTATTATAAAACGGTAAAAGATAAACGCTACGGCCACACCCAGCAAAAGAGCGATCAAAAGCGCCGGAACCGCCTCCTCGTTTTTGATCAGCAAAACGCCGGAACCGCCGAAAACAGTCAAAAACGCGGCTATAACCGACGGCTTTAGCGGCGACGCCAGTCCGTCGCCAAGGCCGCCGTCGGCGTCAAAGTCAAAAACGTTTAAAATTTCGCCCAATATGAACCCTATGAATATATATCCGACGCCGACGCCAAAACATATCCAAAATATAGACTGCATAGCGCTCCCGCCTTTCAAGACGAATAAAACCCTTCCAAGAATCCAACGTGAAATAACAGCGTCAATTCGGCGCGATATTTTTTCTTCATGGCAAGGCGCGGACTCATAAGCGTATCCAAGTCAGCGCGTCAATAACGGACAACGACGCCATATTAAGGAAAAAACAGTTATTTCACGCCGCGCGCCGCGTAATCCATTTATTCTCATAAAGTTTTTAAAAATTTATTTGAAAAAATGGCCGCATGACTTTATAATACTACGGTAGCCGAATGATTAGGCGGGCGGCATACGACGCTTTCAAACGTTCGCCCGGTTACATGATACCAGAAAGCGCGGATATTAACAACATAAAATATTGCGCGCCATTGCGCGTCGCGCCAAACGGACGGCCTCGGGAACGCTTTCCGAAACGTACGCTAAAATGGCCGGAGCGTTCGCGACGAAAGGACAATGAGCTTTTATGCCGAAAAAGCTTTATTATATGAATGTCGCGGAGACGCTTGACAGCATGACGGACTGTCTGAAAAAAACATGGAAACAGCAATTGGCCGTTCACGCTCTCACGATGGTCTTTTACATCGCGCTGGCGCTGATATTAATCGCGCCGGCGATAGCGCTCGTATCCGTCATATCCGCTTTGGCCGAAAAGGGAAGCTCTTCGTACGGCTCCATCATAGCGCCCGTGGCGATTTGCGCCGCTATCACGGCGCTCATGACTTGCGCGGCGGGGTCTTTCCGTATGTCAGCCATAATGACGCTGGCCAAACAAGCGCGCTACAATGAACGCCCAAGCGCGCCGAAGGCGTTCAAAGTCGCGATCCGATCGATGTTTCGCGTGATGTCCGTTTCCATCGTCAGCTTTATAGCGTTTCTGCCCGCGTTAGCGATCGCGGCGATTCCGATAGCGTTCATCATTAATACGCTATGGACAATTTCGACGGCGGCCTCCGCTCCGAACCCGCTCACGGCTCCGCTTACGTTTCTGACGGACAGCCGGACGGCGTATATATTGCCGACAGTCGCGGCGACGGTTTTATTCTTAACCGTATGCCAACTGTTTATTAGCGCGATTTTAGGCATCATGTATCCTGTAAGCTTGTTTGAAAAACGCTGGTTTTTCGGCGCGGCGACGCGAGGCTTTAAACTTGTAAAAACGGATTTTAAGCTTGTTCTCGGACTTACGGCCGCGCAGCTTATCTCCGTGTCGCTTATATCCCAAAGCGTGCAATTTATAAATGCGATTATATCTTTTATGCCGTTTGAGAACGTGTTGTCATGGGCGACATGGATAATCAGCCTTCTGTTCTCGTCGCTGACCGGTATATTTTACGCGTGTTTATATATCAACCAACGCGTTAAACGCGAGGGTTTCGACATAGAACTGAACTTGGCGTTTTTGAATTACGCCTATGAACAAGAGAGAGGTTCCTCTGGCGACGACGTTCGCCGCGGCTAAAAAAATATGAATGGCGAGTTAACTATGTCTTTTAACGAAACGATGTATGAAGTTTTACGAAGATCGAAGTATGATAAGCTTATGGGCAGACGAAACGGCCTGTCCAGAGCGCTGGAGAACGCGCTCAGGCGTTTGGCCGATCTTTTTCCGTCGGATGCGGCGCCTTCCGGCGAACAGTTTGACATTACGCCCATTTTAACTACAATATCCATTATTGTAGTTATCGTCCTCTCGGTCGCCGTCATCATCGCCATAGTCTTCGCGTTAAGGCGTCTCTTCTCCAAGAAAGGCGACGCGGTCGCGGACGTCACTTCGTCCGCGAAACATGATTTATCAGCCGACGACACGCTGCGAGACGCCAAAAATCTGGCGGAACGAGGCGATTTTCTTGGCGCCTTGCGCCGAGGCCACGCCGCATTGCTCATCGCTTTGCGTGCCAAAAAGTTCATAACGCGGTACGAATCGAAAACAGACGGACAGCTTCGGCGTGAGCTTGAGGGCGCCGCGCCCGCCTGCGTCCCCGGCTTTAAACGCTCATCAAACGCGTTTTGCGAAGCGTTCTTCGGCGCCGGCCACATGGACGCCGAAACATTGAGGGACTATATCAAAAACGTCGAAACGCTCATTCGGAAAGGAGTGAGCGGATATGATTAAAAATCTTGTCACGGCGATATGTTCAGCGTTTATAGCGGCGCTGACGCTGGCCGGCTGCTCGCCCGGCTTCGAAGAATCGTTCACGTCGTTTTCGGCCTATGGCGACGGCGTGTCGCTATTGAGCGACACGTTGAAGGAAATGGGCTTTTCAATAGGCGTGAGCCGCCGGAAGATAGACGCCGAAACGCCCGTCTCGCACGCGGCCATAATAGTCGAGCCTTACGCGGAGTATTTCGGCGATCAGGAAATCGCCGAAGCGGCCGCTTGGGTGGCGCGCGGCGGACGTCTGATACTCATGGAAGACGAGATGAGCGGCTTGGAGCCTTACATGAATACGGCGCCTTATTCCGAAGACGATTATTTCTATCGCATTCGATACGGCATGGGAGAAGTTCTGGTAGGCTACTCGTCCGACATACTTAACGACTATCTGGTCATTGACAGCTACGCGGGCGAGTTCATACGGCTAGAGCTTGAGCGATGGAACGCCGACAAAGCGGTTTTTTACGAATACTATCACGGCTATCAAGATAACGGCGGACAGCCCGCCGGGTTCTTCAGCTCTTTGCCGTCCGGCGCGCGCGTTACGCTCATTCAGCTTGCGATAGCCGCGGTTATGATCATATGGCTGTTAGGCAAAAGATTCGGGAAACCCATGACGCCTCCGCCAAAAGAAGCCGCCGAACGCGGGTTTATAAGCAACATGGCCATTATATTCAAAAGCGCCGGGAAGGGCGATATGGCCGTCGAGAGTCTTTATAACGAGTTTTTACGCGAATGCGCGGCGTTTTTCGCCACGACCCACGACTTCGCGCGCGATAACGTACGGGAGCTTTGGCGACGGAGAGATCTGCCCTACGCGCGAGAGTTGTCGATCGTTCTCGGCGTCGTTGAATCCGGAAACGAATGCGACGCGAGACGCGCCGTCGGACGGGCGACGCTCGTAAAAACGGCGGCGTATATCGAGAAGCTAACCGACGCGATAAAAACAAGATATTATCATTAATACCGCGCTTAGTTTGAAACAGAGCCAAACCTGGCTAGGTTTCGCGGCAAAGCCCGGCGCGATAAAGACCGTTCGGACGGATATGGTTTAGACTGAGTTCAGCGTAAACCGCGCGTAATAACGCCGCCGACTTATAGGAGCGAAATATTGATGAGTGAATTCAGCGGATATACGAAAACGGCTATGGACGCCGTGAAAAACGAGATCGCCAAAGTCGTCGTAGGCCAGGAGCGACTTGCTGATATGGCTCTTACGACACTGTTAAGCGGAGGTCACGCGCTTATAGAGGGCGCTCCGGGTCTGGCGAAAACGCTTTGGTCGAGAGCGCTCGCGTTCGCGCTCTCCATTGACTTCAAAAGGATGCAATTCACGTCCGACTTGATGCCGTCGGACATACTCGGCACAAAGATATACGATATGAAAAATTCAGAGTTCATATTGCGAAAAGGCCCTCTTTTCACAAACCTCTTTCTCGCGGATGAGATAAACCGCACGCCGCCCAAAACGCAGTCGGCGCTTTTAGAGGTCATGCAGGAACGCTCGATAACGATCGACGGCCAAAAAAACGCGCTTTCGGAACCTTTTATCGTCATCGCCACGCAAAACCCCATTGAGTACGAAGGAGCTTATCCGTTGCCGGAGTCGCTTACGGACAGGTTTATGATGAAGATATCCGTGGCTTATCCCGGAGTCGCCGCGGAAAAACGCGTGCTTATGATGCATAACGGCGGTTTTGACGTGTCAAAGCTCGAGCAAGCCGGCGTTATTCCCGTGTGTTCGGCGCAAGATATCGCGCGGTGCAAGGAAGAGATTAAAGACGTGAACGTCGATGAAAGCGTTATCAATTATATCGTGAGCATCGTTGAAACGACGCGGCGGATAAACGCGGCGGCTTACGGCTCCAGCCCAAGGGGCGCCGTGGCGCTTCTGCTCTGCTCTAAGTCATACGCCGCCATGAACGGGCGCGGCTTCGTCGTCCCGGACGACGTGAAAGAGGTGGCTATGCCCGCGCTTAGACACCGGGTCGCCCTTAAGCCGGAAGCCGAGATGGACGGCGTCAACGCGGATCAGGTTATAGAGGATATATTGTCCAAGGTTAAAGTGCCGCGTTAAAAGCCGCGGCAAAAAAAGCCGGAAGGAGGCGGTTTAATTGACCGTGACGAAACGATTCGCGGCTATTATATTGGCGGGCGCGCCGCTTTTTTTCATCGTCAGTTTTTTTAGCGCTCACTGGGCGCTTTTTTTCCTTTACAACATAACATGCTTCGCGGCGCTAGTCGTTGATTTCGCGGTGACGCCCACTTCGAAAGCTTTTCGCGTCGTCCGCGCCGAAATCGGCTCTATGCGCCACGGCGCGGAAAACGTTGTAACGCTTTTTGTGGGTAATTATTCCAACTTTGGACTTCTCACGGAACTCCTGGACGAACTGCCCGACGCGCGTTTTGAACTTATGTCAAAAAACCCGATTCATATCGTGCCCGCGAAATCACAAGAACGCTTTGATTATACTGTAAAACCTAAGGCGCGCGGCTTATTCAAGTTCAACAAAATATATCTAAAAGTGAAAAGCGTGTTGGGGCTTTGTTATAGATTTTATGAATATTCCGTTCCCGCCGAAACGAAGGTTTACCCTGACGTGAGCGACGCGGGCAAGCACCGCGTTTTCGCTGTAAAAAACAGGTTTTTGCCGGAAGGAACAAGACGCGTGAACATTAAGGGCGTTGACGCGGAATTTGAAAGCTTGCGCAAATACGTGGACGGCGACGATTTCAGAAAGATCAACTGGATGAGCACGGCGCGGGAAAGAGAAATTATAATGAATCAATATGAAACCGCCAAGGATCAGCCCGTGTTCGTTATGCTTGACGCGGGTCGCGCGATGACGCGCGAAACCGGCGGCGGGTTCAAAAAATTGGACGCAGCTATATCGGCCGCGCTGATACTGTGCGATATCGCGAACCAAAAAGGAGACAATTGCGGCGTTATAACCTTTAACGAAACCATCCGCTCCGTCATACCCCCGAACAGAGGGGCCGACCATCGCGGCGCGCTCATGGACGCGCTATACGCCGTAAACGGTTCGAATTTCGCGCCTAACTATGAAGCGGCTTTCTTAGAACTCGCCTCCCGTCAAAAACATAGAGGAATCGTCTTTTTATTCACGGATTTCGACACCGCGGAAGAGGCCGAACAAATACTGGAAACAATCGACTTAATAGTCCGCAAACACATCGTCGTTATAGTTTACGTCAAAAATGAGGAAGCGGCCAGGATGGCTAAAGCGGTTTCATTCCAGAAAACAGACGATGAAACGGCTAAAAGAGTCTTTGAAAAAGCGTCGGCTCTGAATTTCTTGCGAGAGCGGCGAAACGCCGCGAAACGGTTCTCCGCCAGGGGCGTATTGTGCATAGAGACCGAAGCTAAAAAATTCGCCATAGGCGCCGTAAACAGTTATTTACGTATAAAAAGTCAAATCTCATAATAATCAAAACGGAGAACATTATACGCCGGCGCGAGCGGTTTCTCTGACAGAACTGATCCTTCAATAAAAAAACGCGAGAGGCGCGGCGGCTCGCCCTCCGAACCCGCGCGAAGCCAAAGGCTTTCCCGTGTGACAAAGGGCAAGTTGTAAAATGAATTGCCCAAAGGCCCAAAAAAAAGACCCATCGGGGATCCAAACCAGTTACAATGAAGTTGGAGACAACAACGTAACTGGAGGAACCGCGATGAGTCAAGTACAGAGTAACGCAAAGACAAAGAA
>JAISER010000111.1 GCA_031263985.1 Clostridiales bacterium | reverse complement strand
GGTCATGGCAAAGGATAAAAAAGGGCTATAAAAGTTTCCTCCGAACATCCTTCAAAAAGCTTTTATTCAAAAACTCCGCTTCGCTTCATTTTTGAGAAAAATCCTAGATGATTTTTACTAATATAGTTATAATAAAACTTTAATCGATAAAATCTTTAATAATTTACTCATAAGCGCCATCTTATTTTTTAGTTTAACAGTAAAAAAATAACTTTAAAAATTTTATTTAATTGTTTATAGTTATAATAAAACTTTAATTACAAAAAAAATATATGACTATCCAATCGTTCCATGAAGCCGCGCGAACGCGCGGCGCGGGGTCCGGGGTCGAAGACCCCGGCGGGGTTTGGGGCGGAGTCCCAAGGTCTTTATAACTTATCTGGATAGTCATCAAAAAATATTAACTTTATATATTACGACAATTATCTTACATTGCTTAAATAAACCGCTATCCTAGCGCGGCAATGAAAATAGGATTTTTCTTTGTTTTTTATTTTAATATTGGTATAATAAATTCACAAGAATATTCGATCTTCTCTTTTTCATCAAACGCGACTTTTAACCGCTTGATAAAACGTTCCTCAATAAAATATTTAAAGGCGTTTTTTCAACGCGCTAGCGCTGAACTTAGTTTAAAACATAGCCAAACCGGATGAGGATTAGCAATAAGGCCCAGCGTGAAAAAGGCTGTTCGGATGGTTATAATTTAGACTGAGTTCAGTATAAAAACAGGAGGATGAGACATTTGCACACCAAGGCATATGACTACTGGCTGAACGACATTTATTTCGACGAACTTACGAAAGATGAGCTGCGATCCATCGCTGAAAACCCAAAAGAGATTGAAGATAGATTTTACAAAAACTTGGATTTTGGCACGGGCGGATTGCGCGGCATATTAGGCGCGGGCACAAATCGCATGAACATATATACCGTACGCAAAGCTACGCAGGGCATCGCCAACTACATCCTAAAACAAAGCGTCGAAGGCGCGCGTATGGGCGTCGCCATAGCTTACGACTCACGGCGGTTTTCCGCTGAATTCGCTGAGCAGGCGGCTCTTGTTCTAAACGGAAACCGCATAAAAGCCTATGTATTTGACGCGTTGCGCCCTACTCCAGAGCTTTCCTTCGCTGTAAGGCGGCTCGGCTGCGTATGCGGAATCGTCATT
This sequence comes from Clostridiales bacterium, assembly GCA_031263985.1. Taxonomy (GTDB): domain Bacteria; phylum Bacillota; class Clostridia; order Lachnospirales; family JAISER01; genus JAISER01. Next base: position 19,861 of record JAISER010000111.1, on the reverse strand, counting down.
ACCGCAAGCCATAATCCTAAAAACTATAACGGATATAAGGTGTACTGGAGCGACGGCGGACAGGTTACATACCCCCGCGATCAAGAAATTATAGAAGAAGTGAACGCCATAACCGATTTTTCAACCGTAAGAATCGCCGGCAAAACCGACGCTGAGCGCGCCGGGCTTTTCGTGACGATAGGCGAGGACATCGACCGCGATTATATCGCGAAGGTAAAGGAACAGAGCGTAAGACCCGACATATCCAAAGAATTTGGTGAAAAAACCGTCATCGTTTATACGCCGCTTAACGGTTCGGGCAATGTGCCGGTACGGCGCGTCTTGAAAGAGATGGGCTTTTCCAACGTATTCACCGTAAGCGAGCAGGAATCGCCCGACCCGGATTTTACCACGCTTGACTATCCGAACCCCGAAGACCCGAAGGCTTTCGCTTTGGCGCTTAAGTTGGCAACGGAAAAGAACTCCGATATTATTTTAGCGACTGACCCCGACTGCGATAGACTCGGCTGCGTCGCGAAAAACAGCGTGGGCGCGTATGAATTTCTTACGGGGAACATGCTCGGCATACTCATGGAAGAATACCTGCTGTCACGTAAACAGAAAGCCGGCGCGCTGCCTAAAAACGGCGCCGTAATATCTACCGTCGTATCCACGGAGCTCGCGCGGATCATAGCTGAAAGCTATGGCGTAACTTATATGGAAGTTCTTACAGGTTTTAAATATATAGGCGAGAAAATAAAAGAATTTGAGGAAAATAATGGGCCTGAATTTATATTCGGCTTTGAGGAAAGCTACGGATATTTGGCCGGCTCTCACTCGCGCGACAAGGACGCCGTCGTGTCGTCCATGATTTTGTGTGAAATGGCGGCGTTTTACAAGTCCGCGGGCAAAACCCTCGTTGACGCTCTTAATGAATTGTATGAAAAATATGGATGGCAGCGTGAAAATGTCGAATCAGTAGCGTTCGCCGGCGTTGACGGTCAGGCGGCCATGCGAAACATTATGGCGTCGCTACGTTCTAAAACGCCGGCGGAAATAAACGGACAAAGGGTATCGGCGTTTCGAGATTACAAGGAAGGAAGCGAAAGAACGCTCTCCACCGGCATTGTCAAACGGCTTAATCTGCCCGTATCCGACGTTTTATATTTTGAGCTTGAAGACAACGCTTGGTTTTGCGTGCGTCCGTCAGGTACGGAACCAAAAATCAAGATTTATTTCGGCGTAAAAGGCGAGACCGCCTTGGAAGCGGAAGCGAAGCTGTCAAATTTACGCGACGGCGTTATGGATGTCTTTAAAAAAGCGCGAATATAATGTAAAACGAGTCCCTCGCAAAGCCAAAAAAAACTGGATTTTCAGGGTTAAACTCAGTTTGAAACATAGCCAACCGGGCGAGGATTTTTCGCGTTGAGCCAGGCGCAAAACGCGGGCGAACATGTGGTTCGGCAAGACCTCGCGACAAAGCTCGGCGCGAAAAAGACAGTTCGGACGACTATGGTTCACACTGAGTTCAGCGTTACATCCATTCGCCCAGCTTTTTTCTCAGATTTCTCAGCTCACGCTCTCTTTCCTTGTAATCCGGCAAAACGCCCTTTACCAGCGCCCAGAAGCGCGGCGAGTGGTTATGCTCCGCTATATGCGCCAACTCGTGAGTAACGACATAGTCTATAAGCGCCTCATCAGCTGCGGCGAGCATCCACGAAAAATTGACCCTATTTTTTGACGAGCATGAACCCCATCGCGACGTGGCCGCGCTGACTTTTATGGTCGAAGGGTAAAGTCCCATTATATCGGCGTAATAGGCCGCTCTCCTCTTAAAAATAGGCTCGCCCGCTTTTTTCAAAGCGGTTATTATCAGCTTTCTGATCGCCTCTAAGCTTTGACCAACAGGGATATAAAAGCGCTCGCCGTCAAAGCCGGCCTCATCGCCATCGCGCGCTACTATTAAGAAATCTTCGCCCATAAACGGCGCTTTTGACCCGTAATTCAGCGGGGCGCGCAAATTTAGCCTTTGCGCCGCCAACATCTTTAAAATCCATGCTTCTTTTGAAGCTATAAAATCCTCGACACAAGCGATCGGCGTGTCAAGAGGCGCGCGCGCCTCTACGCCGGCGCCCGTCCTAACGCGTATCTCCAGAGTTTTGCGTCTCGACCGAATCAATGTATATTCCATCATAACCGTTCCTATAGCGCCCTTTCAAGCGGCGGCAATTGCGCGGCGCTTGAAAGACCGAAACGTTTTAAAAATTCATCGGTAGCGCCGAATAAAATAGGCTTTCCGGGCGCGTCAAGCCGTCCTTTTTCGGTGACAAGCCCCAGTTCCACCAATTTGTTTACGGCGTGGTCCGCGTTAACCCCGCGAATATTTTCTATGCGCGCCTTCGTGACAGGCTGATTGTACGCAATTATGGCCAAAGTCTCCATAAGCGTCTGGCTAAGCGGTTTTTTCGGCGCGGCTCCGCAAGCTTTCCGTATATATTCAAAATTGTCGATGTTTGTACACATCTGATACGCGCCGTTAACCTCCACTATATCCATACCGCGCCGCTCCTCGGTATATTTAGCCTTAATGCCGGCGACAATCGCTCTCGCCTCAGACGCGCTTACGCCGATGGCTTCAGCCAAAACCGCTTCTTTTACCGGCTCTCCGGCCACAAACAATATAGATTCCACAGCCGACTGTTCCTTAGTAAGCTTCATAAGCGCCCTCCGCGTCAAGCCGCCCGCGCGTTTGATATGACTATCGCGCCGAACGGCTCCGACTGTCTGACAAACGCTTTTTTATCGCGAACAAGCTCCAAAACGGCGATAAACGTAACTATAATCTCAGTTCTCGCCCTAACCGCTCCGAAAAGGTCAAAGAAATAAATTTCGTTACGCGCGTTCAGCAGATCAATTATATAACATATTTTATCCTCAATCGTAAATACTTCTTTTTTTATCGAACCCGAACTCACAGTTCGATCCAAACGGCTCCGTTCACTTAAAACATCGTTAAACAACGCTAATAGTCCATTAACGCTTACCCCGTCAAGCAATTCTTCCATACGCGGTTTCCGTTTTCGCGCGGCGGACAGCACGGACGCTTCCGGCGCGCGATAAAAGCGCGGCGAAACCGTAATCTCCCTCCGGCGCAAGTCATCCAAAACGCTCAAATACCGCTTATACTCCGCCAACCGTTCAGCGAGATCGGCGCGCGGGTCTTCCGACTCTTCCTCTTTGCCGGCTTTCAATGGCAGCAGTGTTTTTGACTTGATCTCCAAAAGCGTCGCGGCCATCACTAAAAAGGCGCTTATGTTTTCCATGTCGCCTGAGTAATCATCTATATAATCCATATATTGCCTCGTTATTTCAGCTATAGGTATGTCGTATACGTCAATCTCGTTTTTTTCTATCAGATGAAGAAGCAGATCCATAGGGCCTTGAAACATGTCAAGACTTATCTTAACGCCGCAAACCATATATTACTCCTCGAAAACTATGTCGTCGAAATCCTCTTCCGTATCTTCGCCCCGCTCGTCCAAAGCTTCTGTCTTGTCCGCTGACTTAACCGTCTTTAAGACCGCGCGCGCGTCAGGTTTAACGTCTTCCAAGCTTTCCACGGGAGCGAACCCATAATGTTCCCTTATATTCTCCACAATCTTTTCATAAGTCTCAGAATGCTCCTTGAGGTAGGCTTTAGCGTTCTCACGACCCTGTCCCAGCCGTTCGTCTCCCAGCGAATACCACGAACCGCTTTTGGACGCCAAATTCAGCTCGACCGCCAGGTCAAGCGCGTCGCCCTCTTTGGAAATTCCCTCACCATACATAATGTCGAATTGAGAAACTTTGAACGGCGGCGCCACTTTATTTTTAGCTATCTTAACCCTGGTACGGTTCCCCACAAACTCGTCGCCGACTTTTATAGTCTCTACGCGCCTTATATCCATGCGTATCGACGCGTAAAACTTAAGCGCCCGTCCTCCGGTCGTCGTTTCGGTCGGCCCGCCGAACCCCGGCATATTCCCTATCTTTTGCCTTAGCTGATTTATAAACAATATCGTACAATTCGTCTTATTAGCGAAAGAGGTAAGTTTGCGCAACGCCTGCGACATCAGGCGCGCCTGAAGGCCCATATGGCTTTCGCCCATCGCGCCCTCAATTTCCGCGCGCGGCGTCAGCGCCGCCACGGAGTCTATTATAACCAAGTCTATAGCGCACGAACGCACCATGGCTTCGGCTATCTCCAAAGCCTGCTCTCCGTCGTCGGGCTGCGATATGTAAAGTTCATTTATGTCCACGCCTAACTTCTTCGCGTAAAGCGGATCAAGCGCGTGCTCAGCGTCCACGTAGCCGCAAATGCCTCCGCGCTCCTGCGCTTCCGCGACTATGTGCAGCGCTATAGTCGTTTTACCGGATGATTCAGGCCCGTACACCTCTATTATCCTGCCTCGAGGAATGCCTCCCACGCCCAGCGCTATGTCAAGGCTTATCGCGCCCGTCGGTATTACGGACACGTTGCCGTAAATGGAATCATCGCCCAATTTCATAATTGAACCTTTGCCAAATGTCTTCTCTATTTCCGCTATCGTCATCTCTATAGCCTTTTGTTTCTGTTCGTTCGTAATGACATTGCCAAGCTCCTTCGTAAACTTTAACGCTTTTTTACTTCTTTTAGAACCGGATTCCATTTTGTATTCCTCCAGAATAAGACTATGTTAATACTGAACTCAGCCTGAAGCGTAACCGTCCGAACGGTCTTTTTCACTCCAGGCTTTTCAGTATAATAAATGATCTTAGAAAAATATTTCCAATATTTCCCTATAAAAGCTTTATTATTAAGCGTTTTAATGATATAATAATGGTATGGCGATATTAGATATGGCTAATTTAGGTTCATACGGATATTTAACGCTTATCGGAGCAGGCGTCGCGTCTTGCGCCGGCTTGTTTTCATTGTCTGGCTTAGCGCGGAGGCGCGTTACGCGAATAGCGTCGCGCGCTGCGATTATCGCCGTTATCGCTGTCGCCGCGATAGCGTTCGTCATATCCGCCGCGCCAATAGCGCTTGCCGCGCGAGGCTCTAAAGAGCGCGAAGCGGATTGCGTCATCGTTCTTGGCGCGAAAGTAAACGGCGTCGAACCATCGCTCACTTTGACGGATAGATTACGCGCCTCGCTCAACTATCTTAAAGAGCGGCCTGACGCTATAGCGATACTTTCCGGCGGTCAGGGACCCGACGAAAGCATGTCCGAAGCCGCCGCTATGTATGACTGGCTTTGCGAGCGCGGCGTCGATCCGGCGCGATTAATCATAGAGGATGAGTCTACATCCACCAAAGAAAATATAGCCTTTTCCCTTGCCATAATCAACGACGACGCGTCCATACGCTCAATAGCCGTCATTACAAGCGGCTACCATATCTTCCGCGCCGCTGAAATCGCGAGCGCGGCGGGCATAACCGATATAAGGCTTATACCCGCGGCTTCCAGCCGCAAAGTCGCCGCGCTAAACTACTTCATACGAGAGACGCTGATACGAATATATGGCTGGATATCGCCGTCAAATTGACAAAACCATAGCCTGCAAGCGTCTTTCTATTTTCGGGCTTTCGCGTTAACCCCAATAATGGCGCGCGCGGCGGCGGTCATTGGTTTAAACCAAAAAGACTCCATCTTTCCCGCCACTTCCTTCAGCGTTTGCGATATAGGTATGCGCTGCGGACATTTCGGCTCGCATTTGCCGCATGACACGCACTGACTCGCGTAATGCTGAACAGGGGCAAGGCCGCCTATATTAAACATATATTGTTTTATACCGGTTATTTTGTTTATGGAGCAATATGCGTTATATGTCGCGAAACACGTAGGTATGTCCACTCCATGCGGACACGGCATACAATAATGGCATCCTGTGCAGCGCACTTTAAACGCGGCGTTAAATTCGTCTCTGACCAGCCGAAACACCTCTCGCTCACGCGCGGTAAGAACGCCTGGCCGCGTTTCGTCAGCTACGCGGACGTTTTCACAAATCTGTTCCACGCCGTTCATACCGGAAAGAACCAGCGTAACCTCACGCTGATCCCAAAGCCAGCGTAACGCCCACTCGGCGAACGAGTATTTTGGGTTTTCCTCTCTAAAAACCGACTCCACGCGCTTAGGCAGCGAATTCGTAAGTCTTCCGCCCAAAAGCGGCTCCATAGCCATTACCGGCATACCCTTCGAAACGGCTTTTAAAAGACCCGTTTGACCCGCTTGATTATGCGCGTCGATATAGTTATATTGTATCTGGCAAAAATCCCAGTCATAAGCGTCGATTATCTTTAAAAACTCACTTTGCTCCCCATGAAAAGAAAAGCCTACATGCCTTATGGCGCCATTTTTCTTTCGCTCCGCGATCCATTTTTCCGCTCCAAGCTCGCGAAGCTTTTCCCAGGTAGCCATTTCAGTCAACATATGCATCAAATAATAGTCTATATGATCAGTCTTAAGCCTTTCAAGGCTTTTACTGAAAAACTTGCTGAAATCTGACGCGGAAACGCAAAGCATTGTCGGCATTTTGTCAGCTATAAAGATTTTATCGCGAATGCCCGTGATAGAAGCGGCGAGAGCGCGTTCCGACCCAGGATACAAATACGCAGTGTCAAAATAATTCACTCCGCTTTCAAAAGCGGTTTCTACGAGCTTTCGAGCCTCTTCAACGTTAATGACCGGGCCTTTTCGCGGAAACCTCATGCATCCGAAGCCTAAAACGGACAATTTATCGCCTGATTTCCCTTCGTTATACCGCATGCTGCATCATCCTTACGTTATTTTAATGGACGGCTGTTCCGGTAAAGCGGCGTCGAAGAGTCATGTAACACTGAACTCAGTATAAAGCGCAAAACATGTTCTTGAACGATAATATTAATTATATGAATAATAATATAATTAATACAAATTTGTGTCAAGCCAGACGTCTTTTCCAAACGATATCATCAACCGACGCTTACTTGCCCGAGGTCTTCCGGGGATTTTTTAAAGAAGACTCTCTATCTCTTTAAGCAAGCGTTCCACAAGCTCGTCTTCCGGAAGCTTCGCGATTATTTTTCCGCTTTTAAAAATGACGCCCTCATTTTTGCCGCCCGCGATGCCTATATCCGCCTCTCGCGCTTCCCCTGGCCCGTTCACGACGCAACCCATAACGGCGACTGTTATGTCAGCGGTGATATTCGACAAGCGCTGTTCGACCTCACCGGCTATTTTTATAACGTCTATTTGCGCGCGGGCGCACGTAGGGCATGATACAAGATCAGGCCCAAACCGTCGAACGCCTGAAGCCCTTAAAATCTCTTTAGAGCATTTTATCTCTTCCAACGGATCGCCGGTAAGCGACACGCGTATAGTATCGCCTATTCCGGCCAGCAAAACCGCGCCTATGCCTACCGCGGATTTTATAGACCCCGCCCAAACCGCGCCGGCTTCCGTCACGCCGACATGAAGCGGGCAGTCGGTTTTTTCCGCTAATATAGCGTAGCAACGCGCCGTAAGCGGCGCGGACGACGTCTTTACGGATATCACTATATCATGGAAATCCATGCGTTCAAGATACTTGACGCCGTTAAGAGCGCTCTCCGCGACGGCTTCCGCCGTTATCCCTCCGTATTTCGATAACAGCGCTTTTTCAAGCGAACCGGCGTTGACGCCCACGCGTATGGGCGCGCGCCGTTTTTTCGCCGCTTCAGCCACTATCCGCGCTTTTTCTTCGCCGCCTATATTGCCGGGATTGATACGAAGCTTGTCGGCCCCGCTTTCCAACGCGGCCACCGCCAACCGGGCATCGAAGTGTATATCCGCGACGATGGGAATGTCAACTTTCGTTTTGATCGCGTAAATATCGCGGGCGGACGCCATGTCCGGCACGGCTACCCGCGCTATTTCGCAGCCCGCCGCTTTCAAAGCGGACAACTGCGCGACGACGGCGTCAACGCCTGACGCATTGGTCATGGATTGTATAGCTACGGGGTTCCCTCCGCCTATCTTAACGCCGCCCACCGACACAACGCGCGTATTTTCTCTTGAGGTCAACCGACAATCATCTCCTTTCCGAAAAGCTATCGCGACGCGTTTCAGGCTTACCCTATAAACCAAAAGCGCTCTAACTTATTTTCGTTTAAACTTGCGCTCGAATTCATACTTCGACATCTTTATTACCGTAGGGCGCCCGTGCGGGCACGTGGCGGGATTTTCAAGCCTCATGACAGCGTCTATAAGCTCTTTCGCTTCCGCGTAGCTGAGGCGGTCGTTAGCCTTCACCGCGGCTTTACAAGCCATCATAGCTATTTCGTTCTCTTTAGCCTCGTCGATAGATGAAACGGACGACTCCACGCGTGATATTCGGTCGATTATCTCTATAAAAAAACTTTCTCCCGGCATTTGTTTAATTATGTAAGGCACGGCGCGCAACGCGTACACGCCGCCGCCAAACGCTTCGAAATCGAACCCGAACTTGCGTATAGCGCCTTCATTTTCGACGATCACATTCTCCTCGCGTTCGGAAAATTTAATGATTATCGGTGAAACGAGCGGCTGCGAGGCGATTTCGCCGCTTCGGGATTTCTCGCTTATTTCCTCAAAAAGAACGCGTTCGTGCGCCGCGTGTTGATCTATTACGAGCATAAAGTCGTCTTGTTCGACAATCCAATAAGACGAAAATATTTGCCCTATTATTTTATATCGCTTAAATATAGCGAACGACTTAATCTCTTCGTTGCGGTATGTATCTGACGGCGTCCGCGCAATATCCTCTCTTGCGGACGCGCTGAAAGACGGTTCTGAAACCGCGATGCCATACGACGTCGAAGCGCCGGCGTCATCGCGTTCCGGTTCGGGTCCGGACAAAGCGTCGATAGAGCCTCCGTACGCCGACGGTTCAACCGACGCTATGCGTTTGTCCTCAAAAGTTGATTGGTCGCGCTGAGGATTCGGCGCGGCGCAGGCGTAAAACGCGTTCCGGCGTAATCCCATTGTCTCGTCCGGAATCAAATCGCATCTTTTAAGCGCGGATGAAACGGCTTTAAACATATCGTCGTAAATGTCATTTTCGCGCAGAAAACGAACTTCCGTCTTAGCGGGATGGACATTCACATCCACAAGCTCAGGCGAAAGCGTCATATTAAGCGCGAAAAACGGAAATTTGCCCTGCGGCAGCAGCGATTTATAAGCGTTTTCCACAGCGGACCGCGCCACTTCGCTTTTAACGTACCTGCCGTTTAAAAAGAAAAATTCATAACCGCGGTTTCCGCGGTGCAAAACAGGTTTGCCTATAAAACCTTTTATGGCGCTCGCGGTCACATCCACGATGTTTTTAGCGGTTTCCTTGCCGAATATCTTAAGCGCCGCCGTTCTTACATCGCCTCCGCCATTCGTGACGATCATTTCCGCCCCGTTATTTATATATTTGAACGCTATCTCCGGCCTGCCTATCGCGAATCTCTGCATCATTTCGGTTATATATCCGCTTTCGGCCGACGGTTTTTTAAGAAATTTACGCCGCGCGGGCGTATTGAAAAATATGTTGCGCGCAATCACCGTCGTGCCTTGGCTGACGCCCGCCTCACGCTGAGCCTCGCATCTTCCGCCGTTTACGTGAATCGCGCATCCTATTTCTTCGTTTTCCGCGCGCGTAATCAACTCAACCTGCGAGACAGCGGCGATGGACGAAAGCGCCTCACCGCGAAATCCCAAACTCAATATGTTTTCCAGGTCTTCCTCTGAGCTTATCTTGCTGGTGGCGTGGCGCGAAAAAGCGGTCATGACGTACGCTCGCTCTATGCCACGCCCGTTGTCCGAAACGGATATGTACGATACGCCCCCGTCTTTAATCTCCACAGCGATGGACGACGCGCCCGCGTCTATTGAATTTTCCACTAATTCCTTTACGATTGACGCCGGGCGCTCCACGACTTCACCGGCCGCTATTTTATTTATAAGGCTCTGCTCAAGTTCACGTATTATCATCTTTTCTCCTCAACGCAACGCTAACGCATTATGCCAATAATAAGAATATCACAAATTTCCGCTTTACGGTTAAAATATTTAAAATCCAGCGCGTCGGCATGTCAAGCCCCGGCGCTCCTTTTTCTTGCGAACGGCGCGTATATATTTATTGAAAACAGGCGAAAATAGTATTGATTTCCAAATGCGCGCGAAGTGGACAGCGATCGCTTCGCGAATCATTCAGCGGTCAAAGGAGGTAAACCTATGAAATCGTCAGATAAGGAATGCGCTGAAAACAACCCGGCGCATCCCGCTCCCGAAAAAAAGCTAACTCGTGAAACGGGCGCCCCGGTTACGGACAACACCAACGTACTTACAGCAGGGCCAAGAGGCGAGATGATGATGCAGGACGTGTGGTATCTCGAAAAACTCGCCCATTTTCACAGGGAAGTCATACCGGAAAGAAGAATGCACGCCAAAGGCTCCGGCGCGTTCGGAACCTTCACCGTCACAAACGACATCACCAAATACACGAAGGCGAGCATTTTCTCGCGCGTAGGCAAAGAAACGGAAGTCTTCTTCCGATTTTCACTGGTGGCGGCGGAACGCGGCGGTTCCGACGTTGACCGCGACGTTCGCGGGTTCGCCATGAAGTACTACACTGACGAGGGAAATTGGGATCTTGTCGGCAACAACACGCCAGTGTTTTTCATTAGGGATCCGCTTCGCTTTCCTGACCTCAACCACGCCATAAAGCGCGATCCTAAAACCAATCTTAACTCCCCGCAAGCGCGCTGGGATTTTTGGTCCAGCTTGCCGGAATCGTTCCACCAGGTGACGATAACCATGTCCGACAGGGGAATACCCATGAGCTATCGTAATATGCATGGGTTCGGCAGCCATACCTTTTCTTTCATCAACGCGAAAAACGAGAGACATTGGGTAAAATTCCATTTTCGCACAGAGCAAGGCATTCAAAATATGACCGACGCGCAGGCGGCGGAAATCAACGGAATAACCCGCGACCATCACCAACTCGACTTATTCAACGCGATTGAAAACGGCGACTACCCGCGCTGGACAATGTTCGTGCAAATCATGACCGAAGAACAAGCTAGGAACCATCCCTTCAATCCGTTTGATATAACTAAAGTTTGGCTTCACAAGGATCATCCGTTCATCGAAGTTGGCGTAGTCGAGCTTAACCGAAACCCCGAGAACTATTACGCCGACGTCGAGCAAGCCGCGTTCGATCCCAGCCATATCGTGCCGGGAATCGGGTTTTCGCCGGACAAGCTGCTTCAAGGGCGCCTGTTTTCTTACGGAGACGCTCAAAGATACCGGCTTGGCGTTAACGCCCATCAAATACCGGTGAATTCGGCTAGGATTCCGACTCACATGTATCATCGCGACGGAGCGATCAGGGTAGACGGGAATTTTGGCGCCACCACTTCATATCAGCCGAACTCCTCAAACGAATGGGCGCAGCAATCCAAGTATATGGAGCCGCCTTTGAGCGCGGACGGAGAGATTTATCACTACGAACCGAAAGACGATCCGACCAATAACGACTTTGACCAGGCCGGGCGACTTTATCGGCTCATGAACGAAGAGCAAAAACAGGCTTTAATATCCAATACCAACGCAAATATGATCCAGAACAATATAAGCGTAAGTCCCAACGTTCGGTATCGGCACGCCGCCCACTGTTTCCTGGCCGATCCGGATTATGGCGAGAGAATCGCGGATTGCATGGGACTGGACTTCAACCAGGTGAAGGCGCTCGCGGGACTCACGCATGAGCAGCTGATGGAGAAGACTATGGACGGCTGCAAATTAGAAAGCAAAAGCGGGGTCACTTCGGAGGTATAAAAGGAGAAGACATGAATTTTTTAGGAATTCTAGCGGGATTGTTTACATTTTCGATTATCGGCGCGCTTCATCCCGTAGTCATTAAAGCCGAATATTATATAGGCAAGCGTTGTTGGCCTTTGTTCTTGATATCCGGTTCGGCTTTCTTCGCGGCGTCTTTCTTCTGCCCTCGTGAATGGAGTTCTATTTTATCCATTACAGGATTCTCGCTTCTTTGGTGCATCCTTGAGTTGTTTGAGCAGGAAAAGCGGGTTGAGAAGGGCTGGTTTCCCGCAAATCCGGCTAAAGAGAAGAGAAAAAGCGAGATTGTCGATTAGACTCTGACGCCGTTCGATACGCGACGCCTCCAAAGTTTACCTAATTTTCAGATAACAGCCAGTCACGGCATAAATCCGAGACTGGCTGTTTCTTTGTTGACGAACGCTGAACGCGCCTCCGCCGCGTCTTTCATATCGATGCCGGCAGTTGACAAGCCGCCCTAAAAAGATATATAATCGCATATTAATCATATTTAAATTATATATCTTAGAAGGAAGCGCATAGAAGTGGACATAAAAAACATTGATGAAGCCTTCGGGTTCGCTACTCGTTCCGTACACGCGGGTAATGAGATAGACAAAGATACAGGCGCGATCCGACGTCCAATCACTATGGCGAACAGCTATAGTCTGCCGTACGATCCGTCGGACCTAAATTGGAGCGGGGCCGGCGACAGTCTTTACACCCGCAACGGAGGCTCCAACCAAAGATATTTGCAAGACAAGCTTCGTTCCCTGCATGAAACGGAGGATTGCGTGACGTTGGCTTCAGGCGTCGCCGCGCTTGCCGGCATATTTTTCGCGTTTCTCAAATCCGGCGATCATGTAATCGTTTCTGACAGTACATACGTCGCGGTTTATCGCCTGCTGCGCGAATTGCTGCCCGCGAAATACAATGTGGAGTCCGATTTTGTGGATTCCGCCGATTTAGAAGCCGTGAAAGCCGCCGTAAAACCTAACACGCGGCTAATTCACATTGAAACCCCCGCCAACCCCACATTGAAAGTCAGCGATATTCGCTCTATCGCGGATATCGCTCATGAAAACGGAGCTTTGCTTTCGGTAGACAATACGTTCGCGTCCCCTTTTAATCAACAGCCGGGCAAATTAGGCGCGGATATAACAGTCGAAAGTCTGACCAAATATATCAACGGCCACGGCGACGCCATGGGCGGCGCGGCGCTCGGTCCGAAAAAATTGATTGATAAAATACGGGCGGAAGCGATGGTGAACCTTGGCGGCGTCATCAGTCCGTTCAACGCGTGGCTAATCATGCGCGGCGCGGTGACGCTGCCTCTTCGGATGCGTCAACACAACGACAGCGCGATGGCCATAGCGCGATTTTTATCAGAGCGCCCATCCGTCCGTTTCGTGGCTTACCCAGGGCTTGAAAATCACCGCGGACACTCCATAGCTAAGAAGCAGACTTGCCGCGGTTTCGGCGGCGTTCTGGCCTTCGGCTTAAACGCCGGCCATGACGACCATAACAGATTTGTCAGCCATTTGAGGGTAATCACTTCGGCGGTATCGTTGGGGCATGATGAAAGCCTGATTGTTTTTCTTGGCGAAAATGATGAAAGGCAGTATCTTTACCCAAAGGAGTTTCACGATGGATTCTTTAGGCTAAGCGTCGGGCTTGAAGACGCGGCCGATTTGATAAACGATATGAATCAGGCGCTGGCGGCGGCGAATATTCTGTGACCCGACTGAAAGCGCCAAACGTTAACCTTATAACCTTGTCGGGAGACAAAGCGATGACATTCCAACAGCTTAAATATTTTATCGAAATCGTTCGCCGCGGCTCTATTAGCAAAGCCGCGGAAAACCTTTATATCACGCAGCCTAGCCTGTCAAACGCGGTGAAAGACCTAGAGGCCGAAGTCGGCGTCAAACTCTTCACCAGAACGCCAAAGGGAATAACGCTGACTACGGACGGCATGGAGTTTTTGGGTTACGCCCGCCAGGTAGTTGAACAGGCGAGCCTGCTGGAGCAACGTTACCTAAATAAGAACCCTTCGCGCCGGTTGCTTTCCGTCTCAACCCAACACTACGCCTTTGCGGTGAACGCCTTCGTGAATATGGTAAAAAAGAGTGACGCGGACGAATACGAGTTCACCCTGCGCGAAACGCGCACCTATGAGATTATTGAAGACGTTAAAACCTTGCGAAGCGAACTTGGCGTCCTATATATGAACCCGTTCAACAGAAAGGTAATTGAAAAATCTTTGCGTGAGAACGGTTTGGCGTTCCACCCGTTGTTTACCGCGAAACCGCATATCTTCGTGAGCGCGTCCAACCCGCTCGCCGCGAAGAAATATGTCACGCTCAGTGACTTGGAAGATTACCCTTGCCTGTCATTTGAGCAGGGAGAATACAATTCATTCTATTTCTCGGAGGAAATTCTCAGCGCCTCGTTCAGAAAGAAAAGCATCCGCGTCAGCGACAGAGCGACGATCTTTAACCTCATGATCGGATTGAACGGTTACACGATTTCGACAGGGATAGTAAGCGCGGACTTGAACGGCGATAATATCAAAGCTACGCCGCTCCAAATCGACGATTTCATGGAAATCGGCTGGATCGCGAGCGATTCGGCGCGCCTCACGCGGCAGGCGGCCATGTACATTAAAGAATTGAAAGAAGTGGTCGCGGCGTTTTCACAAAACGAACTGACATAGCTAAAAACTATATCGAACCATAGAATATAAAAGTTGCCATTTATCGCTGAACTTAGTCTAAGAGCCTGTTCAAGATCTCGCTTTTAACGGATTTTTTGTGATGATTTTTCGCCAAACGCGGAAGCGCGGACGCCGCTCATTAGAAGAATATACGAAAAGAGCGCTGACAAAGCGCAGCGGAAAATAGACCTGTCACGGAAGCTGACTTCAACGGATTCACGAACGGATTTTTTCGCAAGGCAAGGATTTCGCTGACGCCGCGTTATGTAAAATCCGCCGCGCGGACGCCGGAGTCAGGTTTTGGTACAGGTCTAGTATAAGAACCGACAAAAATATTTACCGAATAAGTCGAAACAACCTCATATCCTCCTTTTCTTCCTCAATCTCCTTCATCCTTTCAACAATGTTATCAATCCCTTTAAACTATGTAATAAAGCAGCGGCAGGGCTATAACTGCGGGGCGCCTTCTAAAATTTGCGAATTTTTATAATTTATCGCACAATTTCGATAATTTTACTGTACAAAACCGGGCATAATATTCTCACAGCTTACATGAACCGTATTATTCCGTCGAAATATTCGGGCGCGGCAAGCTTATACAACTTCGCTCGTTTGGAGGCATCGTTATGAAGCGTTTCGCACAAATGGCGGCAGCTCAGTTATTGGCGGCGATTATATTATTGGCTACCGCCTCGTCTATATTCGCGGCGTCGGAAAACATCGACATCGCCACGCTCAATGACGGCACTCATGGCTCCGGATGGGCTTTTTCGGAAAAAACGCTTACATTTTCATCGCCGGGCTATTATACCTTGACAACGAGCAAGCGAACGAACAACCATGTCGTCGTCAATTCCACCGATGTAAATATTACGCTAGACAACGTTGACATATTAACCTCCTCAACGAACCCATTTAAAATCGAGCATGGCAAAGACGCCGCGATAACGCTCAACGGAAATAACATTTTAGTAAGCGAGGCCGCGTTATTCGCCGGCATTTCAGTCTCGTCCGACGCAACGCGCACAGGACCCGCGACAAACGCCGCGACGATATCTATAAAAGGCGACGGCTCTTTGACAGCCGTCGGAGGTAACAGAGCAGCCGGAATCGGAGGGAATTTTCACGAATCAGCGGGGAATATCACCATCGACGGCGGAACAATAACAGCTCAGGGCTTAACCGACGCCGCCGGAATCGGCGGCGGCTTTTTTCGAATCGCAAGCAATATAGTAATTAACGGCGGCATCGTGACCGCAATCGGCGGGTCTAACGCTTCCGACATCGGCTTAGGTCAATATAAAACGCTCACTGATTACTACGGCAAAATTACGATAAACGGCGGCACAATAATCGCGGCGACCGCGAGAGACAACTCCAGAAAAGGCATTGAATCCGGAACAATCATCATCAACGGCGGCAGCGTTAAAACGAACGGAGTTAAAACTAAAGACAACGCTTATCCGACAAATGGCTCCTCCGCTAAAGTACACGAGAACGCCCTCACCATCGGCGTTCCTCACATAGAAGACGATATATGCGTAACGGACGCCCAAATCGGAACTTTATCGCCATCCTACGGAATCAAAGACGTCAAAACTATGGACGGCGGCAAGGTCTATTTCTGGCTGCCCGCTTCCAGCGAAAAAGAAGCGATATCAGTCACGACGGACGGCTCGACCTATGAATATAAGAAAACCTATAAGCGGGAAGCTAACGACAACAACGAGCAAACCCTCCGGCCCGCTCATAAAATCGCGTTAAGCGTCGAAAATGAGCACATCTTCCCCAGCGCTGATTATTACGGGTACGAAACGCTCAATGATTTGACCGTCACCGTAACCAACGTCGGCTATCTTGAGACGGGCGAACTATCCGTCAGCGTGACCGGCAAAGACGCGGGCGACTTCGACGCGTCCGAAACTACGCTGCCCGGCATCGCCCCGGAAGATTCAACCGCCTCGTTTACCGTCAGACATATCGAAGGGCTTTCGATAGGAACTCATACGGCTACGGTCACGGTTTCCGGCGCAAACGACATCAGCGCGTCATTTGACATAAGCTTCACCGTGCAGAACCCTAAACCTGTGGAAGTGTCCGGCATAACGGCGACAAAGAGATACGATGGAAACGCAGCTTTTTCCAACGACCGAATAAATGTGACGAACGCAATTATTGATGGGAATATCGACGGTTCTGATCTTTTCCTTGTAAAAGACGGCGTCGCCGGCGACTTGCTTTCATACGGCGCCGACGCGGGAACAACAGGCGTCCTCAATTACACGGGGATGTTCTCCCTTGGCGGGCCGGCGGCGAACAACTACGCGCTGTCGAAACATCCTACTGTCGCCGCGACGATAGAACAAGCGGACGCCCCCAACAGCGTCGAGCAAACTTACTATGTCGTCGAGCGCTACGCGCATGACTACAGATTCGAAGACTTGTCCGCGCTGCTGCCGAGCGTCGCCGGAGATTTCGGCGCGATTTCCTACGCTGTCTCGAATGTCTTAAACGCTGACGGCGTACTGTCTTCCGTTCCGGACATCGGCCCCGCGTATTCGCCTCTCGCGTTAGATGTGGCGCACGTTGACGGCGTCGGGAAAAAAGCCGCGATCTCTTTAACGATATCCAGCCTAAACTATGAAGATTTCGCCGCCGATATAACGGTTGAGACAACCGCCAAAAGCCCTGTGACCATTTCTGGCGTTACGGTTAAAGGAGGTGTTTACAACGGGCGGCCTTACGCGTATGACGGTACGCCCGTCTTTAAATCAAACTTGGATAATTTACTCGTTCCAAATGAAGACCCTGTAATTTTATATTACTCGACGGACAACGGCGGCTATTTCAGCGCCGACCCGCCGACGAACGCCGGCGAATATACGCTAAGCATTTCCTATCCGGACGATGACCCTGTCTACGCCGGCAGCCAAAAATACCCCTTTGAAATAACAAAGAAACCCGTTATCGTCAAGGCTGACGACAAAACCGTTAAACAGGGCGAGACGTTGCCTGGACTAACTATAACTTACAGCGGATTCATAAGCCCAGACGACGAGTTCAGCGCGATTGAAAGATGGGCCGTCCCGCGCTATAGCGTCGAAAACGCCGATTCCGCGGGATCGTTTGTGATTAATTTCGAAACCGAAGCTATCCTAAACGATAATAACAGCGCGAATTATAAGCTATCGCACGAAAACGGCGCGCTTCATATAACCGGAATACACTGTGACGTCACGGCGATATACGAACCTCCCGGAGCGAAAATTAACAATACGAACATCGAGGCGTCCGTCGAACGCGCCAAATCGTCCGTAGCCGTAAATGTCGCGGTAAGCCCTGGCGCCCAATGGGCGCTTTACCGTGACGAAACATGCCGACACGCGTTTGAAGATAATAAAGCGCCTCTTTCCGAAGGGGAAAACACGGCGTATATAAAAGTCACGTCCGAAGACGGCGAGTCTTTTAAAATTTATACGATGCGTATTACACAGAAGAAAATAACGGAAGCTGGATCCTATTCGCCGCCAATGGGCGGCGCCGCGGGCGGTTCTCACTTTGGAGAAAAATCCGACCCGAGCGCGCCCGTCGCGAAACCGACCGTTAATGATCCGACGTTAATCGAAACGTCCGCAAACGCGAAAATATACTTGCCGGAAGACTTCTCCAAAGAATCCGAACGCAATATCGTCATAGGGGTCGGCGGCGGGTTCGTTACTTTACCGAAGGGCCGTACGCTCGCCATCAGAAAAAATACATCCATAACGCTTAACGAGGACGCGCCTTTCGGCTATACGGCCGTCTCGAAACCGGCGTTTCTTGATGTGCGCGCTACGGATTGGTTTTATAACGATGTAATGTTCGCTTACGCGCATAATCTGTTGGATGAAGCGTCCGTAGGAGAGTTTAGGCCAAACGCCGCAATATCTCGAGGCGCCCTTGTCTACATGTGCGTCAAGGGCATATATGGAGCGGATGTAAGCCAAATCGCGCGAAGCTCTTTCAACGACGTGGACGCGTGGCGATACTACGCGCCATATATTGAATGGGCGCGCGCCGCCGGAATAGTAGTCGGCGTAGGCGACAACAGGTTTGACCCTGATTCGCCCGTATCGAGGCAGGATATGGCGACCATATTGCAGAATTACGCCGCCTTAGCCGAAAAAAGCGTAATTAGCGCGAAAACCGGGCGTAAAGAATTCCACGATGAAAAGGATCTCGCTCCATACGCGAAAGAGGCGGTTGAGACGTTACGCAACGGGGACATCGCGATCGGCAAACCAGGCGGGATATTCGACCCTAAAAGCCCCGCCACCCGCGCGGAGGCCGCGGCCATGACGCATAGACTTTTAGCGAACATACAGACGCTGAGAACGAACGACAATGGATTTCACACAAAATTATGATAAAGCGGGCGCTTAAGGTCCTGGCGAAATGAACGGAGACGACGCCGAGGAAACTCTCTTTATCAATTTCAGCGCAGGCGCTCATATCGCTATTACAACGCTGAACTGTCCAGATGTGAAGTATAGTTGAACGAACGGAGCTATGGCCGCTCTCGACCCATAATCCGCCGCCAAACAATGTCCGCCGTAAATATAGCGGCTAGCGTCATCCTTATTCCCATTATCTCGCCGTTAACGCCGCGCCGCCGCTTTATCCTTTTCACAGCGCGCTCGAAATAATTGTCCGCAAATACGACAGCGTGGATTGGCGTTTTTTAAAAAACAGTCTCCCGCGGCGTCTTATCAAGGAAAAAGTCTCCATAGCGTCCGAAAACGCCACCAAACGACGCTTTCGGAAATCGGATTTTCGTACTCATTTTTCCGCCAACAAAGAATATACGCAAAGAGTGCTGACAAAATATGGCGAAAAAGACGCAACGCGATGATTAATGGACGAAGCCACCTTAAATTAGGCAGATCGCGCTGGAAGAATCGTACTAATTGCCGCAATTCCCGCAAAACACCACGCCGGACGCGATTTCGACGTCGGACAGACTCGGCTTTTTTTGCGCGCCTCCGGCCATAGTTTTATCGCTCGAAACGCAGTTTGAAGCGGATCGTCCTTTAAAAAGCAAAATTATAACGCCCACTAAAGACAATAGGCTTTTAGCGAACATGCAGACGCTAGGAACAAGTATGAATGGACTCTTAAGGCGATTCCGCGCCCGACGGAATGATCGGAGTAGTGACATCAAGGAAACAACGTTTATGAATTAGGCGCCCATATAATATAATTTTCCACGATTCTCATTATCTCGCTGTTAACGCCGCGCCGCCGCTTTATCCTTTTCACAGCGCGCTGAAATAATTGTCCG
>JAISER010000014.1 GCA_031263985.1 Clostridiales bacterium | reverse complement strand
CATTCCGGGAACATCCGTCTTATCGCAATAGGAGACGCATTCGATAACCTCGGTCAGCGTAAACTGCATTTCAGGCATTTCTTTTAGCTTCATCCTTCCTGTAGCGCCAGTTTTAATTTTACTGTCAAAAACGATACTTTCCAAATCTCCTTCCCATATGTAGCGCAAATCCGGATTAACATAATAAGGCCAAATTTTTTCTTTTGCGGCGTTTACCGCGATTTCGCATTGTAGTTCCATAACCTACCTCCATAATAAATATATTTATAATTAAGTATAGTCATTATATACATTGAAAATACTTGAGTCAAGACATTCAATCTCTCAGGTCACGTTCGTTTCATAAACTTGCCATCACGTCCAACAAGGCGGAATCATTCAGGAGGGCCGCGAGGACATTGCCTTCGACGTTTGGCTTCTCAGACAGACCTGAGATATAGCGTTTATGGGCGAGTATAGTTAGCTTTCAGAGTGAGTTAAGCATTTTATCGCCGTTTTCGGACAAAACAACGCGGCGCTCAACTTTCCAATGCGCGCGCGTCAAGGCAAGTAAATTTTCAGGCCGAAAAGTAAGGCTCGAGATATAGTAACCCGTTCCCTCAGTCGTCTTACCTTTTGCTGTCGTCGTTATTGTTATGTCAAAATATAGTCTGCAACACTGACCACAGCGGCGAATCCGGAAGCCATTCCACACTGTCCGCAGTTCGGCAGACACGCTTTTCCATGCGTCCTCCGTTTTTTTTCGATGGTCTCAAAATTTGCGATTTCAGGGTTGTTGACCGAATCTTCAAAAAATAATTTTACATACTTCCTTGATTCCTTTTTAGAGCCTGTTCAAGATCTCGCTTTTAGCGGGTTTGCTGTTATGATTTTTCGCCAAACACGGAAGCGCGAACGCCGCTATTCGAAGAATATACGCAAGTAATGGAGATCGTGAACAGGCTCTTAGATTCCCTTTTAGACCAAAAATATGGTTTCTGTCTTTTTTGATAATCTTCGCGCAAGTCTCTTTTTGGCGGCGCATAGCGTTGGCCGTTATTGTTTTCCTTTCCACAGCCAGGCAATCCGACATTGACTGAAATACCGGGATTTCGTTAGTTTTATCCTAGTATGAGACCGCCGACTGGGCAAGCGTTACACCGCTTTCCGTCGCGTATGCCGTAAGAATCCGTAAAAAAGAATGCGCTTGACTCTTCTTGCCGGCGCCGCGAATCGCCTTGCCGTTCACAGCGATTAGCTCGCCTATGTCTTTTGCGTTTTCTTGCATGATTTGGCCTATGATCTTGCCAACTGGCGTCGCCATTAATCATGTTTAAGGCGCGACTTAAAGCCGGCTTCGACGGATATTTCACTATTCCAAAACTTCCCTCGTAAAAATCTATCTTGCTCGCAAAATAGCCATCATATCCGCTAGTTCCGTTATCCTGATCAGCTCTGCTCCCATGACAATTATCAGCGCATCAGCTAAATTATGTTTGACATAACTCGCATGCCTTCTATCCTCTATTTCCTCGAATTTCTCGCGTATATTTTCCATTGTCCATCCCCTCCGCCATTACTTTAACATAATTTGGAGGACTTGAAAAAGTTTATGAAACGAACATATCTCTCAGTACATGGCGACCTATATCTCATAGTCTAATCCCCCGCCTCTTGGGACGTAACTAATTTTGTGAGCGGTAGCTAGCTTTAACTTAAATACCCTGCCGCTCTGCGGAAAGATAATATTTCCACACTGCTAATTACAAACGCGCTCTGAAGCGAATTGGTTATAATATAACTCACTATACAAACCGTCTTCTTTCAATAGCTCGACATGGGTTCCGCATTGTACAACTTCTCCACTATCTAATACAATTATCTTATCCGCTTGCAATATCGTTTTTAGCCTGTGGGCTATTACCAAACTGGTTCTTTCTTTTACTATGACATCCATAGACTTTTTAATGTTTGATTCCGTTACTGTATCTACATTACTGGTCGCTTCATCCAGAATAAGTATATCTGGATCCACTAACAGGGTTCTGGCTATTGAAATTAATTGTTTTTGGCCAGCGCTTAGAATGCTGCATAAATTATCCGCCATAGTGTCATATTTTTGTTCTAATGTCATTATATAGTCATGAATATTGACTTTTTTTGCAACGCGAATCATTTCTTCTTCTGTAGCGTCCATTTTTCCAAAAATAATATTTTCTTTTATAGTTCCCGTAAATATAACGTTTTCCTGCAAAACAATTCCTATATTTTTTCGCAAAGAGGTCACGGAAATATTATTGATATCTAAGTCATCGAAGAAAATCATATTATTATCAACTGCATAAAATTTATTTAACAGTTTCATTATTGTTGTTTTACCACCGCCGGTAGGTCCTACAATCGCTAACATTTTGTTAGCTTCCACTTCAAATTTTATATTTTTTAATAACTGTTCCTCTTTTTCGTAAGAAAAATATAAATTATTAAACATTATACCTTTTGATAGCTTCTTATAATTTACGGAACCTTTATGATCTACAATATCCTCATTTTCTTTCATTACTTTTTTTACTCTTTCCGCTCCGCTGACAGCAAGTTGCACCATATTAAAATGAGTCGCGATCTGTTGGAACGGTTGAAAAAAAAGTGCTGCATATTGCACGAATACTATCAATATACCAACTGGAATAGTGTTTCTAACAACCATTTGAACGCCGAAAAATATTACCACAGAGATTACGATTAAGCTAAATCCCTGGATCACAGGCGCTAACATGCCGGAGTATGTTTTTCCTATAATAGATAAATCCCTATATTTTTCATTATAAGGTTGAAATGATTCAATAGTTTCTCTTTGTATGCCATTCGTTATAATTATAGACATCCCGTTTATTTTTTCATCAATATTACTATTTAATTCTCCTAACGTCTGTTGTTGACCTTTTACATATTTTAAAGATTTTATGCCGGAGATTAACATAATAATTCCCATTATGATCCCCAAGCCTAAGACAACTCCACCCAGCGCCGGTTGAACATTTAACATAGCGAATGATATAATAATTATTAAAAACAATGATGAAAGAATTTGATCGATCGCTTGATTCATCATATTAGAAATATTATCTATATCATTTGTAAACATACTGAGAATGTCCCCATCTGTACTCTGGTCAAAAAATCTTACGGAAATTACTTGTAATTTTTTAAATAAGTCTATCCTCATTTTGTTGGCGGATACGCTGCTTAAGTACGACATACAGAATGTTTAAATGAGGAAAAAGAAAATAGTCAAAATTATTTTAATAGTAATCATAAGCGCCGTTGTTCTTCCCCTGTGGACTTATATGTATCTGTTTCACGACTCTATTAATAATCCCGAAACCGCGTTTTTTACCAGAAATGTCAGGAAAGATTGTCAGGAATATCTGGATAAATATTTGGGGGAAGGGATTGCGCGAGTCGATTATATTGCATGGAACAAGCATGATAGATTTGGGGATTCCGCGTATTATGTTAGAGGGAGAAGCGTTGAAGATAAATTTATTTTCATGATTTATTTGGATAAAGAAAATAAACCGCTGAAGACAGATTACTATGGAGAATTGTTCTCTCGCAAAGCGCAACTTAAATACGAAACGAAAGCCTCTGAAATATTTGAAGAAGAAGCAAGCTGCGCTTTTCGAGCCGCTTTTTCTGTCGTAGACATTTCTGACATCAGCGAAATGCCCGAAGTATCTGAGCTATATGAAAAAAGCGCGACCGTCCCATTTCATTTTAAACGAAATTATAGCGATACTGATGATGAAAATATAGAAAAAATAATAGATTATATATCTAAAGACAGCATAAAATATAAAATTTGGAGTGTAAGTTTTTACTTTTTAGATAAAAAAATTGATCGTGATCTTCGTAGTTAAAATACGGTTTTTTTAAGAGGAATTGACGATGAATATTGTTAAAATCGGCAGTTTTCCCAAGTTTACAGTTTTTTACGACGTCAACGAGTTCGCGGTGAAAGAAAACTATTTCGGCGGAAAAACCGTCACGCAGATAGGCGATTATACAATGGAAGGCCCAGGTTTCGACAAAAACAGGGAATTCACGAAAGTCACGCGAACCTTTGACAACCTTGGCAACGTCACGTCCGAGACAGACGCCGGCGGCTTTACGACGCGCTACGAATACGACTGGGCAGGCCGCCTGACGAAGACGACGAATCCGGACGGCGGAGTTTTTACCAACGAGTACGACTGGCTTGGCGCACAAACGGCCTCCACGGACGCCAAAGGAAACAAAACGCTGTATCAATATGACGACTGGGGAAATCTGGTCGAACAGAAAACCCCGTTCAGCGGCGGCCATTACAGCGTAAAAACCTGGTCATACGACCGCGCCGGCAACATGGTTTGGGAAACCGTCACGGCCGGCAAGCCCGGAGGAAGCGCAAAGGATCGCGAAACCGGCTATGTCTACAATGCGCGCAACCTCCTGACGCGGGTGAACAGCTACAAATCCAGCTCCGCCGCCGACTACGTGACCTACGCTTACGACGCCGCCGGCAATAGGACGTCCATGACGACGGGCAACGGAACGCGGACGACGCGCTGGCAGTACGACAAGCGGGGCCGGCTGGTGAAAATGACCGATCCGCTCGGCAAAAGCGAGACGTATTCCTACGACGCAAACAGTAATTTATTGACGAAAACCGATCGAAACGGCGCCGTCGCGATAAACTCCTATGACGCGATGAACCGCCTGTTGTCGACTCATATCTCCAAAAACAGCGCGACGCAGCCAGAATACGTGCAATACTCGTACGCCAAAACCGGCGCGACGCTGACGGAACAAAACGAAAATATGACGGTTTCGTACGTTTGCAACTTGCAGGGCCGCCCGACGGAAGTGAAGGAAATAGGCGCCGGCCTGACCGTCGTCAAACGGTATGATTATGACGTTCGCGGCGGCCGCAGCTCGTTCGAGATGCTGCAAAACGACACGATGCTACATAAAATGCGATACGCCTATGACTCAATGGGGCGGCTGAAAACCGTACACAGCTTTAATAATCGAATGGCTGAATACAGCTATGACGCCAACGGCGCGCGCGCGTACATGATTGTCAGCAGCGGCGGCAGCGGCTCTCTGACCACGGAGTACATGTACAACAACGCGGGCCTTGTGACGAGTCTGGTCAACAAAAACAGCTTGAAGACGATATCTTCCTACGTTTATGAGTATAATCTCGACGGGAACCAGTCCAAAAAGACGGAGACGGTAGACCGCGTGAAGCGGATGACGCTCTACGTCTACGACAGGGCCGGCCGGCTGTTCACGGAAGCGGAAACGGACATGAAAGCGGACGGCTATGACTTGACGAAATGTTACTATTACGACACGGCGGGCAATCGAAGCTCGATGGACATCTTGGGAGGGCCGGGCGTCAGAGAGTCTTACACATATGAATACGATTTGAACAACCGGCTTATAGCCGAAGAGAAAGAAGTCAGAGGCGGGGCGACGGAGACATTGAGCTACAGCTATGACGCGAACGGGAACCAGACCAGACTCAGCGTGACCAGAAACGGCGTGACGACCAGCAGCCTCAACGCGTTCGACGGCTTCAACCGCCTGACTCTGACGCTTGCCAACAACACCTACGGCGGAATGACCTTCGCGAGCTTTAATTACAGGCCGGACGGGTTGCGACTGTCTAAATTTACGGGTTTAGAGAATACGATACACCTTTGGGACGGCGACAACATCGTCGCGGACTTGGTCAGCGACCTCAACATGAGCCAGATATATGTTTACGGCGCTGAAAAAATCGGGTACGGCTACGGCTCCGGCGCTTTGCTAGCATGCTTGTATGCTTTCAACGCGCACGGCGACGTCGTCCAGGCGGCTGACTCTGGCGGAAACGTCTATCTGCGTTACCGCTATGACGCGTTCGGCGTGGAAATCGACCAGGATACGGTCGACACAGACAACCCGTTTCGCTACGCCGGGGAGTACTACGACAAAGAAATCGACAAGATCTACCTGCGCGCGCGGTATTACTCGCCGTCGTCGGGCCGCTTCTTAAGCGCGGACGCGCACTGGAACCCCGGCAACATGATTTACGGGGATAGTCCAGGGGAGAACCCCGCTCCCAACATCTACGCGATAGCGCAAAGCTCTAACTTGTACGCGTATTGCATGAATAACCCGGTGGCGCTGATCGACCCGTTCGGCGAGGATTTCATTTGGCTGACCTCGAAGAAGTCAGCTCCGTTTCCGGAAAGCAAACCTATATTTCACATGGGCCACACGAGCGCGTTGGTGCAAGACAAAGACAAAGCCTGGCGCTATTTCTATTGGGGACCAAATCACGCGCTATAGTAAGATGTTTTTGAAAAAGTAACGAGTTGTGGTAAAATAATCCTATGGATTATGATAAAAAATATCGAAAAAGAACAATAGAATCTCATGAAGAAGGACACAGTATCAGGGAAACGGCGAAGACATTCGGCATATCTCCAAACACATTTAACGCCTGGTTAAAACAATATCGCGATAACGGAGGGCTTGAGCGAAAATACCGAAGCTATAAAACGGCTATAAGCGAAGAAGACCTGTTAACGTATCTAAAAGTCAATCCGGACGCTTACCAATCAGAAATAGGCGAACGCTTCGACTGTCATCAATCTGTGATTTGCCGAACTCTTAAACGCTTTAATATAACACGTAAAAAAGATAAAGCTTTACAAAGAGCAAGACGCTGAAAAAGTCACCGAATATTTAGAACAAATCCGTGATGCTCGACCGGAAAGCTTCGTTTATATTGATGAAACCGGCATCGATACTTTTTTGCACAGAGAATACGCTTATTCCAAGCGCGGAGAAAAAGTTACTGGGCGAATTTCCGGCAAGAAATATCGGCGCTTAGGTATTGTCGCCGCCAAAATGGGCGAAAAAATCATGTCGCCGTTCCAATTTAACGGAACAATGGATGGCCGGTTATTTGAGTTTTGGTTTAAAAACTGTCTCTTGCGCAAATGTCCTTCTAATTCCGTCATTGTAATGGACAATGCCGCTTTCCATCGAAAGAAACGGCTTATTTCGCTTGCCGAAAGCAGTAAACATAAAATAGTCTTCCTGCCGCCGTATTCCCCGGAATATAACCCTATTGAGAATTTTTTGGCATGGCTTAAACGCAAGCTCAGGAAAGATTTATCCTATTTCGATAGTTTTGATGATTGTTTGCGTTACTGTTATAATAGCATTTAACTATACTTGAAAAGCTCGACGTATTTCAACCTAAAGCCTCCGAATGGCACGTGGCTCCTTTAGGAGATCTCGGTAACTTTAATCTGTGGCTAAAGGATGAAAGGGGTATGCCGAATATCTTTGCCATTTCCAAGATACTGTGTCCTTCTTCATGATATTCTATTGTTCTTTTCCGATATTTTTTATCATCACCCATAGGATTATTTTACCACAATCCGTTACTTTTTCAAGAACATCTTACTATAAAAGGAGGCGGCGCTTTATGAAAAGATTGTATTCATATCTCAGAAGCGAATACTTCCACGAAAGCCTTGATCTTCGCGTCCAGTCATTCAATCTTCTGGCCTTGGCCGGTATGGCGGCGGGTATCATCGTCGCGCTGAGTTCTATATGGACGAATGCCGGCGCGGTCAATATCGTCCTCAATTTCGCGGCTTCCGTACTGGCGTTTATCCTGTTGCGCTTCACCGGGAGGTGGAAAAAGTTAAGCTACCGAGTAAGTTCTTGGATTATCGTCGCCGGGGTTTTTGTGCTTTTCTTCACCTTTATGTTTTTCACGGCGGGCGGCTATCGGAGCGGTATGCCCTGCTTTTTCGTGTTCGCCCTTATCTTCACGGCGATCATGCTTGAAACCTTGGAAAGAGTCGCCGCGCTCATCTTTGAGTTTTTGCTGTATGTCTCCTGCTGTCTGATCGCGTATTACCGACCCGAAACGGTTAAGCATTTCCAAACGGAATTTGATTATATCGGCGACGTGATCGTAGGGATAACGGCAGCGAGCGTTCTGCTCCTGCTTGTCGTGCTGCTCCATATCCACATATACCGTGAAAGACAACTGCAAATCGGTGAGCTTAACCGGGAGCTTGAGGCGCGAAACGAAACGCTTGAGCGGTACAAC
>JAISER010000107.1 GCA_031263985.1 Clostridiales bacterium | reverse complement strand
AAACGGCTTCGATATCAATCGCGATAATTTGTTTCAAACGCAGCCTGAAACGATCAATATGACTCAAGTCATAGAGGAATGGAATCCGATCACGTTTTTTGAAAATCACGGCTTTGTGTCAGGCTTTCAAGTGGAACCCTGCACGCCGCCGCACGAACCGAATTTCGAGTACGACCTCTACGCCAAATACGCCGTGTTGGCTGGCGAGGCTTTCGGTGCCGGGGCCATCGCGAACAACGCCTCGTACAACAGCTATCAGATGCCACTTAGAGACTACATGTCCGTGAACAGTGAAGGTAAGACTTATTGGAAAAATATCTGGGACGACATGTCGACGAACTACACGCCGCAATATTCCATGTTGCACGGTACACTGGCGTATACGGTGGAGATACCCGCCGCGAATGAAGACGGCGCGAAGGCGTTTGAATACGGAATGCTCGCGCATTCGAAGTTCGTAAGCGAAAACAAAGTCGATTTGTTAAAAAATCAGCTTGAATTTTACAGGCGCGGCGTTAAAAACGAGGACGTCGAGGCTACAAGGGCCTATTATGTCAATTATAACGACGACGCTTACGCCGAGGCGGATATTTTTCGTCCGAAATATGAGGAAAACGGCAAGTTCTTCCCCGAGTACTATGTGATACCGATAGATTCGGACTCTCAGAAAAACAAGCCGGCCGCCGTGGAAATGTATGAGCATCTATTGAGAAATGGCGTAATTTTAAACAGGTTATCAAAGGACACGACCGTTACGGACGCTTACGGCGATGAGAGAACCTTCAAAGCCGGAAGCGTCGTCGTAAACATGAGCCAAGCCAGGCGCAACGTCGCGAACGGCGCGCTTTACGACGGCGTGGTTATAGACGGATGGCCCGACCTCTATTCGGAGCCGATTACGGCGTTCGGCAAAACCCGCGGATTTGACTGTTACGCGGTAACGAAAGCTGGCGCTTTCGACGACGCCATTAATGATGAAATAACGAGAGCGAACGTTCCTCAAGCTAGCTCCGAATATAAAGGAGACGATGACGCTAAAGCCGTCGTCTTGCGTAACAACGGCAAAGACGCTGTGCGCGCGGTCAATTTTTCGCTAGATAACGGTTATGACATAGCCATCGTTACGAAAGGCGAGTTTGAAGGCGACTTCGTAACGTCAAAAGAAACGTTTGACTTGTTAAAGAATAAATTTCCTCTTTACGCTACCGGGCTTAGCGTACGCCTGGAAGCGAAAGCGATTGAAAAACCGGTGTTATATGTGCCGGGCAAAACCGCCGAGTTCGCGACGCTTAACGGAAAAAACTACGGCGTGAGCAACTACGGCGAATACGCCAATTTAAACCGTAACTTTGAGATATTCGCGCTGAGGGATTTAGGTTTTACCGTAGCCGACGATTTGCAGGACGCGACCGTGATATTCGGGAGCGCGGCGCTTTCCGCCTCCGCGCTTGAAAAGGTAAAATCCGGAACGCCTTATGTAGTCGCGGGCGCCTCGCCATCTACCGTACGCGCCGCTATGCCCGGCGTACAGACGAATGTAAACGGCGTGCAACTTTCTGACGCGCTGTATTACGCGGAGTATTTGGGAGATACGCTGATTACCGCGCCATATGAGCGTGACGGCGATAATATCATTTACGGTTATGGCGGCATCGCTTTCACCGCGTTGCCCGAAGGCGCGGCGCCTATTATAAAGGCGTCGGATAAAGAGCTTCTCGAAGGTTTTTTTCCGGCCGAATCTCTAAAAACGTTTAAAGGAAGCGTTCAGGCGTTTGAATACAAAGAGAATGGCATGGACGTCACGGCGTTCGCGAACTCCCTTGTAAGAAAAGCTCACCAGCAAGATGAATATCGACTGCTCTCAAACGCCATATATTCGAAATCTCTTGGAGACGAGGTCGGCTCCGGGCCGTCTTCGGCCGAACTGGAAAATATATTTGTAAACGGCGAGCCAATTTCCGGTTTCTCCGTTGAAACGCGCGACTATACGTATTATATTGATCCGGGTTCGGAACAGGATTTCGTCGTTTCGGCCTCGGCGAGAGGAACGGATTTTTCCGTTACGACGACGCGGATGACAAGCGTTCCCGGGGTAGCTTACGTTACGATCGCTGACGGCGGCGGGTCCGCGACATATAACGTAAAGTTTGAATACTCCGCCGAAACGCCAACCGAACTTACGGGCCTGGAAGCGGAAAATGGAACGGTTGTCGCCGTTATGTCAATGGCCGAAGGTTCCAATTTCACTTCGGAAGATTTTTCAGCGATTATATCCATTGACAACGCGGCGCCCGCTCCGTTAACGCTAAATTTACTGTCAGTCGAGGGAAACCGCGTAAAATTCGCGTTTCAGCCGGAGGAAGCGTCTTTTGCCGATGATAAGATCGTGAAAATCGTTGTGACGTATAAAGGCGGCGCGCCTGTATCCGCAAGCTATACCTTGCCGAAATCAGGCGGCGGCGTTACAGGCGTTCAGGTATTGAGCGCGCGCATCGTTACTGTAAAAGCGTCATCCAGAACGAAGATTTCAGCGCGAGTACTGCCTGAAGACAATGCCGCCGAACGAATGGTATGGTCTTCATCAAACGAGCGCGTAGCTACCGTGGATGCGGAGGGTAACGTGAGGTCTCTCAGCAAAGGCGTGGCTATAATTACTGTCGATACGGCCAACGGCGGCCATGCCGAACAGGTTGTGATAAGGGTTATATAACCGTATGATTTCGCGTTCCGGAGTGGCGGCTTATTGCAAAAACCTACAGGCGGTGACGGCGATATTGAGGGCGTTTAGGATATTTGGGCGCGCGCATTAGAAGCGTTATCAATCTGAAGCCTAATATCGTCAAAAATTGATGTATGGCCTTTTGCGGAATACGCTGGAACGCGGACGGCGGCGCGATGGCCGTCAACGAAGACGCTGTCGATAAGCCAAAGCGCGATGAAAAAAACAACTAGAAAATCCTGTCGGATATAATGACGGAGCGCTATAAGGATGTAGGCGGCGCGGTTTTCGGACCGCGCCGTTTGCGGTTTCACCGCTGAATGACGGCGCTTAATGTCGTCTTAGGCTAGGCGTGGCAATGTTGCGCCCCGGCAAGGCGCTGGGTTCCGCGAATACTTTTAGTATTCAAGGGTTCCAGCGCAGCGACCGGGACGCAAAAAAGCAAGCCAAATATGCAGGTTATTTTCTGACATAGCCTAAGTTAATTTATGATTTTGCTCGTCTTTACGCGCCGCTTTTCGTTTTTTAAGAGGTTCCGCTCATCCTCGTTTGGAACATCTATAATCCCGATTGCATTAGATCTGTTCTAAAAACCTGTTTAATATCTCCGTTTCGCGTCTTTTCGGCTTATTTTCCGCCACGCTTTGTCAGCGCTCTTTGCGTATATTCTTCGAATACGCAGCTTTCGCGTTTGGCGAAAAATTATCACAAAATCCGCTAAAAGCGAGATCTTGAACAGGCTCTTAATGAAAAACCGGGATATTAGGGATCTGGAGAAAAATAAGCGTTCGCCTCGTGTTTAACAAATTTAAGACTGAAAAACCACGCGGGCAAATTGTGAGTTTTATATATTACTTCAGAAAATAAGTATAGGAATTCAGAAGTAAGTATGGTATAATTGAAGAATGGAATATATCGACTTACGTAAACTTGACGCAAGCGGGATCAAGCAGGTACGCAGTCAGGTCGTACGGCTCAAGGAAATGGGCAAAACCGGGAAGGAGATAGAGGAAATAACCGGTGTACGACAGAATCGCATAAGCGAAATATGGACAGCGTATAAGCGAGAGGGAAAAGCGGCGTTAATGCCGAAAAAGAGTGGGCGCAGGTACAAAAGCGGAAGGTTGCTGACAGACGAGCAAGAGCGGGAGATCCGCCAAACTATCATAGGCAAGGCGCCGAACCAACTAAAATTGGCGGGGTTTCTCTGGACGCTTGCAAAAATTAGTCAACACATTTGGCAAGTATACCGCAAGCGTGTTTCTGTGCGCAGCTTGTCAAATTATATGAAACGCTGGGGACTGACCTGCCAACGCCCTACTAAACGCGCTTGTGGGCAGGACATTGAACGCATTGAACGGTTCGAGAAAGAGGAATATCCGGCGATTGCGGCACGCGCCAAGGTTGAAAACGCTGATATTTATTGGGGCGACGAGACTGGGGTCAGTAACCGTGAAAATTTTGAGCGCGGTTTTTCTGAAAAAGGCAAGACGCCTGTGCCGTCGATGGAAACCAAGCGCGAGCGTGTCAACATGATTTCGGCCATCACCAACCAGGGTCACGTTCGGTTTATGGTTTACCAGGAGACTATGAACCAACGTCTTTCGCTGGATTTCCTGCGTCGTTTGGTCGCGGAGTCTGAGCGCAAGGCGTTCCTGATTTTGGACAATCTTCGCGTCCACCACGGCAAAATCGTGTCAGCGTGGCTTGAAAAGCACAAGAATGAGATAGAACTCTTCTTTCCGCCGCCATACGCCCCCGAAAGTAATCCCGACGAATACCTCAACCACGCCCTGAAACTCGATGTTCATTCAGGCGACTTGCCCCGCGACCGTAAGGATATTACGCATAAAATCCATTCCTTTATGCGCCGCTTGCAACACCATACCGAGCGTGTCACGGCTTTCTTCCGCCATAATGCTGTTTCCTACGTTTGATTGCAGGAGTAATATAATACGCGACGCCTTAATAAACGCTTGATTCCATTGATTTTCAAGGGCATACGTATCGCGAAATTAGCGTTAGCGCTACTCATTTGAATATTATTTTCACGGAAAGGTATGGTCTTAAAAGTATGAAAAAAAAGTTTTTTGCGATGAGTATTGTTATAGGTCTGTTAACGGGTATCATAAGCGGAGGCATTGTGAATTTTTTGGATATTGATTCCAGCATATCAAATATAGTTCCTGTGTTTTTTACTATTATAGCGATATCTATAACTTTTGCGCTATCCGGCAAACGTGAAAAATAAAAGTGTAGCGGCTTAAATTTATTGACAGGTTTCTTGAAATCTACAACATAAGCGAGCTTTCAGACTGCCGTTAACGAATTTAGCTTACTGCCCGCGTAATATCATTGAGCTTCATCCGCTGAACTAAAAATTGGTTATGCGTTCTCTTGCGCCGCTGCAATCGCTGCAATAAAGATTTCTCGCATGGCGCCTTGAAAACTCAAATATGGCGTGTTTTTTTGGAACTGATAGGCCGTAATATTGCCGGAACGGTACGCGGCGCCGCATATAGGGTCTAAAATAGTAATGCCACACAGTGCGGCGTAGTCCAATGGATGCGCGTATATGGGCATCTTTCTAAAATATGGATCGGATAATAGTCGATGTGGCGCGGCTATATACTATCGAAAAACATCATGAAGCGTTTTATATCTGTAATCGTGCGGCAGAGATGGACTTTTCGTCGCTCTTTTGGAATATCCTGTCGCATGCGGTCAAACGGAAGGCGAATTCCAATGGATAAATCATTTGATATAAAGAAAATTTTAAATCTTACTGATTTTTCTCAGGGGCTAGAGAAGGATGTTTGGGAGAAAATTGTGTCGCGCCTGCCTTATGATGTAGGCGCGCGCTCTTTTGGTGAACTTGATAGCGCGTCAGGCGGTATATCGTGTAATATGGAACATAAAAACAATCCGGATGGCTTATGAAAAGAATAAAACCCGTACAGCGGCGCCTTAGCCATTTCGCGCGATTTGATTTTTAACATATTTATTGATTTTCGCTTCGCAAGATAAACGCATACTAAAAATAAAGGAGAGAATTAGCGTGAACATCAACACAATCAAGAGTGAGGAAAAAACTACCTTTGCCCTATCGGGCCGGCTTGATACTATCACATCTCCCAAATTATAGGAAACGCTTATCCCCGCGTTTGGTGACGCAAGGCATGTTGAGCTTGATTTTGCCGGACTGGTTTATATTTCATCGGCAGGGTTGCGCGTACTGCTTATGGGTGAAAAACAGCGAAAGCGCAAGGTGGCAGGCAAACCATTATGAACGTATCGCCTGAGATTATGGAAGTGTTTGAAATGACGGGGTTTTCCGGCGTTTTACATTTTGAATGATTATTATAAATTCAGAGTACGAATAAATTTATAGCTGTGTAAAGAAGTTGCAAATATAAAAAGGCTTGTAACCATGAAAGAATTTATAATTGAAGCCAAAGTAGAAAATCTAGATGCCGTGCAGGATTTTATCGCATGGGAATTGGAAGTCGCTGATTGTCATTTAAAGCTGCAAGCGCAAAATCGCTCTTGTTGTGGAAGAAATCTTTGTTAATATCGCGCATTACGCATACGCCCAGGATACATGGGCGCTCAGTTCGCAAAGTGAACGATTTACCCCGGAAGTTGGCAGTGTGGCGATACGGGTAGATATCGACAATGAAGTTATTATCGAGTTTGAGGATAGCGGCAAACCCTATGACCTCCTCGAAAAAGACGACCCCGATATTACATTGGGCTCGGAAGAACGAGAAGTTGGCGG
>JAISER010000101.1 GCA_031263985.1 Clostridiales bacterium | reverse complement strand
GAAGAACCTTTCCGGAATTTTCTCACAAACGGAGTGAAGTGAGATTTTTAGATAAAAGCTTTTTGAAGGAGGTTTGGAGGGAATTTTTTCTTGAAAAAGTTCCCTCCAAAAGAGAAGCCCGCGCTCATAAATGTAGATAAAAGAACCTCTCCGGACTTTTCTTACAAACGGAGTGAAGCGAGGTTTTTAGATAAAAGCTTTTTGAAGAATGTTTGGAGGAAACTTTTTCTCGAAAAAATTCCCTCCAAAAGAAATCTGAAAAAAAGTCCGGCAAAGTCCGCGCCGTAGTTTGGCCGCGCAATATTACTCAAAAAAAGTGAGAACGAAAAAAGGGGAGGGGGGCGATCATGTCTGACAAAACCAGAAGGAAATTCGAATTCATTGTAGATGTGGCGTTTGTGGCGCTGGTATTAGCGCTTGTATATGTGGCTGTAAAGTACGCGATCGGTTTTATAATGCCCTTTATAATCGCGGTTATAGTGGTGGCGGCGTTCAGACCGCTTTCAAAAGCTATAAACAGACGGTTTAACGTAAATAAAGGGATTTTATCCGTGGCGCTTACCCTTATATTATACTTGGCGCTGGCAGGCGTCGCCGTGCTCCTTATATTAAAGCTTATATCGTTTATAAAAGACGCGGCTCCTGACATGCGGCTGTTCTATAAAGAAAGCGTGGAGCCGGCGCTATACAGCGCGATTATGTACATCCAGGAGAGAGTTGAAGACGTCCCCGTAGAGTTAGGCGTTGACTTTGATATGATCAGCGCCGATCTTATGGCGCGCGCGTCAAACGCCGTCATATCGTTTTCACAAGCGAGTTTGTCGGTTATAACCGGCGTTACGAAAAGTTTGCCCGTGATAATAATGAACACGCTGTTTACCATTACGCTGTCGTTTTTCGTAAGCATATATTACGATGACATGATAGCGTTTTTTAAAAGCCAATTGCCCGAAAAATGGCTCGGTTTCGCGCGTGAAACGCGCGTTGTGCTGGCGGATACCGTGTTTAAGTACATTAAAGCTTATATAACGCTTATGCTCATCACGTTCGCCGAACTGTCGATAGGGCTTTCCATTTTGCGCACGCGGAACGCGATCTTCATAGCGGCCGGAGCCGCGCTTTTCGACGCGTTACCGATTTTCGGCGCCGGCGGCATAATAATACCGTGGATTATAGTTAAATTAATAACGGCGGATTATTCCTACGCTATAGGACTCGCTATACTTTACGCGGCGATCACGCTTGTCAGAAATATAATAGAGCCTAAAATAATAGGCGACCAGCTTGGCCTCAATCCTATCTTGTCGCTTATGTCCATTTACCTTGGGTTCAGGCTGCTAGGCGTGCCCGGAATGATAATGTTTCCGATAACGCTGCAAATATTCATAGCTTTGCACAAGAAAGGCAGAATAAGACTGTATAAAAGTGACGACGCCGGTTGAGAAAAAACGGATTCGCGTATAGGTGGAACTGTCAATTTGGAGGAAACTGATATGGATACGCGGTTAAGAGAAATCTTGAACGAGCAAAAAGCGCTATTAAAACGGCTTGGAGCGGAAACGGACGCCATTGAGAACAGCGACTTGGCGAGAGAGAATGAATCGTTAAAAGCGATGACGGAAAAGCTCGCCGCTGAGCTGGCCGCCGAAAGACAAAAGGCGGAAAAATTGTCAGAGTTGAGTGCCAACCTGAAAAACGCGCTTTATGAGCAAACGTACGCCGAAAAAATCAAGCTCGCGGAACGATCGGCCCGAAAATTGGACGCGTATTTCGGACAAACGACGCGTGACGGCGAAAACCGGCTTCGCGAACTGGAAAGAAACGTAAAACGTAAAATAGACGACTTGAAAGAGGAATCGCTTAAAAATAATATAGAGCTGGAGAAGGACATATATAAGCGATTAAATGATCTTTCCGACGAGGTTCAACTGAAGACGGCGGAAGCTCAGCGAAAAATGGCTGAAGAAGCGGAGGCGTTAAAAAACGACCGCGCCGCGTTTGAACGCTTGAAAGACGAGCCGATCGCTGAAGAGCAATTGCTCTCAGCGACTAAAAATAACGGTTTCGAACGTTTTTTAGGTCTTAACGCGCTTAACGCTTTAGGCGTTTTTCTGCTTATTGTCGGCGTTATATCAGCGGCGCCATACACTATACTTAAATTGCCCGATATGCTAAAAGGAGCGCTGATGTTTTGCCTCGGAATAGTCATGCTCGTCGTCGGCGAATTCTTAAGCCGCAAACGTCCGAATGCGTTTTCTCTCGGCGTTACGGCGGGCGGCGTGGGGGTTCTTTACGCATCCATAGCGGTCAGTTATTTCGCGCTGGGTATTATAAACATGTACGCCGCGCTGGCGTTGTGCGTTCTTGTAACTACATCCGCGTTTGTTTTGTCGAGAAGATATCGATCCCAAGTTATACTGTCTTTCGCGCTTATCGGCGGATATCTCCCCGTGATTTCGCTTTTTGACGGAATCGCCGCGAATGCGTTTTATGGCGTGATGATATATTTTCTCGCTCTTAACCTGCTGGCGCTTATGGCGTCAGTCGGCGAAAAATGGAACGTCTCCGCGTTCATAGGTTTGTTCTTGAGTCTGTTCGTCGCCGTAGGCATCTTGCTTACATCATACGACTATGAAGTGAATCGCGCTATAATTTTGGCGTATGTTTTTTTATCGTTCGTAATTTACACGCTCGTTCCTATCGCTGGCTCGTACAAAAGCGACAAGGCGTTTAAAAAGTCCGACGCTCCGCTGATGGGGATCAACGCGTTTTTCAGCGCGTTGATTATTTATTACCTGTTACTTGATCTGGACTTGGATCATCTTACAGGCGCGCTGGCCGTAGCGTTCGCCGCCGTATATTTGGCGCTCGGGAAATTCACAAACGCGTCTTTTAAGGGGAAAACGCCGTCCGCGTTGTTTTACTTGACGGGTTTGGCGTTCGCGACGTTTGCCGTTCCGCTGCAATTCGGCCGCGTATGGCTGTCTTTGGGCTGGCTTATCGAAGGCGTCGCTCTGTCGGTTTATGGCATACTTAAAAATGAAAAATCCGTTAAAAAAGCGGGTTACGTCATTTCGTCGCTATGTTTAGCCGTATTCGTTCTTTTTGACGTCTTCTACGCGTGGATCATAGGCGAATATTTTCAACAGATGTTCGCTCTCAAATACTTTGCGGTAACTTTAGGCGGACTTATCGTTCTCGCCGCGCTTGTTCGCGCGAAGCGGCCGTCGGGTCTCAAAAAGCTGTATAAATATATCGCGATGTCAAACCTTTGGCTATATTTCATGTATATATGCGCGTTCGCCGATGATTCTCTGGCTGGCGGCGCGTATATAAGCGATTACTGCATAGCCGCTCTCGCCGCGGCCGTTACGTTCGCGTTCGCTTTCACAGCGGCGCGACTGAAGGTCTTGTACGATTCCGGCATGAAGGTTATGGCGATCACGTTTTACATTATAGGAATAGTTATGCTGTTTGCGTTTAACGCGACGATAGACGTTTATCCAATAGGGCGAATATACGTCGCCGCGAGTTTCGCAGCTCTTATTATAGTATGGCTGCTCTCCGTCTTGGCCGTGGCGGACGCGCTGAAAACGTTGGTAATGGATAAGACCATCGGGATAGAGTGGTATCCTTTGATAGTTTCGGGTTATTTCGTAATCACGCTTACGCAAAACCTGACGTCGCGCTTAGGTCTAGAGTTTACAAGCGCGTGGATCAGCATAATTTACGCCATTACGGCGCTCGTGTGGATCGTGTTCGGTTTCGTCAGGCGTTATACGTTTATTCGAAGAGCGGGACTGGGCCTTTCGATATTATCCGCGCTGAAGCTGTTTGTATTAGATTTATCTTATACCGCGACAGGCTACAGGATAATGGCCTACTTTACGCTTGGCATAACGCTTATAGCGATATCGTTCACGTACCAATACTCCAGCAAGCGTCTGGAATTGCGGAAGGAGGATATGCTCGTTGATAAAAACGACGCGTAATAAGATAATCGTTTTGGCGGCGATGGCGGCGGCGCTTTGCCTGGCGTTTCATAATGTCGTTTTCGCCGAGGGGAGAGCCGTTTTGACGGTTAATTCATCAGGTGAAAATAGATATAAATCCGTTCGCTTGACGCCCAAAATATATAACAACTCGCATATCAGCTTATACGACATACTGATAACGGACGAGAACGGAGAAAATCGGCCATATTTTATCCATTCGTCGTTCCAAACCGTCAACGACGCGACGTCCGAATACCCTCTCGAGCTTGTAAACGCCTATGTAAAGGATAACGCGTCATATTTTGACTACAAAGCGGAAATGAGGGAAAACGAAGATATCGCGGCGACATCCGTGGAATTTACATCCCCCGATTCTAATTTCGCTAAAAACGTTGAGGCGCTTGGCGGTTATGACGGCGTTCATTGGGAATACATTCAAAACGATCAGCTTTACAAAGTGAACTCGTCGGAAAAGATGTCCATAACGTTTGACGATGTTCAACGATATGTTTATTACCGTTTCAAACTGCTCTATAACGCTGAAAATATAAGCTTCTCCGAAGCTTCTTTGCTCTATCGCGAGAAAAATGTCGAAAATATTTTTTTCGTCGAAAGCTTTGATCCCGCGTTCAAAGTCAGACAAGGCGACGGACGTACGTATATCGATATATACGGACTCAAGAATCTGCGTCTCGCTGACGTTAATATACTTACGGAAAATATGTTCAAACGCGACGTCGAATCTTCGCTTGGAACAGTGAAAACCCTATATAATTTGTCGCTTAATGGAGAGAGTTATTCCGACGCGACGCTGACATTTGACCATGATCTTTCTACGGACGATGTCTTCACGCTTACAATATATGACGGCGACGATAGCCCCATAGACATAAACGGCGTAACCGTAAGATATTACGCGGACGAAATCATCTTTGACGGATCCGAAAGCGCGCGATACATGATAAGCTTCGGTGACCCCGACGCGTCTGAGCCTCCCGAATATGACATAAAATCATATAAAGACGAAATTTTAAAAGGCGGCGTAGACGCGTTGGTTATGGATGAGCGAGCCGTAGACGCGGCCATTGAGCGAATGGCGGATGTGACGGAGGAGAAAAAACGGGATTACACGATCGTTTTTAATATAGTGATATTAGCGGCCGCCGCTTCGCTTGGCGCGGTCATAGTGTCAAAGCTTAGGAAAAAAAACGTATAAATGTCTCTGGGAGCCTGTTTAGCGTACGCGTTCGGCGGATTAGCGGAGCGATTGGCGCCTAGTTGTCGAACGCGGGCGCTCTGAACATGCTCTAAGACTTCATTGCGGAACGACGTGGCGCGCGGGATCCTTGAGCGAAGAAAACCTTCTTTAATTCCCCTGCCATGAGCGTCGCTCCGCCAAAACCGACCTCTAAAAAGAATTCGCGTTATCGTGGGACGACGCTCCAGCCATATTCACGGAAATGATCATGAACGCGCGCCGGCGGCGTCAACGCTATGGAACGTCGTCCGATGGAGATCCGCCTGATGAGGCGTCGATGGACGTCGCGTTATTATTTTCGTCCAAAAAGACAATAATCGGTTTGTGTTCAGAGACTTCATCAGGCGTCAAGCCGACATAGCTCATGATGATGACTTTATCCCCGACCTGCGCGAGCCGGGCGGCGGCTCCGTTTAAACATATCACGCCTGACCCGGCTTCGCCCTTTATCACATAAGTCACGAGTCTGGCGCCATTGTCTATATCGACGACATGGACTTGTTCATATTCCTTTAATCCGGCTCGCTCCATCAACGCGGCGTCGATAGTGACGCTTCCCATATAGTTTATATTCGCTTCCGTCACGGTAGCCCTATGCAATTTACTTTTCAATAAAGTTATATTCATAACCCTTCCTCCCGAACATTAAAAAGGATGTTATCAATTAACCGCGTTTCGCCGACAAAAGCGGCGACGGCGCACAAGGCCGGACGGTCTATGTCTTTCAACGGTCGCATCGTTTCGGCGTCAACAATTTCGATATAATCCGTTTTTATCAATGGGTTATTGGATAATATCTCTTCTGCAAGCCTTTTTATCCGTTTGGCGCTGTTTTCGCCTCGCCGATAAAGCTTCAGCGCTTCTTGCAGAGCTTTATGCAGACTCAGAGACGCGGCGCGCTCATGGACGGCCAGATAGGCGTTGCGGGAACTCATCGCTAGCCCGTCATGGTCTCTGACGATGGGCAAGCCGATAATGGCGACGTCCATATTGAAATCTCGCGTCATCCTTCTAATTACCGCCAGTTGCTGAGCGTCTTTTTGTCCGAAATAGGCTCTATCGGGGTTAATGATATGGAAAAATTTCATCACAACCGTAGCCACGCCGCGAAAGTGCCCCGGTCTCTTCGCGCCGCATAATCCCTCCGTCACTACGGACATGTCTACATAACCGCAAAAATCGGTCGGATACATGTCCGACGCCGAAGGATTAAAGACCGCGTCAACCCCCGCCCGAGCGCACAAGTCGGAATCTCGCGCCATATCTTGCGGATAGCGGCCGAAATCCTCATTAGCGCCAAATTGAATGGGATTGACGAATACGCTTACAACGACGACATCATTTTCACGAGCGGCCTCTCTGATCAAACTCATATGACCTTCATGTAAATACCCCATTGTCGGAACGAATCCTATGGACATTCCCGAAGCTTTCCAGCCGGACGCCTTCGCTTTCATCAGTGGGATCGAACGTATTATTTCCATGCGTCGTCACCCGCGTCCGCATACAGCCGCCTAAGATCGTTTATAACGGCGTCCTCTATCTTGTATGTATGCTCGTCAGCCGGGAACGAACCGTTTTTAGTTTCTTTCATATAGCTTAGAAAAGCGTTTTTCATCATATCGCCGATATCGCCGTACCGTTTTACAAACTTCGGCTTGATCCCGGAATAGATAGACAGCATATCTTGATATACCAAAACCTGACCGTCGCAATCGCGGCCAGCTCCTATCCCGATGGTCGGAATCTTTAACAGCTTCGTAATCAACGCGGCTAGTTTGGCCGGAATACATTCCAGCACAATGGCGACGGCCCCCGCCCGCTCAACGGCTCGCGCGTCTAATATCAGCTTAGCGGCTCGCTCCTTATCCGCGCCTTGCGCTTTATAGCCGCCAAACGCGTGAATTGACTGCGGCGTAAGCCCCAAATGACCGAAAACAGGTATGGACGCTTTTGTTATAGCTTCAATCTGCGGGCAGACTTCTTCGCCGCCCTCCAGTTTTACAGCGCTTACGCCTGTTTCTTTAATCAATCTTCCGGCGTTCGTTACGGCTTCAGTCACGGAAACTTGATAGGACATGAAGGGCATATCCGCGACTACAAGGGCTTCTTCGCAGCCTTTCGCGACCGCCCGCGCGTGACGGATCATATCTTCCATCGTCACCGGCAATGTGTTTTCGTAACCCAGCATAACCATGCCAAGAGAATCTCCGACCAGCACGGCGTCAATCCCGCAGTCGTCCATCAGTTTAGCGGTAGAGTAATCATAGGCCGTCAACATGGTAATTTTCTCATTTTTGGCTTTTTTACGCGACAGAGATACCGTAGTATTTTTCATCGATTGCGCTCCTTTAACGTTTAAGCGTATAGCTTGTCATTATCGGGAAAAGAATCTTAACCGTTCTCATCATATCTTTTTGATTTCCGATTTCCCCCGGCATCAAGTTTATCAATTTTAAGCGAATTTTACAAGACGCCAGCGGATAATAAATATCACGCGTCAATCGCTTTATCCGGCGATATCCGCTCGGAGAAATAATATCGGCTGAAAAAGTAATTTTTTGTGTAGTATTTTCAGCGCTTCCGGAATATATATTCAATATATCGCATTTACAGCGCTTCCAATAATTTATTTTCGCCGTTTTATAGAGAATATTGCCGAAACGCCGCGATTAAGCGCGTTATATGAACGTTTACTGGTAAAGACCGCGTTCCGGCCTTACGCTGAAAATCCGGAATCGCGAGCTTCGCTAAAAAGATTAGCGCGCGCAATGTTGGGGAGGATGAGAAATGTATAATAGAATATTCGTCACGCTAACAGATGATTGGCCGGGATATGGCGTCAACGGGCGCTCTCCGTCAGGCAGATGTATAATTGAAACGCGAAACGGAATGGCTAAAATAAATCTCTCCGTGCAAAATCTAAAGCCGGACGTGTTTTATAAAGCGTATTTAATTTGCGGCGCGGAAAACGACTCGAAAGGCGTTGCGGTCGGCGCCGTAAATGTGGACGAGAAGGGAAAGGGAGAGCTTAAGACGGAATTTTATCCGTCGAAACTGCGCGACGTCATTGAGATGAACGAAGTGAACGTCGTTACGGTAATCGCGGTCGGACAGTCCGAGGTCGGCGTCATATCGCCGCTCGTTGGCTATATAGGGGAAGTCGTGAGATGGAAGACGCATTTCGCCGACGTTTCGACGGAGAGCGGCGAAAACGGAGCGAACCGAATGCAACCGGCGCGCCAATTGAAAAAAGCGCCGCATGAGGTTGAGGAAAAACCCTTATCTGACGATGGAGCCGAACAGGAGGCGGCGGCGGTTGAATCCGTGTCGGAGCAGGCGGTTGGCGTTAAGCCGGACGAGGGCGCCGGGCAGGAGTTGACGCCGATTGAGTCCGTGTCGGAGCAGGCGGTTGGCGTTAAGCCGGACGAGGGCGTCGGACAGGAGTTGACGCCGAACGAATCCGTGTCGGAGCAGGCGGTTGACCGCAAGCCGAACGAGGGCGCCGGACAGGAGCTAACGCCAGACGAATCCGTGTCGGAACAGGCGGCTGACAATAAACCGGATGAGGGCGCCGGACAGAAATTAACATCAATTGAATTCGTGAAGAGCGAATCCGCTGAGTCGGACCTAAGCGACCGGCATGAAGTTCCGCGCTTACGGGCGCATGGCGCCGAAAAAGGATTTCGCGCGGCCGGCGCTGACGACTCGTTATTTAACGCCATTAAATATCAAACGTCTGAAAAACCGAATGAAAGCATACATGAAACCTTTAAAAACAT
Organism: Clostridiales bacterium; assembly: GCA_031263985.1. Lineage (GTDB taxonomy): Bacteria > Bacillota > Clostridia > Lachnospirales > JAISER01 > JAISER01. Next base: position 4,572 of record JAISER010000101.1, on the reverse strand, counting down.
GGCGCGCAAGTTCAATGAAGAATTAGAGGAGCTTGAGTATCTTACATTTTTTCCGGATGACGATGAAAAGGACGTCGTGGTCGCTCATGGTGTAAACAATAATGATTTTAAAATAAAAGACGAGATTGAATATTTATTTGACAATTGTGAGGAGCTAAAGCCGTTTGACGGCGAAAACGAAGGAATAATATGGATTAAGATTTCAGTCAAGGAACTCGCGATTTTACCAATAGACTGTTGGAGCGAAATAAGCAGGCCGTTTATATGGTTGGCATATAGGCGCTTTAATCATCTCATATTGGGAAAAAGTGAAAAAAGCGGTCGAAAGACATATTTCATCGGCGCGCCGGATCGATATAGCGCTGCGCGCGCCGAGCGAAACGCCCCCACGGGATTTGAGCGTTTTAGGTTTTGCGACGATGAAAAAACGTCGTTTGGCGACACGGGATATTGGCTGAAAAAATTATAAAGAGTTAAGATCCTGTTAAGGATCTCCATTTCGCGTCTTTTCGGTTTATTAGACCTGTCCCGAAACCTGACTCCGGCGTCTGCGAAATCCTTGTGTACGCGCCGGTTTTTCGTTTCCTTGCCTTGCGAAAAATCCGATCGTGAATCCGTCGAAGTCAGGTTCCGGGACAGGTATTTTGAACATGCGTCATTCGCGCTTTGGCGTTTGATAAAAAACGGGCGCGAAAATCCGTCAAAAGCGGGATATTGAACAGGCTCTAAGCGGCGCGCTATATATAACGCGCCGCGTCATTACGATGAAATCAGCGCCTGCGCCTGCATGGAACGGAGCGCGCGCGGCCCGCGAGCAGGCCGAACATAAACGCGAAAGACATGGCGATCGCCATGATAATGATATTTATATCAATCGCTTCCGCTTTATCATTTTTATCATGGTTTTGTTTTATCGCTCTATAATGTTTTCTGGTCCTTGAACGTGACATATGAACACTCCTTGTCATTTCCTATAAACTTTTCTTGGTTACGCGAAAGTCTGCGTCTTTATTTACGCTCACTCTTATGTTTCCTAATTTTAATGATAATAAACATTAATTACCTCTAATTTCGCTTTTATCCTCTAAAAACGACATGGCGCGCGGATATGGCGGATACAGGCCGAACGGAGAAGAGAGAATAAGAAATTTTCAAGTAAGAAAAAGCGCCGTTTAACTGTTTATTATCAGAGATTATTACAAATAATAACAGAAGATAGGGTATCGTCGCGGTAAACCAAAGCGTCGATTTTTTTGCCGCGCGGACGCTGGAGTCAGGTTTTGGGACAGGTCTAATAATCCCAAAATACGCGAAATGGAGATTTTGAACAGGCTCTCACTAATCCGTTGAACGGAGATACTAAATAGGCTATTAGGAGAGTGACATATAAGCGCTCATTGTCATTTTTTTATTCACAAACTTTTCTTGGTTATAAATCGGTCTTTCCTTATTGTTTCCTGGTTCTAACGGTGGCGCGAGAATTCATATATAGGACTTTTTAACATACATGGTTCTATATATTGTTTCTCTTAGTTTAATATATACAATATACGGAATGCCATCTGTGCAAAGCGCTTAAAATTAAGGATTCCATTTATTCACTAAAGATGATATACTGTTTATTGTTGAACCGGTTCAATTATACGGCTTTCAAAAAAATAACGCATAGCGTGATACAAGGACGTGTTAATACATGACGCCGACGCCGCACAATAACGCGCGCCCAAACGATATAGCCGAAACGGCGTTAATGCCGGGCGATCCGTTGCGAGCTAAATTTATAGCGGAAAATTTCTTAACGAACGTTGTAAAATATAACGATGTAAGGGGCATGTTCGGATATACGGGCCAGTATGAAGGAAAAAAAGTAAGCGTGCAAGGTTCCGGTATGGGCATGCCTTCTATGGGCATATATTCATATGAACTGTTTAATTTTTATGGCGTCGACAATATAATACGCATAGGCACCACCGGCGGCATGGCCCCATCGCTTTCAGTACGAGACGTCGTATTGGCCGCGGGAGCCTGCACCGACTCTAACTACGCCGCGCATTACAAGCTGCCGGGGTCTTTCGCGCCGATAGCGTCGCATTCGCTGCTTGAAAAGGCGCTTAGCGCGGCGCGTAAGATTGGCGTTAACGCGGTCATAGGCAACGTGTTGTCAAGCGACGTTTTTTATCATAACGATCCGGACGCGCTGGCGCTGTGGGTAAAAATGGGCGTTCTTTCCGTAGAGATGGAATGCGCCGCGCTTTATATGAACGCGGCGGCGGCGGGCAAACGCGCGCTTGGGATACTCACCGTTTCAGATTTGATGTTTACCGATGTCACGACAACCGCCGCCGAACGTGAGACGACTTTTGTCGAAATGGCGACCATCGCTCTTGAAACGGCTCTGGAGATTTAACGCGTGATAACGGACTTTCATACGCATGTCTTTCCGGGCGCCGTCGCGCCGCTGGCGCGAAGATCGCTGGAGACCCGCGCGCTGAAAATGCTGATATCGCCGACCGTAACTCGGACTCTTGAGTTCGAGCGAAAAAGCGGAGTGGAAAGAATTGTCGCGTTGAACATCGCTGTAAAGCCATCGCGGCAAAAAAACGTCAATGATTTCGCCGCAAGCGTAAACGGCGGTTCGGTTGTCGCGTTCGGTTCAGCGCATCCCTATGCGCCCGACGCCTTCGAAGAGCTGGAGCGTATAAAGGCTTTGGGACTCAAAGGCGTTAAATTACACCCGTTTTATCAAGATTTTTATGCCGATGACGAGGCGGTTTTCCCGTTTTATGAAAAAATCGCTTCCTTGGGGCTTATTACCGTTTTTCACGCCGGGCGCGACTTCGCCATGCCTAACAAGGAGCTTATACAACCTCAAGCTCTTGCGAAAGCTTTGGAACATTTTGACGGCGCACCCGTGATAGCCGCTCATCTTGGCGGGGATTTGTCATGGGACGATGTCGAGCGGCGTCTAGTCGGCGAAAATTTATACTTTGACACGGCGTTTACAGCCGGACGTTGTCCCGCCGAACAGGCGTTACGCATAATAAGATCTCATGGCGCGCGCCGCGTTCTTTTCGGGAGCGATTCGCCGTGGAGCTCTCCGGTTAAAGAAAAAGAATTCATCGAAAATATCGGTCTTACTGATGAGGAGCTTAGCTATGTATTTTACAAAAACGCCGACTATCTTTTGGAAAAGTAACGAGTTTTTATAGAGCATGAAGAAACTAAGATTTGGAGGAAATGATTATGATGACTGACTTTCATACGCATATTTTTCCTGACGAGCTTGCGTCTCACGCGCGTAAATCGCTGGAGGCCCGCATGTTAGGAGCGAAAATGGTTATATTGCCTACTATTGAGAATACGCTGGAGCTTGAGCGGCAAAATGGGATTGACAGGATCGTTACGCTTAGCATCGCCACAAAACCCTCGCAGCAGCGAAATGTCAACGATTTCGCCGCGAGCGTGAACGGCGGCCCTATTATGGCGTTCGGCTCAGTGCATCCCAAGGCGCCTGACGCTTTTGAGGAGTTGGAGCGAGTAAAGGATTTGGGGCTTAAGGGCATTAAATTGCATCCGTTTTATCAGGATTTTCGCGTTGACGACGAAACTTTTTTCCCTTTTTACGAGAAAATCTCATCGCTTGGGCTTATTACCGTTTTTCACGCGGGGCTGGAATTCATCATGCCTAACGTGGAATTCATACAACCGGAGGCGCTTGCGAAAGCTTTGAAATACTTCGACGGCGCGCCCGTAATAGCGGCGCATCTTGGAGGATTCTTATCGTGGGATGAAGTGGAGCGATATTTAGTCGGAGAAAACGTATACTTTGACACCGCGTATATCGCCGGACGGCTGCCGGCCGAACAGGCGTTGCGCATAATACGTTCTCATGGCGCTAACCGCGTTCTTTTCGGCACTGACATGCCGTGGAGTTCGCCGGCTGCCGAAAGAGAGTTCATAGAAGACATCGGGCTGACCGACGATGAGCTTTCATACGTGCTGCACAGGACCGCCGACGAGCTTTTGGGGGCGGTAACCAGTTGTTTATAAAACGCGCGAAATTTTTGGAGGAAACTTCTTGAAAAAGAGTTTCCTCTAATTTTTTGTAAGAGCTTGTTCGAGATCTCGCTTTCAGCGGATTTTTTGTGATGATTTTGCGCCAAACGCGGAAGCGCTAACGCCGCGTATTCGAAGAATATACGCAAAGAGCGCTGACAAAGCGTGGCGGAAAATAAGCCGAAAAGACACGAAATGGAGATTTTGAACAGGCTCTAAACGTGTTGTTTTGGCAATAACCGAGACCGGATAATTAATTTTCTAAAATCCATTTATCAGCGGCGTTAATCCATCGTAAAGAATTAAAACGACTCTTATGAAGCGCTATAGCTCATACCCGCGTCTTTGTAGACATAAGTCCAAGTTTTTTGTCGTATTTTAAGATATGCCCGCAAACTTCCGCTTCTAATTTATCGTCAAGAATTAAAAACAACTCCTTGCGAAGCCAATGCGACTTTTGCCAGCTTTCTAAATTTTCGTCGCTCGCCGTTTGTTCAAGGCGTCCGATCACGCGGT
>JAISER010000016.1 GCA_031263985.1 Clostridiales bacterium | reverse complement strand
TTCTTCAAAAACGGAGCGAAGCGAAGTTTTTGGTAAAAGCTTTTTGAAGGAGGTTTGGAGGAAACTTTTTCTCGAAAAAATTTTCTCCAAGAAAGATCTCTTAAAAAAACCTCTTTTCGAACCGCGTTTTTAATAAAAATTATACTATAAGAGCCGCGTTTAGTAAAGAACGTTTAAAAAACGCGCGCATTTACTTTATATTATTAAAGGAAGAAACTCCGCCAGCAATAAAAACGCCAGTTATTTGTTCAGGCGCCATTATAACGACAGTATTTAAAATCTCTTTTGGAGAAACATAATATTGCGCGATAATTGAGCGCGCATCAAATAAATTGACCGTTAAATCATTTGAAAATTAAGACATTTTGGAATTCAAGATAAATCGACAGAAAACTGAAAATGACGGAACATCTTGAGGCCGCGGAAAAATAAGAGCGGCCGCGGTCAATTGAATGTTTAGGGGGAATCAGCGAAAAATGAATGTTAAAGGAACCGCTATGTTGGGCTTAATGGTAGCCGGCGCTGTAGTCGCGTCCTCATGTAAGTCTAATACGGACAGCTATATTCCCGAATATGCTCCCGCTAATACGGACAAGACGGACGATAGGGACAACTATATTCCCGAATATGCTCCCGCTATGCAGGCGAACAGAGCCGCGCAGGCGAACAGGGCCGCGAAATACTATAATGATAATGGTTACGGGTACGGCTATAACTATGACAGATACGCTTCAGGGGGTTCGACAATCGGAACAGGTCGTAATATAACGACAAGCGCCAGAAATTCCGTTAGTGGAGGAATTTATAACGGTGCTAACCGAACCGGTCGCGGCCGGACGACGAGCGTCGGAAATTCCGCCAGCAATGGCGCTAACAGAACTGGTCGCAATTTGACGACAAGCGCCAGAAATTCCGTTAACGGAACTAGCCGAAGCCAGACGACGGGCGTCGGAAATTCCGCTAACAATGGCGCTAACAGAACTGGTCGTAGTTTGACGACAAGCGCTAGAAATTCCGTCAATGGCGGAGTTTATAATAGCGCTAACAGATACGGCGGCGTCACCAGCGGCGTCACCGATGGAAATTTGACGGGAAGCGCCGGGAATTCCGCTAATAATGGGACCTATAGAGGCGCTAACGGAACCAACGGCGGTCTGACAACGAACGCCAGGAATTCCGTTAACAACGGAACTTCTAACAGTGCGAGCGGAACCGGTCGTAATTTAACAACGAATACCGGAAATTCCGTTAACAACGGGACTTATAACAGCGCGAACGGAACTAGCCGCAATTCGACGACAGGCGCCTCCAACGGCGGATCAACTAATGGAAATTACGGCTCCACGGGAACGGCTAACGCCGGAACTTCAAGCGGAACGGGCGCGACTGGCTCAGTATAGCGCTAAAAAAGATACGGACACGTTTATAAGTATATGAGATAAGTATAGTAAGAATGAGCGCTGAAAAAACTATGAACGTTCGAAACGTATTCATAGTCGCGCCACGCGCAGCGGTGCTTAAAAAATTTAGAGTAACTTTTCAGGAGCGGATTTTGGATAATCCGCTCTTCTTTCACGATTCGCTAAGATAAATATTATTTTTGACTTATACGAGTTAAAACTATATAATATAATAATTATTCTTCGTAATTTAAAAGACTACGGTTCATCCTACAGCGGAGAGTCTTTTCGTTAAAACTGTGAACGTATGAAATTAATCCCTACATAAGAGCTGTTATAGCGCTCTGGAGGTACTTTAATATGTCAATAAAACGCGCTTTGACGCTTATCATTGTCGTCTTCTGTTCAGCTTTGAGGGTCGACATCGCTCTGGCGGCCAAACCTTTGGGCTTCGGCATAAGCTCCGTTCAACGACTTAACCTGGAGCGCGGCGAGATAAACGGAGAAAAAGTTGACTATACGCTGAATCTTCCGCTGGAATGGAGCGGCGGCTATCTTATAGCGGAACGGGAGAGCGTTAAATCCGGCGGCGCCATAATAGAAAAAGTCATTTTTTCATATGCGCCCCAAAACAACAAGATAAAACCCGTGTTTTTAATGAATTTTTTCGTTTATGACAGACGTTATTATAAAGAAAAGGAGCGAGAGGAGAAACCGCTCATCGAGACGGACGAATATGTGTACGCCAAAACTAGCTCCGGCGTCAACCCGTTCACGAATGAAACGGACAAAGCTCTGTTTGACCGCTTCATGAGAGACGCGGCTAATGATAGCTTTGTGACGCGGTTCATAAATTTGCCAAGTGACCAGAAAATCATTTATAACAACACCGTAACCATATGCGGCGAAAAAATAATCGGAAAGTCAGAAGTCATAGAAAAAAACGTCGTTTATATCCCGCTCCGTGAGACGCTCGAAGCCGTTGGTTATAAAATCGGATGGCTGGAAAAAGAACGCGCGACAACGATATCTAAGGGCGATTTTTACCATCTCGCGCTTTTGAATGCGCGACAGCCTAGCAAAGGCTATAAGACTGTTATTATAAACGACAGAATGTATGTAACATCCATGTTTTTTATGCAAGTTTTAAACGCTGATATAGAAATTGACGATAATTATAACGTATTTATAAGCGTTTGACGCCCGTGGCCCAACGAGCCGGCTGCCTAAAATTTCTATTGTAAATTCTTATAAAACGCTGTAAAATAAAGTTGCGTTTGAAATAGGCTGGGGATCGCGTCTTTATATAGAGCTGTCGCGTTAATATATATAGTCGATCATTGTTTTAGGAACTGTCGCTGATCAATGGGCAGCCGTCATAAAACGGCTTGTTTGTAAATTGTAAGCATTATCAGTTTCAATTATAACTTCGATTGTCTTAGCTACGGCGCGATCTTTGGCTTAATTTTAATCCTTCCGCTCAGTTTGATTTTATCGCCGCGCGTTCGCGGTTATTTTTTTGTCTTGATTTCTCGGCGGCGCGAGTCATCCGCGCGCCGCCTGGACTATAACCATCGCGATAATACTTTTCGACCGTTTCGGAAATGATAATAGAGTAAAACATTTATGGAAACGGAGAAAACATTATGACCCACGCGATGTCTTTAACAGCTTTGGCTCTGGCTCCGGCGCTCGTATGCGCCATTTATATTTTCATACGCGATAAATATGAAAAAGAACCTTTTCAGCTGCTGATAACGGGCGTATTGTTTGGAGCGATACTTACGGCGCCCATCGTGCAGACCGAAGATTTTATAACGCTTTTCATGCCGGACGGAGGACTGCTGATGGAGGCCGCTTATGATTCTTACGCGGTCGCGGCTCTGTCGGAAGAAGGGCTTAAATATCTGACGCTTTTTTTCCTTGTATGGAGAAACCGTAATTTCAACGAAAGGTTCGACGGCATAGTTTACGGAGCGTTCATAGCGCTGGGTTTCGCCGGCGTTGAAAACGTGCTTTTTGTGCTTAACCCCACGCTGGGCGGCGTAAACACCGGGCTTATAAGAGCCGTTCTTTCAGTGCCCGCGCACGCCATATTCGGCATTATGATGGGCTATTATTTCGCTATGATAAAGTTTGAACCGGAGAAAAAATATGTTCACGCTTTCAAGGCGTTCTTCGTCCCGTGGCTTATACACGGCTCTTATGACTTTATCTTACTTTCCGGAATGGAGTATATGATGCTCGCGCTCGCCGCTTTTACAGCGTATCTGTGGTTTAAAGGATATAAAAATATGAAGTCGCATATTGAAGCGTCGCCGTTTAAACCGGTTCAAAATAAGACGGCTTGAAACAAACCGGTTATAAAACAACGCTCAAAAACTTCGCTTTGAACGCCGCTTTCTACGGCGGCGTTCAATTGTCGCGTCAACAAATCATTGATATAATGATGAAAAACATTTATAATGATGATAATGAAAAAGCGCTCCGCGCTTGCGCCGAATCCGCGGCGCGGTTTTTTCGCTTACTCGCGCCCGTCGGCGTATTCGGCGGTTCGAAGATTAAGTAATTGATGGTTCAACTATGCCGCGTCTTCTTTTTATATTTTGCTCAAGACGGCGTTTTTCGCTATACTTGTGAAGTGCGCGCTTTATGAAATTCTTGCGCGTCCCTCACTTCCGGAAACATTTTGCGAAAAGTTTTCGAAAAAAGCGGCTTGGCTAAATTTAACTGTCAACTACCTAAAAAACGGGTTTTGTATCGGAGGAATTTTTTGTGATTGAAGAGATAAGCTGTGGAGGCGTCGTAATTTATAAAAACAAGGCTCTGTTGCTCTATAAAAACCAAAACGGCAGGTATATGGGTTGGGTGTTGCCCAAGGGAGCCATCGAAGAAGGGGAAACGTACAAGAAAACGGCGCTCAGGGAAGTGAAGGAAGAAACGGACGTTTCCGCGAAGATAGTGAAATATATAGGTAAGACGCGTTATAATTTTCGCGGCGATCAAGACATAATTTATAAAACGGTTTACTGGTATCTAATGGCTTCCGATTCATTCTGCTGCAAACCTCAAGCTGAAGAATATTTCGCTGACGCCGGATATTATAAAAAACATGAAGCGTACTATTTGCTAAAATTTCATGACGAAAAGCAAATACTTAAAAAAGCTTACAACGAATATAACGGCGTTATACATGAAGGTGAGTCCGCTAAAAAGATTTTTCATTTCGCCAAGTAACGCCAAAATTTTAAATTGAAGGGGGTTCGCGCTTAAATGTCGTATCCTGTCAGTGTGAAGACCACGCCCGAAAACTTATTACGTAAAGTAAATAATTGGGAGAAAATATTTTTAATAATTACGCTCGCGGCGAGCGCGGCGACCGCTATCGTCGCCATTTGCGCGTATATAGAAAAACAAAATCGCCGCGTCAGCAAGATTAGCGGTTTTTATAGCAAAACCTTTTAGAACTTGTTTAAGATCTCGCTTTTAGCGAATTTTTGCAGTGATTTTTCGCCAAACGCGGAAGCGCGAACGCCGCGTATTCGAAGAATACACGCAAAGAACGCTAACAAAGCGTGGCGGAAAATAAATTGAAAAAGACGCGAAGTAAGAAGCTTCTTGTCCGAAATTAATTTAAATGACTATCCAGACAGGTCATAAAGACCTTGGGACTCCGCCCCAAACCCCGCCGGGGTCTTCGACCCCGGACCCCGCGCCGCGCATTCGCGCGGCTTCATGAAACGATTGGATAGTCATATTAATTTATGATTGGAGACAATATGAACTGGAAATTGGCGCGAAATATAGCTATCGCCTCGCTGGCGCTGCTAAACGTGTTTTTGGCGATTCTAATCTTTATAAACAGACCGTCATATTCGTTAAACGCCGCGCGTAAAAACGCCATTTTAAGCGCGCTCGCTAAAAACCGCCTATCCGTAAACGCGGATATTCCTGAAAGATTCAAGCCTATGCCGCAAATACCCATGAATCCGCCTTACTACGACGCTTATTTGTTTATAGACCGATTTTTAGACGGTAAAGACATATCGCGCGTTATTGAATACGATAAGACTATTTATTCCGATAAAACCGGGGGCCATCTATCATTTTTCGATAACGAGGTTTTGTTCGAAAATGAAGCGCCAAGCGATCGCATCGAAATGACCATAAGCGGGGCAAAAGCGTTTTGCGACGAGATATTGCGCCAAAACTCCGACGTAATGCCCAATTATCAATTGGACGAGTACGCCTTAATAAAGACTGAAACAGGGTTTTCAGTTCAATACCGCCAACTGTACGACGGCTATGTAATATATCCCAACCGCGTCATATTCACCATAACTGAGAACGGGCTTTCTGAAATGAGTTATACTTACGAAGAACCTTTAGCGCCGGAAAAGGTTTCGCGTGAAATTATAGCGCCGGACGAAGCGCTTTTCACTCTTATGAGCAGATTACTCAATATGTACCGATCCAAAGCTTTCGTTATAGACTCGATAGACATGATCTACGACAAAGAAACGCCCGGCGATGAAACCGCGCGTTCTTTAAATGTAGAGCCGTATTATCGCTTTTGCGTAAATGGTCTTGAAACGCCGTTTTTAATTAACGCTTATACCGGAATTATAAAATAACCGTCTTTTTTTTCTCCGTGTTAAGCGTTCATCATACGATCTTTCAAAACGGCCGCGTCCACGGCGCTTACGACCGCGCGCTCAAAACCCGCCGCGTCGAGAGCGCATACGCCTTCGATAGTCGTTCCGCCAGGCGAGCAAACTTCATCTATCAGCGCGTGAGGGTGCTTTCCGCTTTCAAGAATCATTTTAGCGGCGCCCAGCGCCGCGCGCGCGGCTACATCAAGAGCGGTTTTCTTGTCTATTCCGTATTTTACCGCTCCCTTCGCCAGAGCGTTTACATAAAGATAGGTAAACGCCGGGGAACATCCGGCTATCGCCATAAACGCCGGAAACAAACGCTCCTCGATCTCCACTGAGGCTCCCGTAAGCGCGAAAAAATCCGCCGCGACTTTCTTTCGTTCGTCCGTAACGTTTTTATTCGCGCAATAGGCCGTAACCGCTTCGCGCACAGCCGCGTTTAAATTCGGCATAACTCTTACGACGGGTAAATCCGCTGTCTTATCCATATCATTGAGCGTAACGCCCGCCGCCGGCGACACAACGAGACAGCCGGCTTTCTTAAACGCGCCTTGCAAATCGGACAGCGCTTTCAGCAATATGTTAGGCTTAACGCTTAAAATCACCATATCGGAAAAGTCTATAACTCCAAAAGCGTCCTTTTGAGCCTTTACGCCATATCTTTTCGCAAAACCCGCCAAAACCGCTTCGTTCGCGTCAAACGCGCTTATATCTTCTTTTGGAATCTTCTGGCTTTTTAAAACGCCCTCCGTTATCGCGGACGCTATATTGCCGGCGCCTATAAACCCGTATTTCATAAAGCGATCCTCCCTCTCACACGGCGAACGTCGCCGCCGTCAATATTACAAACCCGGCTAAAACCGCCGCCGCTATGTAGTCAGTTTTTGAAAACGCAAGCGTCTTCATACGCGTGCGCCCGACGTCGCCTCTGTAACAACGCGACTCCATCGCAAGCGCCAGATCGTCCGCGCGCCTGAACGCCGACACAAAAAGCGGCACAAGTATAGGCGTAAGCCCTTTAGCCTTTTTAATCAGTCCTCCCGTATCCAGGTCCGCGCCGCGCGCCTTTTGCGCCTTTATTATCTTTTCGGTCTCTTCAAGCAAAACAGGTATGAACCTAAGCGCGATCGTCATCATCATAGCGATTTCATGGGCCGGAACGCGTATCTTTTTAAGCGGCTTAAGCCAAAACTCTATGGCGTCGGTAAGCTGTATCGGCGAAGTAGTAAGCGTAAGCTCTGACGATATTAACATCAAAAGCGTCAGGCGCGTTAGTATGCGCGCCGCCATATACAGACCTTCCGCAGTGATTTTAATGATCCCGGCGCTTAAAAGAGCGGTCTCTCCCGGGGTGAAAAATATCGTAAAAATCACGGTAAAAACCAATATGGCGAAAATGCCGCGCAAGCCGCGGAATATGAACGAAAGCGGCACGCGCGACATAATTACCAACGCCGTGATAAACGCCGCCGCGACGGCGTAGCCCCAAAAATTCGGGATAGCGAAGAGTAAAATAAAGAAGCAAAACGCGCTTATAAGCTTCAGCCTTGGGTCAAGCGAATGTATAATTGAATCCACTGGGTAATACTGTCCTATCGACACGTTAAACATGACTTCACACGCGATCCCGTAAATTTTTTATTATGTCGTTATAAAAATCTCGCGCCTTTTCGGCTCATTTTCCGCCATACTGTGTCAGCGTTCTTTGCGTATATTTTTTAGACCTGTCCCGGAACCTGGCTTTGATGGATTCACGAGCGGATTTTTCGCAGGATAGGTCTTTTGAGTACGCGGCGTTCGCGCTTTCGCGCTCGGCAAAAAAACAAGCGCAAAAATCCGCCGCAAGCAAGAGCTTGACAAGCGAGAGCTTTAACAGGCTCTAACGTTTTTTCAGCATAGGGGCCAGCGCCAGAGCCGATTCTTCAGAAGTCAGCGCGTCTATAGGCGCGTCCATTCCTTTTTCCTTGAGCTTACGCATAACCTGACTCATCTGCGGCGCGGAAAGACCGGCGCGCTCCAATATTTCGCTTTTCGCGAACGCCTCGCGCGTATTCCCTAAAAACAGCTCCCTGCCGCCGTCCATAACGACTACGCGCTGGCAAAGCCTCGCAATTTCATTCATGCTGTGCGAAACGAAAACGATGGTTATATTCATTTCCCTATGCATACGGCATATGTTTTCCAGAATGCTATCCCGTCCCCGCGGATCAAGTCCGGCCGTCGGTTCGTCCAACACGAGCGCTGACGGCGTCATAGCTAGAACGCCGGCGATGGCGACGCGCCGTTTTTGCCCGCCGGAAAGCTCAAAGGGCGATTTTTCATAATATTTCGCCTCAACGCCGGTCATTTCAAGCGCTCGTTCAGCGCGTTCATTCGCTTCCGCGACTGAAAGTCCCATATTCATCGGCCCAAAAGCCACGTCTTTAAGCGTCGTCGCCTCAAAAAGCTGATGCTCTGGATATTGGAAAACAAGCCCGACTTTTTGCCGCGCGCGCTTAAGTCTTTTCTTATCCGCGTTTACGTCTTCGCCGTCTATCAAAACCATGCCGGAAGTCGGTTTAAGAAGCGCGTTGAAATGCTGGATAAGCGTTGATTTACCCGAACCCGTCCGGCCCATAACGCCTATAAACTCACCGCTTTCTATTTTAAGCGACACGTCGTCAAGCGCTCTTTTTTCAAACGCCGTTCCGGGATTATATAAATACGTTACGTTTCTTAGCTCTATTTTCGCAACTGCCATACAGCGTCCACCATTTCATCCACAGTCAAGATATCGTCAGCCACAGGCGTCCCCATATCACGCAGCATAATGCATGTTTCCGTGACTTGAGGCACATCCAGCCCCATCCCGCGCAATTTTTTCGCCTGACCGAATACCTCTCTCGGTGAGCCGTCCATAGCGATTTCGCCGTTTTCCATCACGATAACCCTGCCAGCCAAAACCGCTTCTTCCATAAAATGGGTTATAAGAACGATTGTGATGCCGTCGCGTTCGTTAAGCGTCAACAAGGCGTCAAGGGTCTCCTCGCGTCCGCTAGGGTCAAGCATAGCGGTCGGCTCATCCAAAACTACGCATTCCGGACGCATAGCCAATATGCCCGCTATGGCGACGCGCTGCTTCTGCCCGCCCGAAAGCCGATGGGGCGATTCTTTGGCGTATTCAAGCATATTCACGCTTAGCAGCGCCTCTTTTACCCGCCGTTTAATCTCATCCGGCGGCGTTCCGAGGTTTTCGCAACCAAACGCCGCGTCTTCCTCCACGACCGTCGCTATAATTTGATTGTCGGGGTTTTGAAAGACCATACCGACGCGTTGTCGCACGCTCCACAGATTTTTCTCATCCGAGGAGTTTAAGCCGTCTACGCGAACAACGCCCGACGAAGGCAAAAGCAACGCGTTAAAATGTTTGGCGAGCGTTGATTTACCGGAGCCGTTATGTCCGAGTACAGCGACGAACTCGCCCTTTTTAATATGCAGCGATATATTTTTTAGCGCCAGCTCGCTTTCATGCTCCGCTTCATCGGCATTGCCGCTGGCGTAACGGAACGACACGTTTTCGCATATCAGCATGTTTTTCTCTCTTTTCACGCGCCCGAATCTTTAGACCTGTCCTGAAACCTGACTCCAGCGTCCGCGCGGCGGAGTCAGATTCCGGGACAGGTCTTTTAATTACATTATTTTAGCATACGCGCGCCCATTGTCAACACATTTAGAGCCTCGCGCGGCGATCTGCAGATTGCAAGTTTAATTGCCCACCATATATTGCCAGTTGCATATTATTGAGTTGGTCCGGAATTGTTCAAGCAGTCATCTGGGCGGCTGTTTGGTAACCGAGGATTCTGCGGGGAT
>JAISER010000104.1 GCA_031263985.1 Clostridiales bacterium | reverse complement strand
TTCCCCGGAATATAACCCAATTGAGAAATTTTGGGCATGGCTTAAACGCGAGCTCAGGAAAGATTTATCTTATTTTGATAGTTTTGATGATTGTTTGCGTTGCTGTTTCAATAGCATTTGACTATAACGCGCGGCGACGCTGCGCCAGAGTTTTTACAACGAAGAACAACGGAAAATTTGACGCTCAGCCATCGAACGCGGACGTTAATCAGGCTCTAACGCCGCGGGGACTGATTTCGATTACCCGTAATCACGTCAACGAACGTTTTAATCCCGATTCGCCAAACGGGATCCGCGCAAGGCTCGTCATCGCGCCTTTCTTAATACATGAAAAACGTCGGCGCGCGATATTCCGCCAACAGAGAAACGCGCCATTTATTCCGCGGAATAGCCTGTCGAACAAGGAATCGGCGTTCACTTAAAAGACGCGCGAATCAGTCTCAAAAACGGCGCGTCAAAATTGACGTTCATCGGCGGCCTGTCTGGAAAAAACAGCGCCATACGCGCGACCCAAACCGCCACGAATAACGCTACAATGGAGCAGATGAGTCCGACGCGCCATTTTCCGGTCGGAAGTTCCCCGTTTTTACCTATTAATAAAACCATTAACGCCGGAACGAGCGAAAACAACGGATGGAACTCGAACGCGCGCGTAAAGCGCAGCGAAAGCGCGTTTACCCAAGCCCGCGTCAAGCCGCAGCCCGGACACGGCAACCCGATGATCGAATAAAGCGGGCACACGCTATTGCCCGTAGCCACGGTGAAAATCATAATCGCCGCAACCGTCGCCACCAAAACGGCATAAAGCCCTACGCCCTTTTTCCCCATCGCCCGTCAGCCTCTGTGCCAAGGAAGCCCTGATCTTGAATCATCAGGCCCCGGGAACGTTATCCGAAACGCCAGCGTAAACGCCCACACAACCAGAAAAGCTCCGGTCACGAGCCATACGACTATTATGAACGAATTCGCGCAACTGTTTATAAACGCCAAAAGCGCTGGGTTTGAAATAGGCACGGACACAAAACGCAAATGAATCGACAAGGCGACCGACGGCATCACCAGTGTAAATATCGCCCCTCCCAACGCGCGCAGCAGCCACTCCAACTTTTTATTCTTGGAAACGTCGCTTAAAAACAAAATTATGGCGCAAACAATGATAAACGCGGCCACCGCCGCGAGCGCGACCGAATTAGCCCTCTCCACTCGTTTTATCAGGCCGTTAATTTGTACGGAAAACGGCATTGTAACAGCGTTCGCGTAGACTGTGGCGGTCATCCTCGCCAGGT
The DNA here is from genome assembly GCA_031263985.1 of Clostridiales bacterium. Classification (GTDB taxonomy): domain Bacteria; phylum Bacillota; class Clostridia; order Lachnospirales; family JAISER01; genus JAISER01. Next base: position 36,806 of record JAISER010000104.1, on the reverse strand, counting down.
TCTCCAAGGCTTGCTCATCTTCCGGCGTAATTTCCAAAAACAGGCCTTCATTGTCGGCGCCGTCCGCCATTTCCGCCGCTTTAGCCTTGTTTTCCGAAATCATCTTTTCCGCTTCTTCCAGCAGCCGATCGTTAAAATCACGCTTAAACCGTCCGTAATCAAACGGTCTGGCCCCCGCGTCAGAATACAGTCTTGTAATCTCTCTATGTAGATCCGCCCGTATAACGTCTAAACTTACCGTTTCCGCGAAAAATTCGTCGCTAAACCCGCTTACGGCGCCGTAGGACGCGAACTTCTGACGCATATTTTCCAGCGTCTTTTCGGCGTAAGCGCTGTTCTCCAACTGAGTTCTTAGAAAATTCTCTCTAAGCGCGGTAAGTTTCACCGTCAGCAGCGCCCCAAACGCCGCCAAAAGAGCCGACAATATAAACGAAAGCGCCGCCAGCGCGACATGCTTTAAGCTATATCTTAGCGCCCAACTTTTCATAACATCCATTGTCTCCCTTAGAGCCTGTTCAATAAGCTAAATTCAGCCTTGGACCGGACACATATTTAGCGTAGACGAAAAGCCTCTTATCAGTAATTCCTATCGCGTCAATCGGATAGCATGTATACAAAACGAGGGTCTCCTCCCGCCACGAAAAAATATCGTAAATCGACTCATCCGTATCAAGCTCCAAGCGCGAGCCAGTAACTTCATACTTATACTTGCCATAACTCGTCGTGATGTCGATTATATCCCCTATTCGGGCGTCATCCAACCCGCTGAACGCGGTTTTGTTGTGCCCCGCCAGCAATATAGCGCGTCCCGCGCCCGGTATGTACGCGCCCATATGCGTTCCTACGCCGCCAGCCAATTCGGTTTCACTGTCGCCATAATAAAGTTTGGCGTTTATGTCCGCGTTTTCACATACAATGCGACCGTACATTTCGCCCGGAGCCGGTATGTCGTCGCTCGACGGGCTTATTAAATCGTTTTCGGAAGGCAGCGCGTCTTCATTCTTCATCGTAAATATATCTTTGTCGCCTTCTTCCAACATTGAAGGATTTGTCACCGCCAAACCGGATAGCGCGCCAAGCGCCGGTTTCACGGATGGAAGCGCGACAGCCGCGATCAACGCCAAATTCGCTATAAAAAAGCAAAACGGATATAGAATCAACGCGTTTACATTCGGTCTCCTTCCGCGTTTCAAATATTCAGGCGACCCTTCGTCAACCGGCTTATTCGTTTTCATCGCATAGCCTCCATATCGCGCGACGCTTCATTTTCTTAGAGCCTGTTCAAGATCTCGCTTTCAGCGGATTTTTTTGTGATGATTTTTCGTCAAACGCGGAAGCCGCGTATTCGAAGAATATATGCAAAGAACGCTGACAAAGCGTGGCGGAAAATAGACCTGTCCCGGAACCTGGCTTCGACGGATTCACGAGCGGATTTCGCTGACGCCGCATTGCGGAAAATCCGCCGCGCCGACGCCGGAGTCAGGTTCCGGGACAGTCTAATAAGCCGAAACGACGCCAACTGGAGATCTTTAACAGGCTCTTAGCGCTCGCTTCAGCGCGTCAAATTGGAAGTTTCCGCCAAAACGACGACTCCGTACTGACGCCTTATCTCGTCGGCGCTTCTTATTTTAACGTCGTATATAACGTATTTAACGAAAAAGAATAACTCTACAACAAAAATTCCGATCAAAAAACCCGCTAAAGCGGCTTTCGTACGGTTGACCTTGACCTCGCTCACCGCGGCCGGGTCGATAATTTTGACGCGAGCGTTTTCATAAACGCCGGATAAAACCCACGAAGCCAAATAAGCGGCGAACGTGGCGACAGACGCCGCGTCCTTCTGGTTTTTAGCCGTTACTTTAACTTCGAAAATCCCTGTATCGTCCACCGGTATAAATTCCGTCATGTCTTTAATCTGCCTGGGCGTATAATCGCCCGCTCCGCTGAGCGCTGTAAAAAACGTAAGAGAGTCTAAATGTCCAATATATCCCTTTACAATCTCTTGAGAGTATGTGAGCCTGTCTAGATCGCGCTCCGGATTTTCCATGCTGACTCTATAATTTCGTCCATCGCTATCAGGCTCATAAATATACAACTTGACCGAAGACTCGTAGCGAACGCCTAACGCCGCGGCCGTCAGCGAAACAGCGATTATAGCGCATAAAACGCCGCACAGGACCATAGGGACCGCGCTTTTCGCAACGACCCCAAGCAGCATCCGCACTGACATTTCGCCCTTTATGCGCATAACGCTTCCCCCAACAAGACTACGCCTACAGATTAATTTATATGACAACTATTGTCAATATGCAATTTCACCCCATAAATGAAACTACTGAGCGGAAGCCTTTAGTTTTTCCGCCTGATCCGTCGTTATTAGCGTATCGGCGATTTCATCTAAATCTCCGTCTAAAACAGATTCAAGCTTATAAAGCGTAAGCCCTACGCGATGGTCTGTAACGCGCCCTTGCGGAAAATTATACGTGCGTATGCGCTCGCTCCTGTCGCCCGTACCGACTTGACTGCGTCTTTCAGCGGAAATTTGCGAACGCTGTTTTTCAAGCTCCAGCGAATATAATTTGGAACGCAACACTTTCAGCGCCTTATCCTTATTTTTAAGCTGCGACTTTTCATCCTGGCATGATATTACGATGCCTGTCGGCGCGTGTGTGACGCGCACGGCGGAATCCGTCGTATTAACGCTTTGCCCGCCGTTGCCTGACGAACGAAATACGTCTATGCGCACATCGTTCATGTCTATTTCAACGTCCACCTCGTCAGCCTCCGGCAATACCGCCACCGTTACAGCGGACGTGTGCACGCGTCCGCTCGATTCCGTCACGGGTATGCGCTGCACGCGATGCACTCCGCTCTCGTACTTAAGGCGTGAGAACGCGCCCTTGCCGTTTATTTGAAAAACGACTTCCTTCACGCCTCCCACATCGCTTTCGCTCACGCTCATAAGCTCCGTTTTCCACCTCAAACGCTCCGCGTAGCGCGTATACATGCGGTAAAGGTCGCCCGCGAACAGCGCGGCTTCCTCCCCGCCCGTACCTCCGCGTATTTCAACTATAACGTTTTTGTCGTCATTCGGATCTTTCGGTAAAAGCAATATTTTAAGCTTTTCGCTAAGTCTCTCGACATCGTCTTGATTTTCGCGCAGTTCGTCTTTCACGAGCTTGCGAAAGTCATCATCCATGTTTTCTCCAAGCATCTCTTTGGCTTCCGCCACGGCCGCCAACGCTTTTTTATATTCCCGAAACGTCTCCACTACGGGCGAGATATCGCTATGCTCTTTCATCATGCGCCGCCAACCGTCCATGTTCGACATAACGGACGGTTCACTTATGCTTCTGGACAATTCGTCGAACTTATTTTCCAATTCCTCTAACCGGCCAAACATAAATATTCCCCTCTCAGACAACGTAAAACCGTCAAAATCTTAATATTTCGCCGTTACAACCCTGTATTTCCCAGTCAGATCCTTAACCGCGCTCACGTTGTAAAACCCAGTTTTTCTCAAAATATCAGCGACATCCGCCGCCATATCAAAACCTATCTCAAAAAAGACCGTCGCGTCCTTGTTTAAAAATCGGCGGCAATCCTCAGCTATCCTCTTATAAAACGCAAGCCCGTCTTCGCCTCCGTCAAGCGCTTCCCTGGGTTCGTAATTTCTCACATTCTTGGGCAGAAAATCTATTTCCGCGCTTCGTATATAAGGCGGATTCGAAAAAATCGCGTCAAATTTTCCGTCTTCCAAGCTTTCAAACAAATCGCTTTTTATAAACTCTATTTGAACGCCGTTTAAAACGGCGTTTTTTTCGGCTATCTCTAACGCCTTTAGGCTTATGTCCGCCGCTGTGACAAAAGCGCCGGTATAACGCGCGACCGAAACGCCAAGGCACCCCGATCCGCAGCACATATCCAAAACGCGCTCGGCTCCCATTTCTTTTACGTAGTCTATCACAGCTTCAGCGAGCGTCTCCGTGTCGGGGCGCGGTATCAACGCGCCTCGACCCACGTAAAAAGGCAGCGACATAAACTCGCAACGCCCCAAAATATATTGAACAGGCTCACCTTCAACGCGGCGTTTTATAAAATCGTCATAACGTCTCTTTTGCTCTTCACTCAAGAAACCGTCGCCAGTCAAAACGCGCTCACGGCTCATTTGAGCCGCGCTCGCAAGCAGAAGACCCGCGTCCAGCGCGTAACCGTCCACTCCGTTTCTTTTCAGGCGTTCTTTGCCCATCCGCAGAGTCTCTCTAACGCTATTCTTCACCGGGCATCCCTCGATCAAGCGTCAATCTCGCTTTTCCTCCGGCTGGCCGTTCTCCAAAACTTCTTTTAGCGCGGCTATGGCCGTCTCCACCTGTTCCGCGTCAGGCTCTTTCGTCGTCAGTTTTTGCAGGCAAACGCCGGGCCAGCTTATTATATTAACCAGAACCGAATCAGAGCGTCCCGCCCAGCGTATAAGCTCAAACGACAACCCCGCGATAACCGGTACAAGAAGAAGCCTGTAACCAAACCGCGCGAGGTAATTATCCGTCGTTATAAAGAAAAAAACGACCATACTTACAAGCATTACTAATATCAGAAAGCTTGTGCCGCAGCGCTTGTGAAAACGCGTATGAGCAAGCGCGTTATCCACTGTCAGGCTGTCGCCGCTTTCGTAGCAATTAATCGTCTTATGCTCGGCGCCGTGATACTCAAACACGCGCTTTATATCTTTAGAAAGCGATATTACGTACATATAGATAATCAATATGGCCAGACGCGTCAGACCTTCCACAACGCCTAAAAACCTGGCGTGTCCGCCCAGCGCCAGCCTTATAAAGCCCGCGAGCCACGTAGGAAGCAGAAAAAATAACCCCAGCGAAAACGCTATAGCTATAACGACGCTAAATCCCACCATGATATTGTTGAGCTTTTCGCCGAATACGCGCGTAAGAAAAGCCTCAAATTTGCCGGGCGGATCGGGTTCCTGTTCGCCAAGCGCCAAATCCGCCGACACGGTTAAAGCGTTAACGCCTATCACGAGCGAATCCACGAAAGCGACTACTCCGCGTATAATCGGCAGCTTCAAAAACGGATATTTCTTAGATTTCGGCGTGATGTCGCGTTTTATCACTTCTATCTCTTTGTCAGGCTTTCGCACCGCCATCGCGTACACGTTCTGACCGCGCATCATGACGCCTTCTATAATCGCTTGGCCGCCCATATAGTTTATTTTTTCACCAGTCTTTTTATCGCTCATCGTATTTTCCTTTCCCTCAATAAAATTAAGTGATATCCCCACCATTAACAAGGGGCTTTTTCAGGAGTGACGCCTTAAAAAACGAAGTCAAGCTTTCACCGCCGTTATAACGTCGAAAAGCATGTTGTGTCTGTAGAAAAACGACGCCAAGGGCGCGTCGGGCAATTCCTCCAACATTTCCGCCACCGCGGGGACCGTGCAAAAAAGCGTCGCGAAAGCCATAACGACCCACAGGATGAAAACGCCGATAAGCGCTCCCGCGAGCAGTCCGCCTATGCGGTTAATCTGTTTGATGACCGGCATGGCCGTAACGATGTTAAGAGCCTTCAGCGCCAACCGCATCGCTATGGACGCGGCGACGAACACGAACAATACCGCGACGACGTTCATGCACATGTTAGCTATATAGCTTGTGACATAGTCTTCGACCGCGTCCACGTTAAACAGTTTGTACAGCTCAACGTTGTTGTTCGACAACAGCGCGTCTTTAAGAAACCCTGGCAAGCTAAGGCTTTCTATTAAATTTCCTTGGGCCTGCAACGTCTGCGACGGCATATATTGCGTGAGGTTAAGAGAATTCGCCGTCAAATTTTTAACGATGCCAAAAAGAGGCGTTCCGCGTAAAAATGTCGATACGGAGGGATAAAACGCGTTGGCGGCGTAAAACGAAAGCGCCGTCGAGACTATGCTGAAAATACCTTGCGCTAGTCCCTTGCGCCAGCCGATGAACGTGCAAACGGCCAGAATAACGGCTGTTATAATATCCGGCGCGGCGAATGACATAAACTATTTCCCTCTTTTCATTATCGCGGCCTCTGTAGAAGACGCGAATATGACTAAAGCGCCGTTGTTCGAGCAAACTACATGCTTATAGTCACGTGACGCGGCGTAACGCCACAATACCTTCCCGCGAGAGTCAAGCGCGAAGTAACGCCTGTTCGTTCCGACGACGACGCTGTTTTTCGAACAGCTTAAATATGTCGCTTTCATCCCGGCTTCCCACTCGCCCAAAAGCGCGCCGGAAGCGGAGAAAAAGGCTAGAGAACCCGGCGGACGGCCGTCTTTATCAGGCAAAACGTCGCCGTAGCACAGCGCGTAGCCCTTGTCGCCGAAAAAACCGGCGAAGTCAATCGTGTTTTCAATCGGCGCCGCGTCATTCGTCCTCAAACCTGTCTCCGCGTCGAACCGCGACACGCCTGTCTCGGCGTTCGACAAACAGAAAAAACTTTCGCCCAAAAACCTTGTCAGCGCGACAATCTGGTTGTCTTTAGGTATAGACGCGAATATGGTGTCGTTATATGACTTGGCTTCTTCCGAATTTATATAAGCGAAAAAAACGGAAGACGAAAGAAACGAGTTAGCGTCAAGCATACTCACGGCGACTATGCGTCCGTCCGGCGACACGGCGGCGGACACGGGATAAATGTTCGCGTCTTTGTGCCTGAATTGCCACACGCACAGTCCATAGTCATTAATGACTCTCGTTTCATACGCGTCGTCCGTTTTTATTATTATTACCGAATAGCCTGAGGAATTTACGCCGAAACTCATCGCCGCGCCGGGAAAACGATATTCATACAAGCGTCCTTCGGGCGAATATACGAACGCCGTCCCGCCGCCAATCTCCCCCGCTATAACGTAGTCACCGGCGTACAGAAGCTCCGGCGCGTTCATCGTAAAGACATCTTCCCAGACCGTTTCTCCCGTAGCGGCGTTTATATATTTTACGCCGTTCCTTGTGCAAAAATAAAAATTAGCGTCCGAATTCGAATAAAACGACGGCGCCGCGTCGTAGCCGTAAGAAAACTTCACGCCTGTCTCATAAAACTCCGCGTATTTTTCGGCGTTAACTGATATAACGCCTTTCATTATAGTTTGTCTGTTCATAAACGCCAATATAAACGCGGCGACCGCCAAAGCGGCGACGGCTGATCTGCGCGGTTTCAAAGTCGGCCACACCCCTGCTCGTTCGTTATAATAAGGATACTATGATTTCACCGTTACCGCAAGCGATTTATTATTCCTGCGGACGCGCGCGACGCTTTTGAGCGAATTCACGTCTAATTCCTCCGCGGCATTGACATACGTGGGAATAGTATTATACTTGAATAGTTTTTACGCCGCGACTTTGGGGGAATTTTTGTGGAATACGCGATAATGGCCGTTATCACGCTGGCCGGCGTTTTGATACTGGCCTTGATAACGCGCGGCGCGCAGGCTCGCGAACTGAATAAACTGTTCGCGAACGTCGAAAATTCCATGCGCTCTGAATTCGCTCAGGCGCGTAAAGAGCAAGCCTCCGCTTTGTCAGAGACTCGTTCGGAACTTGACGCCAAGCTGTCCGGCTTAGGACTGGATATATCGTCGCGTTTGCACGAAACAGGCGGCGCGCAGAACAAATTGATAGCGGAACTTGTGAAAAACGTAGACGAAAATATAGCGCGCTTGAACGTCACCACTGACGCGCGTCTTCGCGGAATAAGCGAAAACCTTGACAAAAAGCTGACTGACGTGCAGCGTGACAACTTCGAAAAGCTCGAAAAAATACGCTTGACTGTGGACGAGAGACTTCATAACACGCTTGAGCGCCGGTTAGGCGAGTCATTCAAAACCGTTAGCGACAGACTTGAGCAGGTTCACAAAGGACTCGGCGAAATGCGCGGACTCGCTCAAGGCGTAGGCGACCTTAAAAAAACTCTATCAAATGTGAAAACGCGCGGCATATTCGGAGAAATACAGCTTGAAGCGATTTTAGAGCAAATCTTCACGTCTAGTCAATATGAAAAGAATTTTTCTCCTAAGCCAGGCGTGAAGGTCGAATTCGCGTTGCGGCTTCCCGGCGCGGAAAGCCCCGTCTACCTAGTTATCGACTCGAAGTTTCCGCTTGACAGCTATGACAGACTTCAAGACGCTTACGACTTGGGCGACGCGAACGCCGTCGCCACCGCGCGCAAAGAACTGGCGCTCGCCGTTAAAAAATCGGCGAAAGACATAAACGAAAAATATATAAATCCGCCCGTCACCGTCGATTTCGGCGTTATGTTCTTGCCATCAGAAGGACTTTACGCCGAAGTTTTGCGCGTGCCCGGGCTTGTGGACGGAGTCTTGCGCGAACGCGTCGTCATATCCGGTCCGACCACGTTTTCGGCTCTGCTAAATAGTTTGCAAATGGGTTTTAAAACGCTCGCGATAGAAAAACGGTCCGGCGAAGTATGGAAAATATTGGGCGCTATCAAGACGGAATTTGACAAATTCGGCGTCTCGCTTGAAGCCGCTCAGAAGCATATACAAGCCGTCGATAAGGATATTGAAAATTTAGTCGGGGTTAGAACAAGACAAATAATTAAGACGCTCAGAAATGTGGAAACCGCAAAAATGATAAATGATAGGACGTTAGAGGACTCCAAGCTCTGAGAAAACTTCATGAAACCTCGCGATTTAAACGTAGCCCGTCGGGCCTGCCCAATGGGCCTGTCGGGCGGACAACCTTTCGGCCGCCCGCTCGGTTTTTCAAAAAGACCTATTTTAAGGCGCCGCCTTTACTTTACCAGCATTTTTTTCAGAAACACATATTTAATATGCAGCTTGTCAAACTTGTGGCTCGCCTTTAACGTCTCTTCGGACGTCAACCCGTACTTGTCACAAAATAAATTTAACTTTTCACGCTCTCGGCGCATCGTCCTCATCAAAATCGCGAGTCTTGCGTTAAGAAATATCCCAAATCTATACGCCATGCTTTCCTCCTTGTATATCGCGGCTCCAGAAATCGCGCCGCCGATATTACGGATATCTCTTCGGCGATATTCTTAGAGCCTGTTTAAGATCTCACTTTTAGCGGATTTTTGTGATGATTTTTCGCCAAACGCGGAAGCGCGAACAAGCGTATTCGAAGAACATACGCAAAGAGGGCTGACAAAGCGCGGCGGAAAATCAGCCGAAAAGACACGAAATGGAGATATTAGACAGGCTCTTAAATACGCTCTTTTGACTTTTCGACTGTATCGGTGATTATCGCATACGCGGCATGTTGAAAAATGTCATATATTGTAGATAAAGCTAATTTTAAACAAAAAGAAACAATCTTGTAATAATATGTCTCCACTCTAAATTTTCATCCTTCCAATTTAGACGAAGCGAATCCGCCCTCCGCCATCTTCGCCGGAATGTTAACCAGCGTTTCCCTAATTCTTTACGCCAATCCGCATCACTTCTTCTTTTTTTCGGACTTTTTCGCCGCGCCGCGCGATCCGTCGCTGAAGAGGCTTCATCGAAAAATTATTATTGACAACTTAAATCGAAAGCGCTATATATATGTAGTTAGTACGCGCTAACCGCCAAATATAATGACATTAATAATGAGACATCATACAAAGTGGATAAAACCACTTTATTATTTGTCCGCAAGTTAGCTTAGGCTAATTAAATGCGGTATCTTTTGGCAAGTCGCATTTCGCTTACACTTCTTTGCGAAAGCGTTACGCGCGCCATACGCGCTATAATAATGGCGCGCGTTAGTTTTTCCAAATTGGCCTGAAGCTCTGAAAGATTATCAGATTTACAAAACTTCCGGTCATAGCGAAGTCCTAAGGTCTTGGAGGCGTTGGCATTTTGTTTTTAGACGTTAAATCACTGACGAAAAAATACAAAAGCGGAGAACGGGACTCATTGGCTCTGGACGGCGTGACGTTCAGCGCCGATACAGGCGAAGTCTGCGTTATTTTCGGTCCTTCCGGATCAGGAAAATCAACGTTAATGAATATTATAGGGGGAATAGAGAGCGCGACGTCCGGAAGCGTAACAGTTGACGGCATTGAGATAACTAATAAATCCAGCAGGGCGCTCATTGAATATAGGCGCAAATACGTTGGCTTCGTATTTCAGTTCTACAACTTGATTCCGAACTTGACTATAAGGGAAAACATTGAAATATGCGCCCGTTTAGGCGACGATCCCCTCGATATGGACGTTTTGATGGCGAAAACCGGCGTTAAGGACCAAGAGGATAAATTCCCTTCTCAGCTTTCCGGCGGTCAGCAGCAGCGCGTGGCGATTGCGAGAGCGCTTGTTAAGAACCCTAAGATATTATTGTGCGACGAACCTACCGGCGCCCTTGATTACAAGACTTCTAAGGATGTATTGAAGCTGTTCGAAGAGATTAATCGAGCTTATCGAGTAACGATAGTGATGATTACGCATAATGAAGCGCTGAAGCGTATGGCGACGCGGGTCGTGCGCGTTAAAGACGGTAAGGCGCTTAGCGCCGAGGTTAATGAAAACGTATATCCGGTGGACCAAATCGTTTGGTAGTGAGGGCTTCGGCATGAATAAGAGAATTCTAAGAGATCTGAAGGCTAACGTTATAAAGAACGCAAGCTTCGTTTTTATGATTATGTTAAGCGTGATGGTTATAGTCGGGTTTAACAGATCTATGGACGGCTACGCTCAAACGGCGAGAGGGTTTTACGCTTCAAACAATGTCGAGGATGGACAATTCAGCGTTTTGGGCGTTATCACGCGCTCTCAGGAAAATTATATCCGTGACGAGCTAGGAACGCTGACCGAAAGAAACGACAGCATTGATTATGAGCTGGAGGAAAACCGCGTAATAAGGTTGCTTCGGGCGAACAGAGAAATTAACGAACCGATAGTAACGCGAGGTAAGCCGGTATCATCTGACGCCGAAATGCTGATTGACGAGAAATTCGCCGACGCGAACGGCTATGAAATAGGCGACCGCGTGGAAATAGGCCGGCATATCTATACGGTGAGCGGCTTTGGCATATCGCCCGACTATGTGTATACGATAAGAAATATGTCCGACGTTTTAAATTCGCCTAAGACATTTGGAGTAGGTTATGTGAGCGACTATCTGTTCGATAGAGTGGAAACGGAAAAGATTTATAACGAAGTTAATTCTTACAGCTACAAACTTGCGGAAGGAAATTTCGACTATCTATTCGACTATTTGAGGGAAAATTTTGAATTGGTCGATCTCGTGAAAGTTGAGGATAATAGCAGGATAAACACAATTTTCGACGATGTCGGCGGACCGAAAAAGATGTCGATGGTTATGGGAGGGCTGTTGATTTTTATAGTGTCGTTCATTATATCCATTTCAACGGCGAACGGCATAAAGCGGGAAAGCCAGGTAATAGGCATACTGTTGGCGCAAGGGTTTGACAAAAAAGAGCTGGTGAGACACTATCTGACTTTGCCGATGATATTGACGGCGATTGGGTCGGCGGTCGGTTACGCGGCGGGCGTTTTGATCTCCGCGCCGCTTATTAACATACAGACGGAATATAACGTTCCCGCCATTCAATTGAAAGACTCCGCGTATCTCATGCTGATCGGACTTGGAACGCCGCTGATTATAGCGTTTCTCACAGCGAACGTAACCATATCCAGGTTCTTGAACAAAACCCCGCTGTCCCTTTTAAGGGGAGCGGCTTCCAGCGTCACTGTCTCGAACGTTGAAAAAAGGTTTAACAGACTAGGCGGCCCGTTCTTTTTCCGTTTTAGAGTCAAGAACTTATTGAGGGAGAAAAGCGGCTTCATCGTCTTGTTTTCAGGCGTTTTTCTATCCGCGGTCTTGCTTAACATGGCTTTTTATATCAGAGACTCAGCGAATCACTACATCACAACGCTTCAAAATCAACTGCCCTATCAATATATGTACATCTTAAAGGACTTTAACGCTACGTCCGATTTTGAAAAAAAAGCGGAAAAAACCGTAATAAAAAATATGAAACTGCTGATTGCGGGTGATGAAAAAAGCGTTCTTCTGCAAGGGTTGGCGGTTGACGGCCGATATTACGCGATTGACGCTCTTGAACGCCTTGACGACCGACAAGTGGTCATCTCAACCGCTTTGCGAAAAAAATTCGGCGTGGACATAGGAGACGAGCTTGCGCTGTTTGACCAAACGAAAGGCGAAGAGTACGCGATTCAAGTCGCTGACGTCTTTGATTATGACGTCGGGCAAATCATTTTCACGTCTTACTCCAACTTTTTTAAAATTACTGAAAATCCGGCGCGCTATTACAACGCGCTGCTGGCGGACGAAGACTTAGGCGTCAATGAAAACGACGCTTCGGCGTATGTCGATAAGACAGGAGCGATGGAATCGATCGACGCGCTCTTAGACATGCTGAGAGTAATGTCAAGCCTTATTATATCGGTGGCTGTTCTAATATTAATAATAGTCGTCTACACGCTTATGCAACTTATATTGGAGAGAGAAAAAATCAACATATCGATGATAAAGCTTTTCGGGTATCGCGACAATGAGATTAACGCTTTATACACGCGTGGGAACATCATGAACGTTTTGACCGCGTTCGCGTTGTCTTTACCCGTAAGCCGGCTGGCGGCGCAGAAGTTTTACGACGGGATATTCTACAATATGCAGCAATATCTGGAAGCTTATATCGAAAAGTCCAGCTTAATCATGTCGTTCGCCGCGGCTTTGGCGGGGTATTTCGCTTCTATGCTGATTATAAAAAGGAGCGTCGGCAAGATCCCGTTTTCTGAAGCTATTAAGAACAGGGAGTAATGAATATAAAGATTGCGGGCTCCGCCCGCGCCCGCTTCTTTCTTGAAAGAAAGAAGCAAAGAACTTTCGCCGGAAACTTCGTTTCCGGAAAAACCGCTGGCGTCATCCGCGTCCAGAATTACGAGCGATTAGTTCAATGGAATCGCGCCCGCGCAAAGCGCGGGCATCGTCTGCGCTCGTCCGCTTTCAAGCGCGGCGTTGAACAAATATTAAAGAATACCGCGGGATTTGGTCCCGTGCTCGGAACTAAGTTTCTGACTCTATGATTTACGAAAGGAGGCGCTGTTTGTGGACGGAAGTGAGAAGCTCCACTGGTCGCCTTGCGTGAGGTGGCGTATAGAAGGCGATGCCTTATTGGTCGAAAATTTCATATATAAAAACGATGTTTATTCGCTGTTTCCGAAATTTTACTTCGTTACGTCACAAGGCGCGCTCTACGACGATATGAGAGATCATTTCAAAGAATTCAATCCTAGGATTTTGCAAAGTTTCGTTAAGGATTTAGCGCGCAAAAAGGTATTGGTTAAGTCGATCGTAAGCCCGAAAGAGCTGTTTTATTCGCAAAAAGACCTGTTTAATAACGATTACCCCGAATCAATAATATACGTAACGGAAGAACTGGAAGCTTTTAAGAAAAAACAGGCCGGGCGCGTGGTTTTTAAAGGAGCGCGCGGCATAGCGCTGGATGACGACATAGGCGAAAGCGTTATAACGACAAGGAAGACGCATAGGGTTTTCGACACGAAAAAGAAAATAAACTTTCGGTCGTTTTCCAACGCGATAGGCGTTTTCAAAAGCGGGACCGACCGTGAAAACGGTCGCTACTACGCGAGCGCGGGCGGGCTTTATCCCATTGACATATACGCTTACATAAAAAAAGACCGCGTTGAAAACGTGCCTAAAGGTCTTTACTATTACAACCCTATCGGCAACGTTATGGAATTGGTTGATGAGAGAGCGGAGTTCACAAGAGAAACGCATTATTTGACGAACAAAGAGATATTCGACACTTCGGCGGCCACAGTATTTTTTATATATAATTGCGAGTGCAATATGCCGAAATACGGGGGCATGGGATATTTCTACGCCATTTTAGACGCGGGCATCATGGTTCAGACGCTGACGTTGGCTTGCGAAAGCGAAAACATAAGCGTATGTTCAATAGGCGACATGCTGTTCGACAGCGTTAAGGACAAATTCAGGCTTAGCCCTAATCAAACACATTTGCACGCTATGGAACTGGGGTATCCTAAAATATGAACGGAGGGGATAGGAAAATGAAGGCTCGTCTAGTTGGCGAAAGTTTGGAAACGCCTGAAAATATCCGCTCATTAGCGGATTTGTTTGAGCGATCCGCTAAATCCGGGTACATAATATATGTTGATAATAACGGAGAGGAAACTGTTCAGCATTACGAACGTCTGAAGAAAGAGGCGTTGCGCGCGCTAAGGCATTTGAACGACGCGGGTGTGAACGCGGGCGATACGCTTGTTTTTCAGTTGCTGAATCAGCGTTTTTTTATAACTACGTTTTGGGCGTGCGTTTTTGGCGGTATAATCGCCGTTCCGATAACGGCGCCGACGACCGCTAAATTAGCCGACACGCTAAAAAAACTTGACGCCGTTATAAAAAAATTGGGTGAGACGAACGTTATTTTCGAAAGCCGCGTATATGACGACATACGCGACGTCGTCTCAAGCTGCCGGGCGCAGATAGAGTACGAAAATATCGATTTAAATGATGAGCGAGTCGGAAAAACGCGCGAATCATCCACGGACGACATAGCGTACATTCAGTTTTCATCGGGCAGTACGAGCCATCCTAAAGGCGCGCCTTTGACCCACGGAAACTTGATATGCAACACGCTTCAGCTTAAAAACAGAATTAAGCCTTTAGCTGACGATTTTATCGGAAGCTGGCTGCCGTTGACGCATGACATGGGGCTTGTCGGTTTTCATATAGTAGCGTTGTGTTTCAAAAACAATCATTTGTTAATGCAGCCGTTCGCGTTTATGAAAAATCCCGCGATGTTTTACCAAAAAGTAAAAAAATATAAGATAACGATAATAAGCCTTCCCAATTTCGCCGTAGATTGGTCTAACGTCATGGTGCGGGATAAACGGGTAAAAGACTTGGATCTTTCCAGCGTCCGTTTGATTTTCAACGGATCGGAGCCTATAAATTACAACTCCATAGTCGAATTCAACAAGAAATTCGCTCCGGCGGGTTTGAGTCCGAAGGCTATGTATCCCGTTTACGGCATGGCGGAAGCGTGCATAGGCGTTTCATTGCCTCAAACGGGCTTTAAATTGACCGTTAGCGAAAAACCTGGCGATTTAATGGCGGACAATCTTTTCGTTTCCGTAGGAAAACCTTTAGACGGAATGGAAATAATCATTACGGATAAGAACAACCGAACGCTGGAGGAGGGCGAAAACGGGCGCGTCCTTATAAAAGGCGGCAATGTAATAACAGGCTATTATATGGATGACGAGGTCAACGCAGAAAACTTTTGGAACGGATATTTGAAAACGGGCGACATGGGGTTCGTAAAAGACGGACAGCTCTACATATCAGGACGTGAAAAGGACGTATTTTTCATCAACGGACAAAACTGTTACTTAAATGACGTGGATATCGCGCTGAAAGAGCGCGGCGCGGATAACGCGGCGGCTGTTTACTGCGAAAAGGAAAGCGCGCTTATTATTTTCGTAAAGAGCGCCGACGCGCGCGACGCGTTTAAAAAACGCGTTTCGGAGATAAACGGCATTTTGCGAAACGTATACGGCGTAGCGGCGAAATATGTGCTGCCAATTAAAAATCTGCCGAAAACCACAAGCGGAAAGATACAGCGGTTTGAGCTTTTGGATCAATACGGAAAAAATATGTTCGAAGACGCGTTAAAAGACATTTATTTGACGAACGACGCAGAGGGTATAAACCCGGAGCTGATGAAAATATGGAGCCGGATTTTAAAGATATCGCCATCCGCCGCATCGATGGGAGATTTTTTCAGTCAAGGCGGCGATTCGATAAAACTTACCGGGCTTTTGGCCGAAACGGAAGACGCGTTAGATTTAAAACCGAACTTGCGCGAATTCATGGATAATCCGACGTTGACATATTTAAATTCGCTGATAGGCCGAAACGAGCGCGACGGCGAGAAACTCGAACCGAATGAATCGCTGACGGACGTTTCAAAGCCTTTCCCATCCACCGACTTACAAAAAGCTTATTTTATAGGCGCGCAAACGGAGATGTCCACTAAAGTTTTGTACGAATGGGAAACGAGCCTGGACATGTCAAGACTGGAACGCGCCGTGAACAAAGTCATAGCGTCGCAAGCCGCGCTTAGAACGTTTTTCCTAAACGAAGGGGAACAGCGGCTTGTTCCGGAAGACGCGCGGTACGTCATTGAAGTCACGGATATATCCGAACTTAACGATCGCGAACAGCGCGAAAGGCTGGACTTACGCTTTGAGGAATTGAAACGAAGCGATTTTAACGTCCGCGAGTGGCCGCTGTTTTCAATTACCGCGTTTAAGCTCAGCGAACATGTTCATAGAGCGTTTTTTCACTTTGATATGATTCTAGCCGACGGGCTGAGCCTTAAAATACTGATAAACGAAATCTTAAGCTTTTATTTCGATGAAAACAAGCCGCCCGCGTTTAACGATTCCTTTATAAAATATTGCCGCTTAAGACAAGCGCGCAAAGACACGGACGCCTACAGACAAAGCAAAGCGTTTTGGCTGGACAAAATCAAAGATTTTCCATCAGCGCCGGTTTTGCCGCGCCTGGAAGGCGCCGCTAGCGGGCGGTTCAACAGGATTAGCGCCGCGTTGGACGCGAAAACGTGGCTTGAAATAAAAACGCGGCTCCTAAGTTTGTCCCTGACGCCTTCGGCGTTTTTACTCGGCGTTTACGCGAAAACGCTCAGTTTATACAGCGGCGAGAAACGCTTTGCGGTCAATATGCCGGTTATGAACAGAGACGCGCGGGATGACGGCGAAATATCCGCGGTTGGGGATTTCACGTCGATATTACTGCTTGACATAGACCTGAACAAGCCGAACTTTTTGACGTTATGCGAGGATATAAGCCTGAACGTGATGGAGTCGCTTCGGCATATCCGCTTCGACGGCGTGGAATATATGCGCGAGATCGCTAAAGAACGGGAAGCGGCGTTTCCCGTCGTGTTCACCGCCATGCTCAATGATGATTTCGGCGTTGACGTGAGCGCCCTGGGAACCGTCAAAATGGGATACAGTCAAACCTCGCGGGTCTATTTGGACTGTCAGGTTTACGAGGAAAACGGCGCTTTGATCATGCAATGGGACTTCCGCGAAATGGACGGCGAGCTAATAAGCCGTATGTTTTCAGCGTTTAAGTCCGATATTTACGACGATGAGAAATATCCGGAACTGACATTTCCGGCGATCGACCGCGCGAATGACGCGCGCTTCATAAAAGCCGCGGCGCGGCGAGACTATGACGCGATATCAAGCTATAACGAAACTGACGAGGACTTGCCCGCCGCAAACTTAAACATAGCTCTGAAACGGTCCTTTGAGCGTTATCGCGATAACGTCGCGCTGATATGCGGCGGCGATACGATGACTTACGGTGAGCTTGAGAAAAGAGTGAACGGCATTTGCGGGCGGCTGATCGAGCTGGGCGTGAAAAGAGGCGACAGAATCGGCGTTTTCGGCGGACGAAGCTTCAAAACGATATGTAATGTATTAGGCGCGCTTAAAGCCGGCGCCGCTTACGTTCCTATGGATAGAGAACTGCCTAAGCGCCGGGCGGACGCTATAGCGGAAAAAAGCGGCTGCCGAGTTATACTTAACGAAAGCATGGAGGCGGAGGAGCGCGGAACCGTCGAAGACATCGAATATTCAGACAAAGACATAGCGTATGTCATATTCACTTCCGGCAGCTCCGGCGAGCCGAAAGGCGTATATGTAACTCACGAGGCCGTCGCCAATACGATAGCCGATATAAACCGCAAGTTCAACGTCACTTGCGACGATACGCTGGCTTGCGCGTCGTCCATAGGCTTTGACCTGTCGGCGTACGACATATTCGGGGCTTTGACCGCGGGCGCTTCGCTCGCGCTTATGGAAAACGTCTATGACGCGAAACGAATGGCGGCCGAATTGTCCGAAAACGGGGTCACCGTCTGGAATTCCGCCCCCGCTATATTCAATTCGCTGATAGACTTTCTAAAAACGCGTGAAAGCGGCTATTTCGAAGGCGGCGTCAGCGAATCGGCGTACCTGTTTTCACTGCGCCTGATACTGTTGAGCGGAGACTGGATTCCTAAGCGGCTCGTCAAGGACGCTATGGAGATATTCGGCGACAGCGAAGTAATAAGCCTCGGCGGCGCGACGGAAGCGTCGATTTGGTCCATATATTATCCGATCAAGACCGTAAAGGATGAATGGAGATCCATCCCATACGGATATCCGCTGGCAAATCAACGAATATACATATTGGACGAGGACGGCGACCTCGCGCCCGTGGGCGCGAAAGGTCAGATATACATCGGCGGGCGCGGCGTGGCGGAAGGGTATTATAACGACCGGGAATTGACCGACGCCGCGTTCGTGGAACACGAAGCTTTCGGGCGCGTCTATAAAACAGGCGATTACGGAACGTTTACGCCGGAAGGCTATGTCGAGTTTCAAGGCCGGAAAGATTCTCAGGTGAAAATTAACGGTTTCAGAGTCGAATTGGGCGAGATCGAAAACGTATTGAAAAACATGCCTTCCATAAAGAATGGCGTAGTTGTGACGAAAAGCGATGGCGGCGACAAAACGCTTCACGCTTATGTGATATCCGACGTGGAGTCGGCCGACATAAAAGAGGCGCTGTCGAAGGTTTTGCCTTATTATATGATACCTTCGGTTATTACGGTTATGGACGAATTTCCGTTGACGCGAAACGGAAAGATTGACAGAAACCGCCTTAAATTAATGGAAAGCGCTCCTCGCGCGGCCATATCCACGCCAGAGACCGTAACGGAAAAAGCGCTGGTCGATATGCTTAAAAGGGTCGCGCGTATGGACGTCACTGACGTGAACGGGCATTTTACGGAAATAGGCGGCGATTCTCTCGCTATGGCCGCGGCCATAAGCGGGATAAGAAATGAATTCGGCGCGGATCTGAAATTCAACGAGTTTTTGGCGCTGGGAAGCGTCAGAAAGATAGCCGCGTTTATAGACGAAAAGGGAGACGGAACGCGAGCCGAAGAATTCATTATCGGTCAGGCGGACGCGGAAAACCTTTATCAAAGCTTCCCGCTTACGGACATTCAGATGTCTTATCTTATAGGCAGAAATGAAGGTCTGCGCATGGGCGGCGTATCCGCTCACGCCTATTATGAGGTCGAAAACGCGTTTGATATGGAAAGACTGCAAAGAAGCTTGCGCAAAGTGATAGAGCGCAACCGTATGCTGCGCGCGGTCATTACGCCGGATGGCTTCCAAAGGATACTCGAAGACTACGAGCCTTACGAAATTGAGACGATTGACCTAAGTTCCGCGACGGAAACGGAGCGCGAGAGCTTATTGTCCGAGGAACGAAGGAAAAACTCTCACAAGATATTCGCGCTTGGCGAATATCCCATGTTTGAGTTTAAAGCGTTTAAATTGCGCGAAGATATCGACGGCCGATGTTTTTACAGGCTTTCGGCGGGGTTTGACTTGCTTATAGCCGACGGCGTAAGCATGAGGATATTCGTCAGACAGCTAATGTTTTTCTATGAAAATGAGGACGCGCCGGTCGAAGCGAGCGATTTTACGTTCAGAGACTATATCATGTCGCTGAGCGGCCTAAAACAAACGAAACGATACGACAGGGCGAAAACATACTGGGAAAGTAAAATCGACGCAATAAGCGAAGCGCCGAATTTGCCCATGAAACGCTCGCCTGACAGCGTTCGGCGGCCGACGTTTAAGCGACTGTCAGTAACGATAGACAAAGACGAATGGCGCGGCGTAAAGACTGAGCTTGGCGCGAAAGGCTTGACGCCTTCGGCGTTTTTGCTCTGCGCTTACGGGCGGACGCTTGCGTTTTACGCTAACATGAAAAGAATTACGCTGAACCTTACCGTATTCACGCGGTTTCCTTTTCATCAGGCTGTGAACGATATGATAGGCGACTTTACGTCGGTCATGCTCATAGACATGGAAGCCGGACCCGGAGATTTTTATAAACAATGCGAAAACGTTCAAAAAACGGTCATGGAAGGCTTGGAACACGTGGAATATGACGGCGTGAAGTTGATTCGTGAGATATCCAAACGGCGAAATGAGTCAAGCCGGCTGCTTTTTCCGATCGTCTTTACAAGCATGATATTTGAAAACGAAGAGGGAGGCGCGATATCCGACGTCGGCGATCTGGTCTACGGCGTAAGTCAGACGTCTCAAGTGCATTTGGACTGCCAAGTTATGTCAAGCGGAAACGGCTTGACTATCACTTGGGATTACGCGGAACAACTGTTTGATGACGCTATGATGAAAAGCATGTTCGACGCGTTTGTCAGTTGCGTCAAAACGCGTGAAATCGAGATTTGCGAAGACGAGCGTCTGGCGCTTGAACGCTATAACGACACGGATGAACCATTTGAAGACATCACGCTGATAGGCGCGTTTGAAAGACAGGCGGAAGAAACGCCGGACAAGATCGCCGTTAGGGCGGGCGGCTTTCGCGCCTCATACGCCGAATTAAACCGGATGGCGGCTCGAACGGCGAACTTCCTGTCGGCGCGAAACGTCAAGGCGGGCGATCGCGTCGCCGTGTACGCGCATAGGGACATTCAAACGGTAGCCAACATATTGGCCGTGTTAAAAATCGGGGCGGCTTACGTGCCGATAGACCCGGATCAGCCCAAATCTCGCACGGGACTCGCGCTGTCGGACGCGAAATGCGAAATAGCGCTTGACAGCCGCGCCAAGGACGCCATGAGCGCCTATGACGACGACCTTAACTTTATGCGAACGAACGCCGTTAAAAGCGCCGACGTCGCTTATATAATCTATACCTCCGGTAGTTCAGGGCGGCCAAAAGGAGTAGTAATCACTCACAAGGCGGCCATGAACACGATTACGGACATTAACCGCAAATTTCAAATTGACGACAGCGATTCGATTTTATGCGTATCATCGTTTACTTTTGACCTTTCCGTTTACGATATCTTCGGGTCGCTATGCGTCGGCGCCACGCTGATACTGGCGCGAGACAGCGGAAACGCGGCCGATATGGCTAGTCTTATCGCGGAAGAAGGCGTAACTATATGGAATTCCGTTCCAGCGCTGTTTGAGATGTATTTATCGGAAACGCAACCGAGCGATGACAGTTATTATCAGACCTCTCAAACGCGGGAAGTTTCTTTGGAAGAAACGAACGGCCCGCGCCTGGCGCTTTTGAGCGGGGATTATATACCGCTGGACTTGCCGTCCAAAATAAAGGAAAGATATCCGAATTGCGACGTAATCAGCCTTGGAGGCGCGACGGAGGCGGCGATATGGTCGATTTATTATCCAGTCAAACATACGGATCCGTCGTGGAAAACGATACCTTACGGATATCCGCTCGCTAATCAACGCATATATACGCTTGATCAGTTCGGGCGGGACTGCCCGTTCGGAACGGAGGGCGAGATTTATATAGGAGGCGCCGGTCTGGCGCTCGAATATTGCGGCGATCCGGAAAAAACCGAAAAAAGTTTTATAACGCATCCAATATACGGGCGGTTATACAAAACGGGCGACATGGGCGCGCATGCCCGCGAAAATTATGTGGAATTCATGGGACGTCGAGATAGCCAGGTGAAAATACACGGCTACAGGATAGAACTGGGTGAGATAGAAAGCGCTATGCTGGCCTGTGAAGGCGTCGAAAGCGCGGTCATCGTTAAAAACGCCAAAAACAAAAACGCGCTGATAGGATATTATGTCAGCTCAACCGCCGCCGAAAAAGAACGCGTCCTTGATTTTCTGAACTCAAAACTGCCTAAATATATGATTCCGCCGCTGTTAAAGCGCGTTGATAAGATGCCTCTTACGAAAAACGGAAAAATTGATTATAAGAAGCTTGCCGAAAGCGCCGAGGACAAAAACGAAAAAATCGCGCCGCGAAACGATGTTGAGCGCGCGCTTTACGGTTACTTCAAGGAAACGCTTAACATAGGCGATTTAAGCGTGTTTGACAATTTCTTTGAGTTAGGCGGCGATTCGCTGAAAGGCATCGCGCTGTACAATAAGCTGCAAGAAGAGTTTATCGTCGATATAAACTCTGTGTTTCAACATCAGACGATTGAATCTTTAGCGAAAAATTTGACGCGAAAACAAACTAAAAACGAGCGTCAGACGCTGGAGCGGTTCAAACGGCAGCTTCTTTCCATGACGGAAAACCCCGAAGCGGAGAACGCGCTTGAACAAGATTATAAAGCGTATTTATCAGTGGCGGAGCGCGAGTTAAACGATATCGATACGGACGATTTGAATGAATACGACAATATCTTGTTAACGGGCGCGACAGGGTATTTAGGCGCTTACCTGCTGAAAGATCTGCTTGAAAACTCCGAGAGCCGGATATGCGCCATCGTAAGAGGTGACGGCGGCGAAAAGCGTCTGAAAGACAAGTTTTCCCATTATTTCGGAAGCGCCTCGCTTGAGCGTTTCGAGAACAGGTTGGAAGTCATTGAAGGCGATATATCCAAAGACAATTTAGGAATGTCGCCCGAGGCGTACGAAGGGCTGGCGCGACGCGTAAACGCTGTTTTTAACTGCGCCGCCAAGACCCAACATATAGGCTTGTATAAGGATTTTTACGAAAATAACGTTCTTGGCGTCGAAAATCTTCTGGAATTTTGTCTGTTCGGAGCCAATAAGGACTTCTATCAGATGTCCACGACCAGGGTAATGGATATGGCCGATGGCGCGAGCCACAAGCTTTTTTCCGAATATGACGAGGACATATCGTCGGAACTGACCGAATTTTACGCGCGGTCCAAGCTGGAAGCCGAAAAACTGGCGATACGATACAGGGAAAAAGGCGTGAATGCAACGATTTTCAGAATCGGAACGATTGTGTCCGATTCCAAAACGGGACGATTTCAGGAGAATATGGAATCAAACGCTTTTTATCTAATCATGCGTTCGTTTTTTGAAATAGGCCGTATGCCCGACATCAATTCGGAGCTTCTTGACCTGTCTTTCGCGGATTATGTCAGCGAGGCCGTTTTGAAGCTGGCTATGCGCAAAAATCTAAAAAATCATATACACCACGTATTCAACTATAACAAAATAAGTATGGCTGAATTTTACAACCTGCTGAAAGAAGCGGGCATGATGGAAGACTTGCGTATCGTGGATTTTGACGGGTTTTATGACTTCGCGTACGAAAACTATAAAGATGAACGCATGAAGCCGTTTATCGAAACGCTTCTGTTGCACGCTAGTTCTTACATACCGATGAGCGAGACGATAACAGCGGTCGCGAGCGACAGAACAAAGAATATCTTAGAAAAACTGGGATTTAGATGGCCTGAAGTCAACGGCTCGCACATAGAAAAAATGATTTCGTACGGAACGGACGCGGGCTTTTTTAAAGTCGAAAAAGCCGCGTCGAGGGGAACCGTCGATGTTTAAGGCTCTGCGCTCCATTAGCTATATGACGCGAAAAAACGATAGTCCTCAACAATATTACGACCATCTGGAGATGGATATCGTACCGGCTTTAAAGGGAAAAAACAACGCGCGCTGGATGAACGTGGGATACTGGAAGGACGCGCGTAACTATAACGACGCTTGCCGCGACATGGCGGAAATAGTGTCCCGAACGGCTGAATTTAAGCCCGGGGACGTGGCATTGGACGTCGGCTGCGGTTGCGGCGAGCAGGATTTCTATTGGGCTTCCGTAAACAATGGCATTCAAGTGACGGCTATAGATATATCGCCGAAACATATTGAGACGGCTAACCGGCGGAAGGACGAAACGGGCGAGAAAAGGCTGCGATTCACCGTGGGAGACGCGAGCGACATGCCTTTTGAGGATGAGTCCTTTTCTAAAGTATGCGCGTTGGACTGCGCATATCATTTTGATACAAGAGAAGAATTTTTTAAGGAGGCTTTCAGACTGCTGAAGTCGGGAGGCGTTCTCGTCGTTACGGATATGCTGCCGAAATCACGAAAATCCATCGATTGGCTATGGCAAAAGACAGGCAGAAAAAGTCTGTTTATCCCGGAAAGCAATATGTACGGCATTGAGGAATACGAAAAGCTTCTGGTGAAAATAGGGTTTAGCGTCGTCGAATCAAGGCATATAGGCGACTATGTGTTTACGGGGCTTGCGAAATATTTTTTAAAAAGATACTTGCATCCTTTCACGCCGATATACGACGTTACGATAAAGGCCGGCGAAAAAAGTTTTACTCGCAAGCTTTATCCGGAAATATGGGGGTTTTGCTTCGGAACGCCGGATTACGTAATTGTGAAAGCAGTTAAGCGTTAATGTCAGGCGTCTATAGACGTCGCCCCCAAGGTCTTAATCTTTGATAACTATCCAAACAAGTCATAAAGACCTTGGGGCTCCTCCCCAAACCCCGCCGGGGTCTTCGACCCCGGACCCCACGCCGCGCATTTGCGCGGCTTCATGAAGCGATTGAATAGTCATAAAGCACGCGCGCCGCTAAAAGTAAGATCTTGAACAGACTCTAACCGGCGCGAAGCGCCAAAAGAGTTCCTAAGGGACGAAGTCCCTTAGCGGGGGTTTGGGGGCGGCGCCCACAAGGTCTTAATCTTTGTCAAGAAAGGTGGGGAAAAAAATGCTATATTCGATCGGAACGAACTTTGACTTAGAACTGCTGGACGTAATAAGAAAGCATGACAAAAAGAAAGAGATACGCTCAGTTTTCGGCAAATTAAAGATAGATGCGTTCGGCGGAGGCAGAGCGTCAATGGTTCTGCCCGAAATATCGTGGCGAAAGCTTAAGAGCTATATAGGCGAATGCCATAAGCGCGACCTTGAATTCAACTATTTAATAAACCCGATGTGCTACGGAGATAAGGAGATGGAAAAGAAATATAATAAACGCTTGTGCAAATATCTGGAGGACTTGACCGGCATAGGCGTGGACTCCATTACTACGAACTCTCCTTATATGGTCGAAATGATTAAAAGGAAATTTCCGCATTTCAAGGTTACGATAGGACTTTACGCGATGATCGACACGATCCAGAAGGCTGAATATTGGAGAAGCCTGGGCGCTGACGAACTGACGCTTAACGATAACGTGATACGTAATTTTGATCTCTTTGAAAATATTCTGGCGTGTTTTAAAGGAACGGGTTTGAAGCTGAGGCTTATAGCCAATAACATATGCATGCATGACTGTCCGTACAGCATCAGCCACGGCAACGCGCAGTCGCACGCCAGTGAGAAGGGCAGCGGCAGCGCTGGATTCGCGGTAGATTATTGCATGTTAAAATGCACGATGACGCGGATGAAGAATCCGACGCAATTTATAAGCTCCGCGTGGATACGACCTGAAGACGTTCATATATACGAGGATATCTGCGAAAGAACGGGCAATAGCGACTTTTCTTTAAAATTGCTGGACCGGACCAGAACGACGGATTTTTTGGAAAAGGTGATAAAAGCGTACGCTGAGAGAAGCTATGACGGCAATTTCTTGGATATAGTGAACCTGCCCAGTAACAAGGCTATTAAAAATATTGACATGAAAGGCGTCGCGGCTAAAATAACTAAATATAACACAAAGGACTTGATAAAATATAGCGAAATTTTTAACGTGCCGGACATTTATATGGACAACAAAAAACTGGACGGGTTCATTAACAAGTTCGCGTTCGGAAAGCATAAATGCTGCGAGCATATTTGCGCCGGCCATAACGCCGTAATGAACGGTTCTAATCCGGCGCAGTGCGATTATTGCGGGACTTGGGCCGCTAAAACGGTGACAGTCGCCTCCGCGGAAAAGGAAGAATGGGTCGAAAGGGCTGACGATGTGCTGGAAAGCCTTAATACGGGCGCTTTCTTCAAATTCATATGAGAAACGGTGGGTCCGAAATGGTTAAAGATTATAATTTGTGGAATCCGTTCACCAATTTAGAGGAATTCGTACCGTACAAAGATTTCGGCCCGCTGACCATCGTGCGAGGGGAAGGGGCTTATGTCTATAACGCGGCGGGAAAGCGGTTCATTAACGCCAGCTCTTCATTATGGAACGTGGCCGCGGGACACGGCAGAAAAGAGATAACCAAGGCGGCGGCGGAACAAATGGATAACCTCGCTTACGCCTCATGCTTTAGGCAGACGCATCCGAAAGCGAACGAGCTGGCCACGAGGCTTTGTCAACTGACGAACGGTTTTTACGACAAGGCGTATTTGGGCAGCAACGGCTCGGAAGCCGTCGAAACCGCCATAAAGATGGCGCGACAATTTTTCAGGCAGAGCGACGACAAGGCTTTAAGAGGAAAATATAAAATACTGTCTTTTACAGGGTCGTATCACGGCGTAAGCTACGGAGCGCTCAGTTCCGCCGGCCTTGAAAAGAACGAAGCGTTTTACGGCCCTCTGTTGGACGGCTTTATAAGCGTTGAGCCGCCCTACAGCTATAGAGAGGCTTACGGCCGCCGCGACAAAGGCGAGTGCGAGCGGGCGTGCCTGGATTATATACGCGAAATCATCGAAAAAGAAACGCCGGAAACGGTCGCGGCGTTTATCGTCGAACCTGTCATGGGCGAAAGAGGCGTAATAGACCCAACTGACGGTTTTTTTGACGATTTGGCCGGCGTTTGTAAAGAAAACGGCATGTTGTTCATAGCTGACGAAGTGACGACCGGCTTTGGCAGAACAGGAGCGCTATTCGCGTCTGATCGCTGGAAAACGAAGCCGGACATACTGTGTCTCGGCAAAGGAGTGAGCAGCGGCTATCTGCCTGTGTCAGCCACTCTGGCGACGAAAAGCGTTTATAAAAATTTTATAGGGGACGGCAAAAGTCTGCTTCATGGCAGCACAGCCAGCGGACATCCCGTATGCGCCGCCGCCGCGCTAGCCAACATCGACATTATTTTAGACGAAAAACTGTCTGAGAATTCGCTTGAAACGGGCGCTTATCTCAAAAGCGGCATAGAGAGGCTGAAAGAGAAACGGCCGGTTATAGGCGATGTCAGAGGAAGAGGATTGATGATAGGCGTAGAGCTGGTCAAGAGCCGCGAAACGAGGGAACCGCTCGACGACAAGGAGATGTTCGGCGTCGCGGCCGATTGCGCGGCTTTGGGCATGGCTATTTATTATAATAGAAATAACGTAGGGCTATTTCCGCCGCTTATCATATCGAAATCCATCGCTGACGACATGCTGGAGATTCTTGAAAAAGCCTTCGATATGGGCGTGAAGGCGAATATGCTGAAAAAAAGCCGTATGATTAAAGAGATGGTCGCGGGAAAAACGACGCAATAAATGATTTAAAAATATGACTATTCAATCGCCTCATGAAGCCGCGCGAATGCGCGGCGCGGGGTCCGGGGTCGAAGACCCCGGCGGGGTTTGGGGCGGAGCCCCAAGGTTTTTATGACTTGTTTGGATAGTCATCTTTAAAAAACAGGGGGATGAAAATGAAGCTGTTTTGCATTCCTTGCGCCGGCGGTGGCGCGTCCATGTACAAGGCGATGCGCCATCACATCGCAGCCGGCGTGGAAGTCGTTCCTATAGAAATGTCAGGCAGAGGATCACGGTTTCACGAACCTTTGTACGATAGCCTGACGCAAGCCGCCGCAGACGCTTACGAAACGGTCAAAAGATCGGTCGGTGACGACGATTATTGCGTTCTGGGTCACAGCATGGGCGGTCTTATAGCTTTTGAACTGTGCGCGATGATAGAAGGCATGCGGTGTAAAAAGCCGAAGATGGCGTTTTTTCTCGGGACCGCGCCTCCGGACGTAAAATCCCGCGAGTCGCGTCACCTTTTAAGCGACGATTTATTTAAAGCCGATATTGTGAAAATGGGGGGCATCGCGCGGGAGTTCATCGAAAACGACGATTTATTTAACTTCTACCTGCCCGTTTTAAGGTCAGATTTCAGGATTTGCGAGACTTATAATTTTTCTCGTGAAACTGTAAGATTAGATTATGATATAATCGTATTAAACGGCGTAGACGACGATATTGACAAAAAAAGCGTTTTGGGATGGAGCGCTTATTCCGCGAAAAATTGTTACGTTCATTATGTTGACGGCAATCATTTTTTCGTTACAAATCGAGTCGAGGAGACGTGCGACGTTATAAATAAATATTTAATGAAATCGCTATGGCTTGGTTTAATTTAAGAGCTTCTCCCTAAATAAACAAAATTGTACAAAATGACGTATAGTGTCAAAAAGGGCAGATGAAAGATATGGTACAAGAAAAATCATGGGAAATAACAGAAACATTTTGGGAAGCGGTAAAGGAAATAATCCCAAAGCCAACGCGAGCGACAGGAAAAGAGTACAAGCGAGCTCCCGGCGGCGGAAGGAAGCCAATGGAGCCCAGAATCATATTAGCCGCGATATTGTTTGTGTTAAGAACAGGAATACAGTGGAAAGCGCTACCGAAGGAGTTTGGCTCCTCAAGTTCGGCGCATAGATATTTCAGAGCATGGAGTAAAGCCGGAGCGTTTGAGAAAATGTGGACATTAGGATTGCGAGAATATGATGGACTTAAAGGTATACAATGGGAATGGCAAAGCATAGACGGAAGTAATGTAAAAGCGCCGCTAGCTAAAGAGGGAACAGGGGCAAATCCGACTGATAGGGGGTAAACGCGGGAGCAAGCGGCATGCGCTTGTAGACGGAAACGGCGTACCCCTATCGCTTGCGCTAACAGGCGCAAATAGGCATGATGTCACACAAATAGAGACTGTTTTAGATCATATAGTCAGTCGTTGAACGTCCTAAATTTGACTATTCACAAGGAGCGACAGAAAATCTGTGCGCAGACAAAGGATACTTTGGTGAACCTGACCTTGAGGCCATTGTACTAAGAGGTTATATCCCGCATGTTGTATCTCGTGGAGAGGAAAAGCAAGAATTAGATGAGAATCCTCTATTTAAAGCTCGCCGGTGGGTTGTGGAACGAGTTTTTTCATGGTTAAATCGTTTTCATAAAATTCTTGTACGTTATGAAAAATATGACTTCACCTATTTAGGATTGTTACAATTTGCATGTGCTTTTATTACTTTTAGACAAATTAATGTTATTTAGGGATAAGCTCTAAAGCCTGTTTTTTATCCAATTTTCCTCTATACTTTATTATAGCTTGGCAATAAATGTTTGTAAAAATCCACTGAAAGCAAGATCTTGAACAGGATCTTAGAGGTTCGGAGAGGCGGCGGGAGTCCTCTCTCTCTAGCCAGCGCCCGCTCGCGAAGACGACGGCGCAAACTCCGCCTTATAATGAAATATGACTATCCAATCGTTTCATGAAGCCGCGCGAATGCGCGGCGCGGGGTCCAGAGTCGAAGACCCCGGCAGGGTTTGGGGCGAAGCCTCAAGGTCTCTATGACTTGTCTGTTCCGAACTATTTCTTACCATGAATCCCGCTTAAGGGGAGGCTGTTTGTGGAAAACGTGAAAAGCAACGCGAAAAAAATTATTGGAAGAATTTCATTAGCTGTAATCATGTTAATAATATTAGGGATTATAGCGTTTTTATTTTTAAGGCCGCCGGAACTTTCGGTCATAGAGATAGCGCCTGAAGACGTTCACTCATATTTTACCGAAGAAGGGATAATTAAAAACGGGGTAAGCGTGAACGTGATTTCAGAAGTTTCCGGCAACGTCACGGATGTGTTGATTGAAGAGGACACGCGCGTAAAAAAAGGCGATGTGATAGCTCATATAGACTCTAAAGAATATTACCGCCAAAAAAACATCTGCGAAGAAACCATAACGGGTTATAAAAGTCAGATACAAAAGGCTCTGCAAGAAGAAAAAACTCTGAAGACGGAATTTTCAGGCGCCATAAACAGACTGCGCGAAGAAATTAAAGCGCTTGACGGACAGAAAAAAAGCGCTCAGACCTCGGTCGCCCATAGCGGCGCGTTTGACGAAATTATTACGGAAATTCAATTGTCTTCCGAGCGGGCGAACAAAGACTTGGCTTTCGCGCGAGATGTCTTAGAGAAACAAAAGATTCTTTATGAAGGCGGCGCGATCTCTGAAATAGATTACATGAACGCCGAGCGGAATTTTGAACAAGTGAAGAATTCCGTCGCTCAGTTGGAAGATAAGCTAAATGAAAGACGAAAAGAAGCGGAAAGACTGCAAAGCGAATACGGCGCCGGCGTCTCTGACATAAACGCCGCCGGCATTAACGAGAATTATGACGCGCTGAAACAGGCCAATCGCGAGCAAATCGCGTTTTATCAAGAAAATCTGCGGACGGATTATTCCTCTCATTCAACGGCTTATTATAATTCTCTAATCGAGATAGAACAGCAAAAAATAAATAAACTAAATGACGATATAGAGAATTGCGTCATTTCATCACCGACGGATGGTTATGTCGTGGCTCTTCCCATTGATTCAAAAACCCGCGTATCCGCTTTAGAAAGCGTCGCGGTAATTAAAACCAGCGAGAAATCGGTCGTCGAGGTCTTCGTATCGACAAGCGATCTAAGTTATGTGACGGAAGGCGACGCGGTGTCCCTCGTTAAAAAGCAAAGACTGGGCGACGCGTTATTTGGCGGGACCGTTAAGACAATATCCGAAGCGGTCGAAACGTATCAATCGTCCTTAGGCGCTAAAGATTATACGGTCAAAGTGATTATAGACGTGGAGCAAGACGCTGAGGAGCTTAAAAACGCGCGAAATTTGGACGTTCAGTTTACGCTGAGCGACCGCGAAAACGTTTTTCTCGCGCCAAACGCGGCCATCGAAACGGTTGACGGTGAAAATTACGCGTATAAGATAGAGAACGGAGCCGTTAGACGGGTGAAAGTCGTCGCGGGCGAAATTACCAGCAAAAAAACGATCGTTGAAGAAGGCCTTTTCGAAGGCGATCTATTGATTAAAAACATACATGACCTTGTTCTGAAAGAGGGCATGAAGGCGAAAGCCAAATTCGAATGATTACATCCAGGTTATAAGAGGCGTTTATTATGAATCTGTACGTTACGAAACTGCGCGCCATCGAAGACGCGAGGCTGGAAGAGATTATACGGAGTTTTGAGCCGCCAAAGCAAGAGAGAATTATGAGATATGTCAAATATGAGGATAGGCTTCGCGGGACTGTCTCTTACAGCATGACGCGCGGCGTCGTTTTTCGCGAACTGGGGATACGGCCCGGCGACGCGATTTTCAGCGCGAATGATTTCGGAAAGCCTCGTCTGGAGAACTGCGACGGTTTTCATTTTAACGTATCCCATTCCGGCGAATATGTAATTTGCCTGACGGATAAATCTCCCGTAGGGGCCGATATTCAACTTATGAAACCTATAAAATATATCGAAATCGCGCGCAGGTTCTTTACGAAATATGAGACTGATTTTATAACAGACGGCGACCCGGCTGAGCGGATTAACAAATTCTATATGCTTTGGGCGTTAAAGGAAAGCTATGTAAAAGCTAGCGGGATGGGATTGAGCGTGCCGTTGAATTCCTTCGATTTTACTGTGGATATGGAAAATGAAACGGCTTGTTTGCGCGATTGTGAGGAGCGTCCTCCGCGCTTTAAGCTGATAAGCTCATTTGACGGGTACGCGCTGGCGCTTTGTCATATGAACCTGACGGAAGTGAACGTGCGCATGGTTGATCAGGATTCGTTATATTTCTAAAGTTTTTTTAACGATATTTGAGACGGTCGTTAAAATATCGCGCTCAAAGGCATGTCCGCGCGGCGAATTTTATTAGATGACTATACAAACAAGTCATAAAAACCTTGGGACTCCGCCCCAAACCCCGCCGGGGTCTTCGACCCCGGACCCCGCGCCGCGCATTTGCGCGGCTTCATGAAGCGATTGAAAGTCATATTTTATTATTAATTAAAAACGAAAAAAGCGTCGGATAACTTGTTATCACGACGCTTTTCACGTTTAACGAATCAGCGCGTTACCGTAAGCGCCTGTCTGCCCATTTGCTCCCAAGCGGCGCGGAATTCCTCGAACGGCGCGCTTTCAGCGGCTTCGAGAGGGTCGTTAAAATATACGTTCTCAAGGTCATAACCTGTAATTACAACGGAATGCTCGCGAAACGTCGTTCGGATTTCGCCGCTCGGAGAGCTCCAGCAGGAAAATTCCGTCATAGGCACGCGGTCATACGCAGCGTTAGTTATCACCCAAACGGGACATCCGTCCGCTACGAACTCTAACGCGTCTTCGAACAAGCAACCCGTTAAATCAAGCGCCCGCCGCGGAAAATATTCCAGCAAAATATCATAGACGGGCTTGTGATGCACGCCGTACCCATTTTTGGACATATCATACATATCGCCGACAAAGCCCACGTTTGGATCGCCCCATGTCAGCTTGCCGCGTTTGAACATAAGCGGAGCGTCATCCTTGGCGACGGCTTCGGCAAGCTTCATTTTATCCGCGCGTTCGCCGTTATAGTTTATAAGCGCCGCAAGGCTCGTCATCTCGCAGCCGCGAGGCAGTTCGGGGCGCTGCGCTATCAGCGGAACGCCTTGTACGCGCGCTCTATCCGGCAATATCTCGCCGCGCCATATTACGCTGTCGTTTTTTTTATAGCGGATATGAGCGCCATCCGCGCCGCGCGCGTAATTCGCCGCTTCATAAAATTCACGAAACGATATGGCTGAACCGCCCGGCGTGACGGTCTCAAACGGCTTCGAGCTGTCCCATATCCAACGAGAGCCGCTTTTATGCTTTATGTAGGCGACTTTAAGCCCTTCGGCGAACGCCTTCGCGTTTTCAAACGTCGAAAATCGCGCCTGCTTTTCGCCATTAGCGTAGACTTCGTAGTTTTCGGCCGCCTTCGCGCCGTACGGCGTAAAAAACGCGAAAAAAAGAAACGATATCATAAATGACAATAGTATTTTTTTCATGCGTCATCCCTCACATGGCGATGATATATCCGCGCGCTTGCGGGCCGCGGTTCATTTCCTGCAAATTCATAGCGTCATCAGTTTTCAAATGTAGCGTTTAGGGTAATAATATAACCTTGTAACGGTATTGTAACAATTGTTTTCGCATATCAATTGATATTGAGCTTTCGGTTTGATATAATCAGTAATATCGATAATTACATATTATTGCATAATAAACTGTTTTTTCGCAACTTATACAAAATTGCGATCAACGCTTTAAGGAGTGATCACAGTGTCGCGGATACTCGGAAAAGGAACAAACGCCTTACCGCGGAACGGCCCAATAGCAAAACAACGCTCGGGAACCCTTAAGAAATTCATAAAGATAGTATGCGCTATCGTCGGAACTTTTATAATATTAGCGACCGTAACGACGTTCGGGTACGTTCGCGCGGCGAACGAGGCCGCGCGGCCATACTTGGAAAGCCTGGCCGCGAAACGAAACCAGCGAGCGCTCGTCCGGACCAACGTTTCGCTAAACGACGGGCAAACCGCGGATAAGCCTGAGGAACAAGAAGTATCGTACGAAGGATGGTTCATGCCCCCGCTTAAGACGAACGTCTTGCTTCTTGGCGTGGACGCGGGCGAGGCGCTTACCGATGTAATGATTATTTGCTGTTTTGACAGAGATACGGGAAAAGTCAGTCTTGTTTCGATACCGCGCGATACGTACGTTAAGTTGTCTAAAGATTTGGTAAGCGAAATGCAGCGCGATGGCCATCATCCTCCGTCTTCCGGCGTTATGAAAGCGAACGCCGCGCATAGCTGGGGCGGCGAAGACGGCTCTAAATATACGGCGAAGATGGCCGAGGAAACGCTTGGCATAAAAATAGATTACTATGTTTTGGTGAACACGTCCGCGCTTAGAAGCATCGTTGACGCGACCGGCGGCGTATGGATGGAGATTCCTGAAGGCGGTTTTTACTATAGCGATCCTTATCAGGACCTTCGCATAGCCGTTCCGGCGGGGTTGCAGCGTTTGGACGGCGAAATGGCGGAGGGCGTGGTGCGCTTTCGCGACACATACCGCGAAGGCGATATTCAGCGAATAAGAGTGCAGCACGAATTCATGAAGGAATTTTTTAAACAGACGCTTAGCAAATCCAATATTATGAAAAACTTTTTCTCATACGCCAATACGATAATCAAATATGTGGAAACTGATTTCCCCATAACCGACTTGCCTAAATATTTAAAATACGTAAGCAAGCTGGACCCGGATAACATAGAGACTCATACGCTGCCGGGCTTCGCTCCGAAGGACTCGCCGTACTATTACCTGGACGAAGCCGCGACAAAAACGCTTGTGGACGAGATTTTTTATTCCACTGACGCCGTGGACGAAGAAACGCGAGACGGTGAAACGGGCGAAGACGGCGAAACCGTCGAAAACAAAGATAATGAAGCGTCCGAGGTTGAAGAGGACTCCGAAAGCGTCGCGGCTATGACCGTAACGGCGTCTCTTAACGATGACGAAATTAAAAATTTGCGCGTGCAGGTTTTAAACGGAGGCTCCGTAGAGGGGCTGGCGGCTAAAACGCAGCGCAGACTTGAAGCGGA
Organism: Clostridiales bacterium; assembly: GCA_031263985.1. Classification (GTDB taxonomy): domain Bacteria; phylum Bacillota; class Clostridia; order Lachnospirales; family JAISER01; genus JAISER01. The sequence continues at coordinate 2,319 of JAISER010000104.1, read as the reverse complement.
CGGCTTTAACGTAGTCAATATAGACACCTATACGGCTAACCGATCGAATGAAACGCGCGTATTGACGAACGATAGATCCAACGCGGCGGCGTTTTTGGAATACTTTCCCGGCGCGGTGACGGAACCGCTGGCTTCGACAAGCCGATATGACGTGGTTATAATACTTGGACTTGATGAAAAATAAATTTTTTTAACGGGGTCTTGGATGGACGTATTCACGCTTAAGCTTATAGCCGTTTTGACTATGTTTATCGATCACGCGGGGGCGGCGCTTACCCAAACGTCGCCGTACGCTCCGGTTTTGGGCTTTTCCGCGCTGTGGCTGCGCGTTATAGGCCGCGTAGCTTTCCCTATATACGCGTTTTTAATAAGCGAAGGCTGCCGTCATACCGGAAATATGAAGAAATATTTGTTGCGGCTTGGTTTGTTCGCCCTGATTTCCGAAATCCCCTATGACATATTTTTTGGCGGCGTCCGCCAATTTCCTGATCTTACGCCGGTGATTTGGGATTTTACTGAACAAAATGTGTTTTTTACGCTTTTTTTAGGCGCATTGGCTATTTTTTGGCACGAAACCGATAAACGACGGTTATCTGAGAGCGGCGATAAGTTCGGGTGGGTCTCTCACGCGGCGCTGTTGGCCGTCATATTCGCCTTGGCTGAGGCGCTTAAAACCGATTACGGCGCAAGGGGCGCCATGCTGATATTCGCTTTTTATATATCGCGGAACAAAGCCGCTAAAATAATAACCGGCCTCGCTGGGCTATACGCGCTGTACATTTACCCCGATATTTACGAATATCCGTTTAACGCGCAACTGTTCGCCGGAGGCACCGTCGCCTTGATTTTTATAGCGCTTTACAACGGAAAGCCTGGAATTAAGGCCAGATGGTTTTTTTACGCGTTTTACCCGGCGCATTTGCTGGCATTGACGCTGGTGTTCGCGTTGACCTTCGCGCAGCCGCTTTTTCATTAAAAAGTTTATTTATAGCTGCAATTCCAAAAAATGAACGCTGTATTTTTAATAAATTGGGGTAAAAATAAGTTGAAAGCTTTTATTCCTGAATTTTATAAACATCTGTTTAGCGCAAAAAAAATTTAAATATTTGTAACTAAATTGTTATTGATTTTTTAATAATTTCATGCAACAATATTAAGATGCAATAACGCCCGATGCGCAAGTTAAGAAATTAAGATTCTCTTCAGGGGGTTATGTCGCAACTGAAATTATTAAATTTAGGAGGTCTATCAACAATGAAGAAATTTAAAGGTTTAGCGGCGGCGCTCATCGCCATGACGCTTACGGCGGGAAACGCGGGCGTCGCGTTCGCGGGCGCTTCGCCGCAGAGCCAGCCGACACTGGGCAAGTTAGCTTCGAGCCTTGAAGCCGTAAGCGAACCCTCATCCGTAAGCGAACCCTCAAAGGAAACGACCGCCGCGCCTGTCGGAGCCAAGCAGGAAGAGCAAAGCTACCCAAGTTTGAGATATAGCGAGAAAAATTATTACAATGAAAACTCAGCCTTGGTTGGGAAGTATCCCGTAGTTGACCAAGTAAGCGGTCTCACTAAGAAGATTGAGGACGCTCTTTGGAAAAGCTATATAGCTTATACGCAATCCCCTGAAGCTTCGGATGAGTCTGACTCGTTCGCCGTGTCTTACGAACTTGAGGAAAACGGCCAATATTCGGCGGTCATAGTCAGCGTCAAATATAAGAGAACATCGTTAGATCCGGGTCCCGCGGAAGACTTGTTTACATACTATGTAAACAGAGCGGACTTTAATGAAGTGACTAAAGAACGGTACGATGAGGCCGTGAAAAAAGCTGAGGACGCCGCTGACGCGACTAAGTCGGATGGCGAATCCGCGACTGACCTGCAAGACGAAAAAACCGAAAGCATACCGGCGGAGATGATTCCGTTGAGATCGAACACCGACATTTTAGGCTATACGCTTGAGTGGAACGGAGAGGACAAGTCCATTAAAGTGTTCGACGGCGAAAAATTGCTATCATCAGTTAAAATAGGCGAAAACAACTATGGAACGGATGAAAACGGGAATGTTATAAAACTGGATTCCGCTCCTACTTTAAGCGATAACGGCGTTACCTTCGTTCCGGCCAGCTATTTCGCTAAAATATTGAAAGCGGAGTTAGGTCAAAACGAAAACGGTAAAACTGCGGTCAAAAAACGCTAGAACAGACTTAGGCGCGAATATCATTTGCGCCTTTATTTTTTTAAGTTTTATGACTATTAAATCGCTTCATGAAGCCGCGCAAACGCGCGGCGCGGGGTCCGGGGTCGAAGACCCCGGCGGGGTTTG
>JAISER010000069.1 GCA_031263985.1 Clostridiales bacterium | reverse complement strand
TTTGACCCTGATTAATACACCGCGGCGCTTTTACAGGGCCGCTGAACAAAGCGCAATATGACCTCCAGTCGTTTAAGGACGCCGCGCAAATGCGCGGCGCGGGGTCCGGGGTCAAGACCCCGGCAGGGTTTGGGGCGGAGCCCCAAGGTCTTTATGACTTGTGGCGAAGGGGGGATGGTTATTGAGCCGCGGCGGTCACTTTCTTCATTAAGCTGGATATTTTAAGATGTTGGGGGCACGCTTTTTCACATTCGCCGCACGCGACGCAACTGCTTGCTCTGTTTTTTTGCGGCAGAATGGAATAGTTCATGGAGAACCGGAACTTTTCATTGTCGCGCAGATATTGATTGTATATGGCGAAGACTTTTGGTATATCCACGCCGAACTTACAATCCATGCAGTAATTACACGCCGTGCATTGTATGTTTGACGATAGCCTGTACGCCGCTACAGCTTTCTTGACCGTTTTATAATCCTCGTCGGTCATAGGGCGGAAATTGGAAAACGTGTCCAGGTTTTGGGTCATTTGATCTATGTTGGACATGCCGCTTAACACAGTGAAAACGTTAGGCAGCGACGCGGCATATCGAAGCGCCCACGACGCCGGGTCGGAGTTCGGGTCGGCTTTTTGGAAAATAGCCGTCGCCTCATTCGTAAGATTGGTGAGCGCGCCGCCTTTTACCGGTTCCATAACGATAGCGGGTATGCCGTTTTCCTCTAATATCTCATATTGGCGTTTGGCGTCCTGCAATTCCCAGTCGATATAGTTAACCATTATTTGACCGAATTCCCATTTGTACATTTTGACGACTTTTTCCAAAACATCAGGAGTGTCGTGGAATGAAAAGCCAAGATGGCGTATCTTCCCTTGGTTTCGCTTTTCGGCAAGATGGCCGCAAATGCGGTTTTTCTCAATTATGTCGAGCTTGCTCGCGTCTATGCTATGGACGAGATAAAAGTCAAAATAATCGACGCCGCATCTTTCAAGTTGTTCGTTAAAGATACGCTCGATGTCAGACTCGCTTTTTATGAGCCATGTAGGCAGTTTCGTGGCGAGCTTGAAGCTTTCGCGAGGATACTTCGCCAGCGCGCGCCCGACCGCCGGTTCCGAGTGTCCGGCGTGATAGATGTACGCGGTGTCAAAGTAATTAACGCCTCTTTTTATCGCTAAATCGATCATCTCCTGGAACTTTTCCTCGTCTATGTCGCCGGGCTTTTCGCCTTTAAGCGGCAGGCGCATACAGCCGAACCCTAAAAGAGAGATACGCTCATTTCCTTTAAACGTTCTTTTTTCCATTTGATGTCATCCCCTTTTTATATAAGATCTTTATTCACGAGAAAGCCGCGCCGAACCCATTGGTTCGACCGCGTTTCAAACTGAGTTCAGTATCAGAGCTATATATTCTTTGAATACGCGGCTTTCGCGTTCGGTAAAAAAACGAGCGCGGCAATCCGCCGCAAGCGATAAGGCGCTAAACGTTGATATCGGCGCCGAACGCCTGGGCTATTATGTCTTGTATGTTTGAAGCGCAGTTAAAAAGTTGTCGTTCGGCGTGAAAGAAGTCCTTTACGTCGTCGTTCATAATAAGTTTGGAATACAATACGGCGACGCGCCGTTCTTCGTCGAACGGCGCTGGGGCGTCGGACATCTTTTTCAGTTCATATTCTAACCGATGCGCTTTGAACTCTTTGACCAAGCCGGACAGTTCATCGCTGTCGTCAATTTTTTTTTTGGCCGCGCGATATGTTTTGCAAAGTTCGCTTAGATAAATCTGTTCGGCGAAAAAACGCGCCGCTTTTTCAAGGTTAGCGGCGTCCACGGCTACACCTCCATAATAATCGGCAAAATCATTGGGCTACGTTTGGTCTTTTGCCATAAGAACTCGCGCAGCGTATCCTTTATAAGGTTTTTCATATATGACCATTCGTTAATGTTTTTATGCCCGCATTTTTGCAACGCGGACTGGACCATTGAGCGAGCTTCTTCTATCAGGTTTTCAGCTTCTTTGACGTATACGAACCCGCGCGATATGATGTCAGGCCCGCCGACGACCGCGCCGGAACGTTTTTCTATGATAACGACGGCTATCATAAGGCCGTCTTGAGACAGATGCTTGCGGTCGCGCAAAACGACGTTGCCTACGTCTCCGACGCCCAGCCCGTCCACGAGCGTGCGCCCGGCCTGGACGGACCCGTTTACGGCGGCCGACCTATCGCTAAGCTCCAACACCTCTCCAAGCTCCAATATAAACACGCGTTCTTTTTTCATGCCAAGCGATATAGCCAAATCTTTGTGGTGCTTCAGGTGGCGGTACTCGCCATGTACGGGCATCAGATAACGCGGTCTGAGCAGCGCGTGAAGCAGTTTTATTTCCTCTTTTTTAGCGTGACCGGAGACATGCACTTCCATAAGCCCTTCATAGACGACGTCGGCGCCTTTGCGCATCAGTTCGTTTATGACCTTTGAGATCATTTTTTCGTTGCCGGGTATCGGAGACGCGCTGATGATTATTTTATCGTTCGGCTGGACGTCTATCTGACGGTGGTCGGACACGGCCATGCGCGACAGGGCCGCCATAGGTTCGCCTTGGCTGCCGGTCATAATCACTACAAGCTGCTCTTTAGGGTAATTCTTAAGCTCCGAAATTTCTATCAGAACCTTGTCGGGTATGTCCAAATAGCCTAGTTCGCAAGCCGTGCGCACAGCGTTGGCCATGCTTCTGCCCATAACGACGACTTTGCGCCGTTGTTTTATCGCTGAGTTCACTATCTGCTGTATGCGGTGTATGTTCGACGAAAACGTGGCGACCATAATGCGCTGTTTCGGCGAGTCCTCGAATATACGGTCAAGTATCGGCCCGACGGAGCTTTCGGACATTGTATGGCCTTCCTCCATGACGTTAGTGCTTTCGCACAAAAACAGCGCCACGCCTTTTTTGCCCAGTTCCGCAAATCGCTGTAAGTCTATGGCTTCGCCTTGTATAGGCGTATAGTCAACTTTGAAGTCGCCGGAATGCACGACCATCCCGACGGGCGTTTGTATGGCGAGCGCGCAAGCGTCAGCTATGGAGTGCGTGACGCGTATGAACTCTACCTTAAACGAGCCTAGTTTGATAGTTTCCCCCGCGGCGACAACGACTTGATGAGCGTTGATTCTATGTTCTTTCAGTTTATTTTCCAGAAGGCCGTGCGTCAGTTTCGTCGCGTAGATGGGCACGTCCACTTCGCGCAAAAAATAGGGTATTGAGCCTATGTGGTCTTCATGTCCGTGGGTTAGGAAAAGACCCTTTACCTTCTCTTTGTTTTTGTACAGATAGGTAAAGTCGGGGATTACGAGATCTATGCCTAGCATGTCGTCTTCCGGAAACGCCACGCCGCAGTCTATAAGTATTATTTCGCCTCCATACTCCAAGCATGTAGCGTTCTTGCCTATCTCGCCAAGTCCGCCTAGTGGTATTACCCTTAGTTTAGTTTTTTTTTGTGCCAAAAAAAATCAGTCCTCCAAGTGTCGTAAAAACCGGCTAAAAAATAATGGCGCGTTCAAAAAAAACCCCGCCGCGTCAAACGGCGAAGTTCGAGAGACGTTAATTAAGCGCCGCGCCGGCGCATGAATATACTATACCTGTCCTGAACTCTAACTCCGGCGTTCGCGGAAAGCCTTGCATTGCGAAAAATCCGCTCGTAAATCCGTTGAAGTTAGGTCCCGAGACAGGTCCGCTGTTGAATTTAAATTAAAAGGCCGCGAACGGCTGGGTTTCGAGCGCCGTTATATGTCAAGTTCATAATCGCTGTCGTTAAGCTGGAAAAGGCTGACGGCTTCCATGAATTCCGCGTCGTCGTCAACGGTTTTAAAAAACATATTATCGTCATCCTGACGGATTTCCTTTAATATCAGCGCTTCAGATTCGTCAGGGTCGCGCGCGCTTTCCGCGACGAGCAGATAGTTGGCTCGCTCGCCTCTGACGCTTGAGATAACGATGAATTCAGTTTGGTTGTCGTCTTCGTCGTACATAGTTACGCAAGAGTCTTCCGCTTTATATTTATAGGAATCTTCAGGTTCACGGAAACTTTCGGACGAAGCTGACGGTTCGTCGTTCATAAGCTGGCCTTCTTTCGGTAATCAAGGTAACCTTGTAAAATATATATGGCGGCTATTTTATCGATTTTGTCGCCTGAACGTTTATCGCCGGCGAGGACGCGTGACGCCCAAACGCTGGAAAGCCGCTCGTCCCACAATTCGACCGGTATTTTGTGAAAATTACGCTCGAGGCGCTGTTTAAACAAAAGGGTTTTTTCACAGCGCTCGCCTTCGGAGCCGTTCATGTTCAACGGATAGCCAAGCGCTATAAGCCGCGCGTCATAGATTTTTATAATATCGCGAATGCGCGCGACGCTCTTTTTGACGCTTCTTTCGTCGGTTCCGCGTATAACCTCTACGCCGTGCGCCGCTATGTTCAGTTCGTCGCTTACGGCGACGCCGATAGAGCGGTCACCGTAGTCAAGGCCCAATATACGCGCCATACTAACTGTCTTTCGTGTTTTCGCCCAAATAAAAACGAGCCATTTCCTCAAGCAGTTCGTCACGCTCAAGTTTACTTATAAGGCTTCTGGCGTTGTTATGGCTTGTAATGTATGTAGGGTCTCCGGACAATATATAACCCACAATTTGATTAACGGGGCTGTAACCCTTTTCAGTCAACGCTTTATAGACCGTCAGCAAAACGTCACGCGGTTCCGCGCGCGATAATTTTTCAAAATTATTAAATTTTTGCGTTTCGGAGAAATTGCCGCTCACTATATTGCCTACCTCTCTATACATGGAAAAATCAGCGAAAAAACGGTTCATGAAACAGTCCGATTTTAGTGTAGAACTAATCATATAATAAATTAAAACTTTTTGCAAATTAATATTTTGTTACATTCCGCGGCGAGTTTATGACGTTCGGCGGCTTGAGCGCGGTTTTTCCGCGGAACGGCGTCGTTTCCACACGCCGGAGCCGCTCAAGAGTATGAAATTACGCCGAACGCGGTATCTCCATCCGTGCCGGTTATGAAAACGTTCGCCATGCGGTTATTTAAATTTTCACCCGGCGCGACGACTCTAACGTAGTTTTCCGTATATCCTTCCCACAGACCGCGGATGTTTTTTTCAAACAAAACTTTCGTTTTTTCGCCCAAAAGCGTCGTTTCGACGTATTCGCGCCTCAACGCTTTTCCAAGCTCGGTCATTCGGATGTGACGCTCTTTTTTAACGTAATCCGGCTGTTGGTCAGGCATAACGGCCGCCGGCGTTCCTTTTCGCGCGGAAAACGGAAACACATGAAGCCGCGATATTTTCAGGCGTTCTACAAACGCCAGGCTTTGGCGGAAATGCTCGTCGGTTTCGCCGGGGAAGCCCACTATAACGTCAGCGGTGACGGCCGCGTTCGGAAACGCGCGTTTAAGGCGCGTTACGGCGTTTTCAAACTGGTTCGGCGTATATCTTCTATTCATGCGTTTCAGCGTGTCCGCGCAGCCGCTTTGAAGCGAGAGGTGAAAATGACGGCAAATCTTAGGCATTTTCTCGAGCGCTCGAACGAACCGATCGTCCGCGGAGGTCGGTTCAAGCGAACCTAATCTAACGCGTTTTACGCCGTCTATATCATGAATTCCCCTTAGCAGCGAAATCAAATCTTCGTCAGTTAAATCTTTCCCATAAGATGCCAGATGTATACCGGTGATAACAATTTCATTGAATCCGTTCCGGACCATATCTTTCGCTTCGGCAAGCGCGTCTTTCAACGGACGGCTGCGCGCGGGACCGCGAGCGCGCGGCACGGCGCAATAGGCGCAAAACTGAGAACATCCGTCCTCCACTTTTAAAAAGGCCCGCGTCCTTTCACCGAACGACGCGGCGCAAAGGCGCTCGTACGCCGGCGTTTTTGACCAAACGTCCGATACGACGCGCGTGACCGAGCCATTTTTGTAATTTTCAACCGCGTCTACAACGCTATTTTTGTCATTTACGCCAAGCGTCACGTTGACGCCGCTTATGGCGCTAACCTCGTCCGGCGCGATTTGCGCGTAACATCCGGCGGCGACTATTACCGCGTTCGGATTCTTCGCGCGCGCGCGTCGTATCATCTGGCGTGACTTTTTGTCGCCCGAACTGGTAACTGTACACGTATTTATAATATAAACGTCCGCGCGGTCGTCAAAATCGACCTCGCTATAGCCGCGCTCCTTAAAAAGCCGAAGCATGGCGGACGTGTCATAGCTGTTCGTTTTGCAGCCAAGCGTGTGCGCGGCCACTGTCTTGCTCATAAATCGCCCTCCGAAAAGACACTGGATAGTCGCGTCTTTAACTTTACCACGTGAAATCGGATTTGTCATTAAAAAAAGCGGATTTGTCCCGTGAGGCGTTTTTTCGTTATAGTTTCCGGCATGGCATAAAAAATTGTCCGTTAGAATACATTTTAAAGAGCGTTGAGATGCGCGTTCGCGTGCTTTTATGGGGGAGAAATATATTAAATGGCGAAAAAAGGCATCATAAGCGGGGCTATAGTTTTAACGGTCGCGGGTCTGATAACGCGCGTGCTGGGTTTCGCGTACCGCATATATATGTCCAACATAATGGGCGCTGAAGGCATAGGGCTTTACCAATTAGTCTTTCCGGTATACAGCTTGGCGTGGAGCGTAACGTGCGCGGGTTTTACGATGACGGTTTCAAAACTGACCGCCCAAGAGAAAGCTAGAGGCGAACACGGCAACGCTTTCAGAATATTATGGCGTTCGGTGACGATTACGACCGCGCTTGGCGTAATTGCCGCCGCGCTGATATATGTTTTCGCGGAAGGCATAGCTTCAACGTTTTTTAGCGAGGCGCGCATAGGATTGTCGTTTAAAATATTGGCCGTGGGCATACCGTTTATGTCGGCGGGCTCGTGCGTAAGAGGCTATTTCTTCGGCGTTCAAGAGACAACCGTGCCGGCGCTTAACCAGGTTTTGGAACAACTTGTGCGCATGGCCGTGATTTTTTTTATAATGGGATTTTTCCTTCCGTATGGCTTGGAGTACGCGTGCGCCGCCGCTACTATAGGCATAGTGGCTGAAGAAATATTTTCGTTCGGTTTCATATATTTCATGTTTAAATCGTACCGCGAGGCTAACGGGGAAGTAAAGAAAGCGAGCATGTCGGAGCGGAAGACGCTTTCGACCATACTGACGATGGCCGCGCCGCTGACGGCCAACCGCGTCGCCGGCTCGCTGTTGGCGACGCTTGAAAACGCGCTTATCCCCCGGCGGCTTCAGGCGTTTGGCATGAGCGCAAGCGCGGCCATGAGCGCGTACGGGCAGATAAGCGGTATGGCCATGCCGCTCATATATTTCCCGTCGGCGTTTTTGGTGTCTTTGTCAATATCATTGGTGCCGGCCGTGTCGGAGGCGTCCGCGGTAGGTCAAAACTCGCGCATAGGCTATACGGCTTCAAAGTCGTTGTTGTTCTCGTGCATTATAGGGTTTTGCGCGGCGGTCATGTTTATGACGTTTTCCAAAGAGATGGGGCTTGTGATTTACAAACAGGATTTGAGCGGCTCACTCTTCCTTTTCGGCGTAATGTGTCCTCTTTTATATATGCAGGTCGTTATATCGGGCATATTAAACGGTTTGGGCTATCAGACGTTTATGTTTATAAACAGCCTGATTTCGTCCGCCATAAGTATAGCGTTCGTATATTTTCTTACGCCGATTTACGGCGTTAACGCGTTTATAGCGGGATGGTTCATAAGCTTGGCGGTAGTTTGCGTCTTTGAGGTAGGAAAGCTGAAGACGAGTATAGATTTGCGCATTGACTTTTTAAGTTGGTTTTTAAAGCCGGCGCTATGCGCGGCCGTATCTGGGCTTTTAGCGAGAGTCGCGGCCGACAGATGGCTGTTCCAAGCTTTGGGCGGCGCGATGGGTCTGCTGTCGGCGGTTATCATGATATTGATCATATACATGACGCTCATTGTGGCGTCCGGTTGCGTTTCCGTAAAAGATTTACGCAGCGTGGCGGACAGCGTAAAAAAACGCAATATGTCGCCGGAAGAGGAATTGGCGGGCGCGTGACTCAGCGTTTTCCGTACGCCTGCGTCTTACTTATTTTAGATGACTATCCAAATAAGTCATAAAGACCTTGGGGCTCCGCCCCAAACCCCGCCGGGGTCTTCGACCCCGGACCCCGCGCCACGCGTTTGCGCGGCTTCATGAAGCGATTGAATAGTCATATAATCTTTTATATGACCTGAAAAGCGCCGCGCGCTGATAAAAGCGAGTTTACGCGTGAGGATCCGCTAAAAGCGAGATCTTGAACAGACTCTACCCGGCGCGGAGCGCGAAAAGGGTTCCTAAGGGACGAAGTCCCTTAGCGGGAGATTGGGGGCGGCGCCCCCAAGGTCTTAATCTTTGACGACTATCCAAACAAGTCATAAAAACCTTGGGGCTCCGCCCCAAACCCCGCCGGGGTCTTCGACCCCGGACCCTGCGCTACGCGTTTGCGCGGCTTCATGAAGCGATTGAATAGTCATATTATTTTATATTAAAAAAACTGACGTGAGCTTTCTTCAGCGCGTTTTAAGCGCGTTTTCCGAGCGAAGGACAATATTTTCAGCGCCAAGACTAAAAGCGCGATCAAAACGGAAGGTACGCCTGCGAAGAGAGAGGCTTTAACGATTTGCGCCGCCGCCGTTTCGTAAGCGGTCGTTACGCTGTCTAAAATGATGGAATCAACCTTAACATATGTAAGTGTGAAGTTGTCTTCTTTGACTTCGCCCTCGTTAAGGGCGGGCGGTGGCGTTTCACGCTCAAGTTCGGCGATTTGCTCGTCGTCGTCGGCGGGCTCCGGCTCTTCGGTTTGCGGCTCTTCGATTTGTTCGGTTTGTTCTTCGACCGGCGGTTGCGCCGGTTGTTGGGGGCCAGACGATCGCTGCGGCTGTTCGGGCGGTTGTTGGGGGCCAGGCGGCGGCTGTTCGGAAGACTGGTCTGGCGTTTCGGCGTCGATTAAAACGTCTTGTTCCGTTTCGACGGTGACTGGAGTTTCGATATCGACCGCTTCTCCGTTCGGATCCAATTTAATGATAAATTCGTCGGACGCGGATTCCGCGTTTATTACGTCGCTCATTGACGAAGCCTCCCATCATGTCTGTCTAAGAGCCTGTTAAAAATCTCCGTTTTACTGTTTTCCGCCACGCTTTGTCAGCGTTCTTTGCGTATATTCTTCGAATAAGCGGCGTTCGCGCTTTCGCGTTTGGCGAAAAATCATCACAAAAATCTGCCAAAAGCAAGATCTTGAACAGGCTCTAAACGCTATCCGGTTTAGAACGGACGCATATATAAAAAGGCCGCGGCTTTATGCCAGCAGCCTTTTTTCATTAAAGCGTACGCGAGAAGATTTGAACTCCCGGCCTTCTGATCCGTAGTCAGACGCTCTATCCAGCTGAGCTACGCGTACACGACAAAAACCAAGCGGCGTATATGTCACCTTATCGCGCTAATCATTATAGCGCCTAATTATAGCGTTGGCAACAAGTTTTGATAAATTTGTCGGCGAAGGCGAAGTTCGGCTGACATCGCGAATCAAAGCGGGGCGGAGCGCCGTTTTTCTCGCGTGAACGCTCAAACCCCGCAAGCTCATGCGCGCTTTACCAAGCCGGGTTAGGGCTTCTTCTCAACTCGGCCCCAATTAGCGCGAGATTTACCGCAATGTCTTCACAGATTGCCCGCCGAACGCCTTCTCCGACGCGCTTTTTTATCGCTTAACGGCTATTTTTTCAAGTAAATTATTGCTGCGTTCGATAAACCGCGTCATAACGTCGGCGTCAAGCGCGCGGTGTCCTATCATGGCGAGATCGTAAATATGCTCGCAGATGAGTTTCACGTCGTCTTTGCGCGTTTCGTCGTTTTTTATGTCCGCAAGCGTTTTAACCAAGTCGTTATTTCGGTTAAGCACAAGGGTTTCCGTGTCGTCAAACATATTTTCGGAAACCGCTCCGCCGAACATCCGGCTCATTTCTTTCATACGGCGCGATTGTTCCGACTGCGTTATGACCGCCGAGACGTTAGGCGTTTTGAGGCTTTCAATTTTTACGACGAGTTTGTCGTCTCCGAGCGCGTTTTTAAACAGATCGGCGAGTTTATCGTCTATGTCGCCGCCGCCGTCGTTTTCTTTAAGGGCTTCGGACAGGTCGGCGTCTATGCGTGAAAATTTCAGATCTTTTTCGTAGCTTTCGATGTAGGATATGAAGGGGTTGTCAAGGTTTATCGTGAGTATGACCGCCTCCATGTCCTGCTCTTTGAACAGCTTGACATATTGAGCTTGCTGGCGTTCGTCGCTTACGTAAAACACGGTGTCTCCGGTCTTTTTCTTGTTGCGTTCGGTAAATTCGTCAAGAGTGGCGTAATCGCCGCTTGTCGTTTTGAACAGCAAGCTTTTTTTAACTTTTTCATAAAAGTCCTTTTCGCGTATGCATCCGTATTTTATAAACGGGCTTATGTCGTCCCAGTAGCCGTTGAACGTTTCGCGGTCTTTTTTACAAAGCGCGTTTATTTTGTCCGCTGTTTTTTTCGTTATATATCCTGACATCTTCGCTACATAGCCGTCGTTTTGAAGAAAGCTGCGCGACACGTTAAGCGGAAGGTCGGGGCAGTCCATAGTTCCCTTCAGCAAGAGCATGAATTCGGGAATGACTTCTTTTATATTGTCGGCGATAAACACTTGATTGCTGTAGAGCTTGACCTGTCCTTCAATGGACTCAAGTTCGCGCTTTAGTCTTGGAAAGTATAAAATGCCCTTCAATCTGAACGGATAGTCCATGTTCAGGTGTATCCAAAACAGCGGGTCGTTAAAATCGGCGAAAACTTTATGGTAAAAGGCTTTATACTCCTCGTCGGAGCAAGACTTTTTCGTCCAAAGCGGTTCGGTGTCGTTTATGGGAGTAGGTTTAGGGTCGTCATGGTCGCAATCATGGTCGCAGTCATGATCGTGATCATGCTCATGAGCGCTTTTTTTCGGCTCGGCGTCTTCGACGTATATGGGAACAGGCAGAAAGCCGCAGTATTTGCGCAAAATTTCCGACATCGAAAATATGTCCAAAAAGCGTTTCTCATCGTCGGATATGTTTAGCGTGACGGTCGTGCCGCGCGACGTTCTCGAGCCTTCGGACATTTCATAATCGCTTCCGCCGTCGCATTTCCAATATACGGGCGTTTCGCCTTCGAGGTAAGAAAGCGTGTCTATCTCCACGACGTCCGACACCATGAACGCCGAGTAAAAACCTAAGCCAAAGTGGCCTATTATCTCGCCGCCGTCGCCCTCCGCGTTTTTATATTTGTCAAAAAAATCGGTCGCTCCCGAAAAAGCGATCTGGTTTATATACCGACGCACTTCGTCGGCGGTCATGCCGACGCCGTTGTCGTCGAACCGAATTTGTTTTTTCTTTTTGTCCACAGTTACGCGCACAGCGTACTCTTCGTCGGTTTGAGCGGCTTCGCCCATGTCGGCGAGCCGTTTTAGCTTTGTAACGGCGTCGGCCCCGTTTGACACAAGCTCGCGCGCGAAGATATCCGTGTCGGAGTAGAGCCATTTTTTAATTATCGGCAATATGTTTTCGCTGTTAATTGACAAACCGCCTTTTTCGTCAATCATGTTTTCACCCTTTCGAAATCTTTATTAATATAGACCGAAAAAATCTGAGGATACGAAGGAATTTCCCTTTGTCGAAGGATTTCGGCGAAATAGGATTGTCATTAGAACTGTCCTGGAACCTGACTTCGACGGATTCACGAGCGGATTTTTCGCAATGCTAATAAAACGAAAGCCGCCGCGTAGACGCAGGAGCCAGGTTTCGGGACAGGTCTATTGATTAAAAGCCGATTATTATTCTAAACAAGACGAGGTAAAAAGTCAACAAAAAATTAGCGCTCATGCGCAATGAGCGCTAACAGATAAGCCGGGTCAAATGTGTTCTTCTATGAACGGTATCTTGTTTTTACGGAAAAACGCCAGAACGCTTTCGTCCCACGCGACGTCTACGGATTTGTCAAGTGAAAAACTCTTTTGCGAGACCGCCGTGGAGCAAACCGCTTCGCCGTTTTGATAGACGAGGTTTATAAAGCACGACGCGGCGTTTTCGTGGATGACCGGCAGTTTGGACGCGGGAAGCGAAAACGTTATTTTTAAAAGCTTTGGGCGCGCCGCGCCTTTTAATATATTGAAGACATAAGGCTGAAGCCGCTTCCAAAGACAATGAACCTCTTTACGCTCGTCGCTTGAGTAATTTTCATCAAAAGCTCCGTTTATAGAGAAGTCGGCGAACGTTGAGATTTCTACCCCGCGCGTTTCGAATTCTGAAAAGGCGTCCTGACGCAACAGGACGTTCATAAAGCTTTTAATTTCCGATTTGTCAATCTTGAGAGCAAGCATATTAAAATTCTTTTTTCTCGTAAAGTTTTACCGATATCGAAAACGTCACGAGGTAGCACGCCGCCAGAAGGGCCAGGCAAACCGCCGATATCGCCGGCCAGAGGGCGGCCGCGGTTTCAAATGAGTTTCCCGTTTCGAAATAACGGTTTTGCCCCGTGGAGAGTTGAGCGAACGCCAATCCGACCGATGAGATGATCACCATCGGCAAGTATGCCAGCAATCGTGATTTAGAAAACGGGAACCTAAAATATATGCAAAATTGTATGCATGACATTATGTTTATCATTGTAAAAAAGGAGACGAATACGACAAAAAGCTCTTGGGCGCTTACAGAGCCGCGTAAGATCGTAAGGAATACGGATATGACCGCTATGACGGACCCCGCGAGCAGGTTGGCAAGTGCCAGGAAAATAAATCGGCCTTTTACGACGTCTTTTCTTGTGATCGGCAAAGAGCAATACATTAAGTCCATAGAATTTTTCTCGGCTATGGCGAACGGATAAGAGTAATACACGGACATAAAGATCAGGGACATGCCCAAAAACATTGAGCTGTTCGGGTTAAACGCCATAAGCGCGCACATTATTACGGTTATTGACATCGTTTTAACGGTTAAGTACGGTTTGACGGTCAGTAAATCAAGTCTTGTAAACGTTAAGGCTTTACTCATAGTTTCGGTCCTCCCTGCTCATATAGACGACAATCTCTTCCAGGGTCGGCGAGACGGCCGCGGCGCCGAACGGCCCCGCGGATTCGGCCGGCGCCATGCCTTCGAATACGCCGTCAAATTCGCGGCCCCCTATGACTAAGGCTTTTAGTTCCTCCGTTATATCCTTTATTTTAACGGCTTTGTAGCTTTGTAAAAGAGTTTTTTTGTCTCCGCTGTATATGATCTCTCCGTTTTTGATGAACGTTACGTAATCGGCCACGCGCTCCAGATCGGAGGTTATATGCGTGGAAAACAGTACGCTTTTGCCTGATTTTCGTAAGTCGGCCAAAATTTCTATAAGCTCGTCGCGCGCGACAGGGTCAAGGCCGCTTGTGGGTTCGTCCAGTATCAGCAGTTCGGCGCCGTGCGAAAGGGCGACCGCCATCATAAGCTTTACCTTCATGCCTCTGGAGAGGTCGCTTATTTTTTTTGTCGTTGACACGCTGAAGTTCTTAAGCGCTTTATGAAACGACTCCGCGCTCCAATTGGAGTAAAAAGGAGAGACGGCTTTTTCAAGCGAAGTTACGGTCCATTCGCTGGCGTAATACGGCGAGTCCATGACGACGCCCACACGCTCTTTAACTTGATCCAGCGCGCCGCCTAAGATTTTTATTTCGCCCGACGAAGGACGAAGCATACCCAAAACGGATTTTATAGTAGTCGTCTTTCCCGCGCCGTTTTGACCGACAAAACCCATGATGCGGCCTTTTGGGAGAGAAAAGGACACGTTTTTAAGCGAAAACTCATCATAATCCTTACACAGCCCGGTGATTTCCAATACATTGTCAATCAAAGCCAATCCTCCTCGGCGAAGTTACATATTAATAGGCCTTCAACAGCCGCCAAACTTTATTCTATACTTTTTTCGAGTTTTTTTCCAGCTTTTTTTCACTTTTTTTGATTTAATTGCAGATTGCAAGTTTAATTGCCCGCCATATATTCCCAGTTACATGTTGTTAGTTTGGAATTTTTTAAGACGCCATCTGGGCGGCTGTTTGGTAAGCTAGTATTTTGCGAGGATGTTGTTCACCCAATCCTCAATCCGTTGAAGCTCTCTCTCGGTTAGCTTGCCTATATCTGTCCCCTTGGGGACGAACCGCCTAAGGATCCGGTTGCCATTCTCGTTACTGCCCCGTTCCC
>JAISER010000067.1 GCA_031263985.1 Clostridiales bacterium | reverse complement strand
GACATATCATGGAGACTATAGACCGGTACAAAAACGAAATGCTACCCGCGATTATTTTAATACCCGGCGGCAAAGGCTCGCTTGGCGTCGGACTTGAACGCGTGGCGCGAAATGTGGAGAAAGCCGTGGGAATCAACATATTGGACGAAGGAAGGTGAGTGGTTTTGGAGGTTGGCTCAATAGTGAAGGTGTCCGGGCCGCTGGTAATAGCCGAAGGCATGGAACACGCGAGGATCTATGACGTCGTGGGCGTTTCTCAAAAAAGGCTTATAGGCGAGATTATAGAGATGCGCGGCGGCACGGCGTCCATACAAGTTTATGAAGAGACTTCCATGCTTGGCCCCGGAGAGCCTGTGTATTCCACGGGTGAGCCGCTTAGCGTGGAGCTTGGCCCCGGGCTTGCCGAAAATATGTTTGACGGCATACAGCGCCCTCTTAACGCCATGAGAGAAGCGTCGGGAGATTTTATACAACGAGGCGCGTCAGTCACATCGTTGGACCGCGTGAAAAAATGGATATTCGAGCCGGTCAAAAAAGCGGGCGACCGCGTGGAGCCGGGCGATATAGTGGGGACCGTCAGGGAAACCGCGCTTATCGAGCATAGAATAATGATTCCGCCCGGCGTTTCGGGCGTAATAAAAAGCATACAGGGCGGCGCGTTTACTGTCACGGAGACTGTCGGCGCCGTAACGACCGATAAGGGCGACGTCGACATAAAGCTCATGCAAAAATGGCCCGTGCGCGCTTCAAGGCCCATAAGAGAAAAGCTTAGCCCGGTTGTGCCGATGTTGACGGGCCAAAGGGTAATAGATACGCTGTTTCCGATAGCTAAAGGCGGCGCGGCGTGCGTGCCAGGCCCTTTTGGCAGCGGAAAAACGGTCGTGCAGCACCAGTTCGCCAAATGGTCTGACGTTGACGTCGTCGTTTATGTGGGCTGCGGCGAACGGGGCAACGAAATGACTGACGTGCTGAACGAATTTCCCGAGCTGAAAGATCCGCGCACCGGGGAGCCTTTAATGAAACGCACCGTGCTTATAGCGAACACGTCGAATATGCCGGTGGCGGCGCGTGAAGCATCAATATACACAGGCGTTACTATCGCGGAATATTACAGGGATATGGGCTATTCCGTGGCGCTCATGGCCGACTCCACGTCGCGCTGGGCGGAAGCGCTACGCGAGATGAGCGGCAGGCTTGAGGAAATGCCGGGCGAGGAAGGCTATCCGGCGTATTTGTCATCGCGCATAGCCGAATTTTATGAGCGTTCCGGCTATGTCAAATGCCTTGGTCAGGACGGGCGCGAAGGCTCGCTTACGGCCATAGGCGCGGTTTCGCCGCCGGGCGGAGACTTGTCCGAGCCGGTCGCGCAAGCTACGCTTCGTATCGTAAAGGTGTTTTGGGGATTGGACGCGCAGCTAGCTTACAGCCGCCATTTTCCGGCGATAAACTGGCTTAATTCGTACAGCTTGTATCTTTCAAGGCTGAACGAATGGATGAACAAAAACGTGGACGAACGATGGGGCGCGATGGTCGCGGAGACTATGGCGCTGTTGCAAGAAGAAAACGAGCTTAACGAGATAGTCAGACTCGTCGGGTTTGACGCGCTTTCAGAAAAAGACCAGCTCAAATTAGAACTGGCCAGATCTGTGAGGGAAGACTATTTGCAGCAAAACGCTTTTCACGAATTTGACAGCTTTACCTCCAGAGAAAAGCAGTTTAAACTGCTGGACATTATATTGAGGTTTGGCGAACGCGCGCGGAAAGCGCTCGAATCAGGGGTCTATTTGAAAAAAACGCTTGCTCTCGATGTGCGCGGAAAAATATCGCGCGCGAAATATATAAGCGAAGACGACATGGCGGCGTTTGACAAGATAAAAAGCGAAATAGACGCGGAGACGGAACGGCTCATGAAAGAGGAGGCGCCGGCGAATGCTTAAAGAATATAAAACGGTGGCGGAAGTAGTCGGCCCCATTATGGTTGTGGAACGCGTCGATGGCGTGAAGTATGACGAAATAGTCGAGGTCGAGATACAGACCGGCGAGATAAGGCGCGGCAAAGTGCTGGAAATAAATCGCGGGAACGCCGTCGTGCAGCTGTTCGAAAGCTCCAGAGGCATAAACCTTGAAAAAAGTAAAGCGAAATTTTTAGGCAAGCCGCTCGAACTCGGCGTGTCCGCCGATATGCTTGGGCGCGTTTTCGACGGACTCGGACGCGAAAACGACGGCGGACCGAAGATTTTGTCGGACAAACGGGTAGATATTAACGGTTCGCCGATCAATCCCGTCTCACGAGACTATCCGTCGGAATTTATACAAACTGGAATATCGGCGATAGACGGGCTGAACACGCTTGTGCGCGGGCAAAAGTTGCCCGTTTTCTCCGCGTCGGGTTTGCCGCACGCTGAACTGGCCGCGCAAATAGCGCGTCAGGCCCATGTGTTAAACTCCGACGCCAATTTCGCCGTCGTGTTCGCCGCTATAGGCATAACGTTCGAGGAAGCCAGGTTCTTCATAGACGACTTTACGAAAACGGGCGCCATATACCGCGCTTCGTTATTCATAAACTTGGCTAACGACCCCGCCGTAGAGCGCATATCCACGCCGCGCGCGGCGCTGACATGCGCGGAATATCTCGCTTATGAAAAAGATATGCATGTGCTGGTAATTATTACGGACATGACGAATTATTGTGAGGCGTTGCGCGAGGTTTCGGCGGCGCGTAAGGAAGTGCCGGGACGCCGCGGATATCCCGGCTACCTTTATACCGATCTTTCCACGCTGTACGAGCGCGCCGGCCGTATAAAGGGCCGCGCTGGCAGCATCACGCAGATACCTATACTGACCATGCCGGAAGACGACAAAACGCACCCGATACCGGACCTGACAGGCTATATAACTGAAGGGCAGATCATACTTAGCCGAGACCTTTACAAACGAGGCGTAGCTCCGCCGATAGACGTTTTGCCGTCGCTGTCAAGGCTCAAGGATAAAGGCATAGGCGCGGGACGGACGCGCGAGGATCACGCCGACGTGATGAATCAGCTTTTCGCGGCCTACGCGCAGGGCAAGTCGGCCAAAGAGCTGGCGGTCATTTTGGGCGAATCCGCGCTTTCGGACGCCGATAAGACGCTGGCTCGCTTTGCGGACGCGTTCGAGAAGCGTTACGTCTCGCAAGGTTACGACACGAACCGCTCGATAGAAGAGACGCTGAAAATAGGATGGGAGCTTCTGGCTATGATCCCCCGTTCCGAACTTAAGAGAATACGAGACGAATATTTAGACAAATATATGCCGGCCAGCGTTAACGCCGGAGGCGGTGAGTAGGTATGGCCAGGCTTAACGTGAACCCGAACCGTATGGAGCTTAATCGCCTGAAAGCGCGGCTGACAACGGCGAAACGCGGTCACAAGCTGCTGAAAGATAAACAGGATGAGCTTATGCGTCGGTTCATAGAGTTTGTGAAAGAAAATAACCGTTTGCGCAGGGCCGTGGAGGCGGAGCTTCTGTCCGCTTATCAGGACTTTCTGCTGGCCGCGGCCGTTACGTCGCCAGAATTTCTAGAAGAAGCCGTTTTTTTTCCAAAGGAATCCGTTACGCTCGAAGTGACGCCCAAAAACATAATGAGCGTCATTGTGCCGAACATGAAGTTTACGATGGGGTTAGAAGACGGCGACGCGGACATTTATCCTTACGGTTTTTTTACCACGTCAGGCGAGCTTGACCGCGCGCTTGTAAAGCTGTTTGGCTTGCTGCCCAAACTTCTTAACCTAGCGGAAGTCGAAAAAAAATGCGACCTTATGACTGACGAAATCGAAAAGACTCGCCGGCGCGTGAACGCGCTCGAATATATGACGATACCGTCGCTCGAGGAGACTATAAGATACATCAACATGAAACTGAGTGAAAACGAGCGCGGCAATATGACTAGATTGATGAAAGTTAAAAGTATGATCGCTGACAGATAAAGACCTTGGTGGGCGCTGCACCCCCAATCCCCTCGCTAAGGGACTTCGTCCCTTA
>JAISER010000057.1 GCA_031263985.1 Clostridiales bacterium | reverse complement strand
TAAGGGACTTCGTCCCTTAGGAACCCTTTTAGCGCTTCGCGCCGGCTGGGGGGGGCCGGGTTCGAAGACCTTGGGGGACTCTGTCCCCCAATACCCCCCGCTAAGGGCCTTCGTCCCTGAGGCACCCTTTCAGCGCTTCGCGCCGGCGGGGGGGGACCGGGTTCGAAGACCTTGGGGGACTCTGTCCCCCAACCCCTGCTAAGGGACTTCGTCCCTTAGGAAGCCTTTTAGCGCTTCGCGCCGGCTGGAGGAGTTATTGGGATAAGGGAAAATAATGGCCGGGGAACTTTGGGTTTTATGACTATTCAATCGCTTCATGAAGCCGCGCGAATGCGCGGCGCGGGGTCCGGGGTCGAAGACCCCGGCGGGGTTTGGGGCGGAGTCCCAAGGTCTTTATGACTTGTTTGTATAGTCATCTTGGGTTTAGTGCTTCGCGCCGGCTAGAGGAGTTTTGGGATATATATGACTATCCAATTGTTTCATTAAGCCGCGCGAATGCGCGGAGAGAGGGGTCCGTGGTCGAAGACCCCGGCGGGGTTTGGGGCGGAGCCCCAAGGTCTTTATGATTGAGATAAAAAAATAAAGCCGGATGACGGCATTAAAAAATTTTAGGAGGCGAAACCATGAAAGGTACAAAACTGAGAATAATGAACAGGTTAATAGGCTTGGCGCTTTCGCTTAGCGTTTCTTTGGGCGGCGTGGCGTACGCGGCTCCGGCGGCGGCATATGGAGCGCAGTTGGAAGACGCTTTAACGGAAGCGGAGATCGCGTTCATTGAGTCAATTGATTATGATTATGTATTCAATCATGTCAAATATATTTCCGATGAAATCGGCGTGGGCGTGGCCGGAGGACCCGCCGAAAAACGCAGAGCCGAATATCTTGCCGGAGAGCTTGAAAAAATCGGCTACAAGCCTTGGAGTTACGCCACAAGCGCCGACGGAACGGACGACTATTTTCAAGAGGTCGAAAATGACGCATCAATTATCTCCATTATAGGAGGCTCCATCACAATTAATGGCCATGAATACCCCGCTAACGCTCCGAACTGGAGAGATGATAGCGTTTACAAGGGTTATGAAACGCCGGAGGTGATAGGCGATACGGTTTATTTCCCTACCGTGGCTGAAGCCGTCGCGGCGGACGCCGGATTAATTCAAGGTAAAATAGTGCTTACTCACAGGAACACGGCGACATTCGCGCCCGAGGCGCGAGAGCTTGAGGCGAAAGGCGCGCTGGCCGTCGTATACTTCTATAACAAATATACGGTTAACGCTAACGGCAAAACGTCCGGCGAATCGCGTTTCGCCGCGCCGACTGGCGGAGAGAATATAAATATCCCCGTAATACTTACGTCTTATTTTGACGGAGAGGCGATTATCGCCGGCATTTCTCACGCGGACGGGGTTCACAGCCACAATGCGACGGTAAGGAACGCGAGGAATACTACAACGCGGAACATACTCGCCATTAAAGAAGCGGCTGAGCCAACGGACGAATTTGTGCTTATCGGCGGGCACTATGACAGCGTTTTCGGAGCGATCGGCGCGAACGACAATCTGTCAGGGCCTTCGTCTATTCTCGGCATAGCGAAGGCGTTTAAAGATATTCCTACTACATATAACGTAATATTTGGTTTCTGGGGAGCGGAGGAAGCCGGTCTTAGGGGCTCGCGTTATTTCTACGCCAATACGCTCGCGCCGAATGATTATTATAAAAACGGCGTCGCTTATTATAATCTTGATATGGCGGCTACTTCACAGAAAAACAATGCTCAACTTACTATTCACACGCCGTTTCGCGATGCCGCCAACGGTAACGCGCCTATTAAAAGCTCGGCTGGCGAGATTTTTGAAAGGCAGGCCGCCAGATATTGGGATTATTCCGACGGCAAATGGGGTGATTTATGGACGGAGGGCGTCTATTTGGAATACTATGGAAACTGCTCGGATCATGCCAGCGTATCGGGCGCCAACGCTGGAAAAGGCCCTGAAGACGGTATACCGCAAGTATATGTATTTTGGCGTACGCCAATAGGGACGAATGGGGTCACGGAATATAATTATCACGTTGTAGGCGACAGATATGACTGGCCGGGGGATCCGTTTAAAATAACTGGGGAAGAGGACGATTACGCCGGCAACTACAGTATAGAGAGAGCTGAAATATTGGCCAGCGCCTTCGCTCTGTCCCTTTACGAAAGCGCGGGCGCTTCCGACGTCTCCTCATCTATAAGCGCGGGAGCGCGTACAAATGAATACAGCTACATAGGAGAGCCGGTCGAATTTATATTTTATCTTGAAAACGCCGATCGGGTTACGAGCGTTGAGTTGGATTTTACAATAGACGCGGCGAATATTAAGCCGGCCGCGACAGGCCTTGAGACGCTGAATGATTTTACCGCGCTGTCTTTGCCGGACAGTTCGGATACAGTTAAATGGACGCATTTGGACGGAGATCTGTATCGGGGCAATGTCACGCTCGTATATCTTTCCAAAGGCGGCTTCACGTCAAGCGGCGTTCAGGATATCCTTAAAATTACCCGTGAGGCCAGCCAATTGGGGAACGTTTCTCTGACGCTGAACAAGGTTACCGTTACTAAAGCCGATAACTTTACGTCAACGGTAGAAAGCGCGATTTCTCCGGATGAAGTCGCCACAACGATCACGAAAACATATTTGATTTGGGATTTAAACAAAGACGATCGCGTTAACCAAGTGGACTTGAACGTCGCGCTGTCTTTCTATCACGCCTCTTCCGCCGACGCTGACTGGAGCGTTGCGAATGGATATGGATTTAGGCCCGATCAGGCTGACTTAAATGACGACAATGTCGTAGATCTGGTTGATTTGGTTAATATTGTCGCGCATTACACCGTTTAGTAACGCTGCGAAGCCAACGTTTACGCAAAGAGCCGCTTTTGCCTATGGATGGCGAATCCGAACGGTAGGGCGGCTCTTTGGCGAAACTCAAGTCTTAAAAAATTTATCAGGCGAAAAAATATTAATTCGCTTCTTTATCTGAATAAAAAAATTTGATATGATAAAAATGCGAGAAAACTAATTGGGCTTTAAGATGAAAGGAGCAATTAGGTAATGAACGTAATCGCAGAATTCCTTGATAACAACAAGCCGTTTTATGTCGCTACAATTGACGACGGCAAGCCGAGATTGCGCCCTTTTGGCGCGAGTTTTATTTTTGAAGACAAACTGTATATATGTACGAGCAATCAAAAAGCCGTATCGCGACAATTTAAAAAGATCCCGAACATTGAAATAAGCGCCGCCGCGCCGGATGGACAATGGCTTCGTCTTACCGCTGAGGTTACGCTCGATGAGAGAAGAGAGCCGCGTGAAAGGATATTGAGCGCGCTCCCGACGCTCAAAGAACGTTATAAAGTTGATGATGGGGTATTTGAGGTTTACTATTTAAAAAACGCTACTGGGATTTTATTTGGACCTGATGGTCAAAGCGAGACTCATACATTTTGAAACGAACCGTTACGCGCCGCCTTTGCGGCGGGTTCGCGTACCATCTGGCAAGAGGAGGCGCAGCGCGACGCAAACGGATATGACGAAAGGCGGCATATTGCCGCAGCTTTTGAAATTTATGGCGCCGGTCGTTTTAGGGAATCTTTTTCAGCAGTTATATAATCTTACGGATATGTTTATCGCCGGTCGCTTTTTGGGCGCGAACGCGGTCGCCGCGGTCGGTTCGGTCGGTTCGCTTATGTTCCTTCTTATAGGGTTTATGATGGGTTTAACATCCGGTTGCGCCGTGGTCACAGGCCAGCGTTTCGGAGCGGGCGATTACGAAGGGGTAAAAAACAGCGTCGTTGGAGCCGCAATAATAAGCGTAATTATGGCGATCGCCGGAACGTTGGTCGGGGTTTTCACGTTGGACGCGATCCTTCGCGCCATGCGAATGCCCGCGGATATTTACGCGGACGGCAGGGCGTACATACGCATAATATATTTGGGGCTTGCGGCGAATATGCTTTATAACATTGTAGCGAGCCTTATGAGAGCGGTGGGAAACTCCAAAGCGCCGCTGTATTTTCTTATGTTGGCCGCGGCGCTGAACGTTGTTCTCGACATTTTGTTTATCGCCGTTTTGCATATGGGCGTTGAAGGCACGGCGCTGGCGACGGTTATCGGTCAAGGAGTTTCCGGCGCGGCCAGTCTTATATATATGATAAAAAAAACGCCGATTTTGCGCGTTAGCGTGAAACATTGGATTCCTGACTTTAAAACTATAAGAAAACAGATCGCTATAGGGGCGCCGATGGCGGTTCAATTTTCGATAACGGCGGCGGGCATTATCGTAATTCAAAGCGCGCTTAACACGTTCGGCGTAAATCCGGTGGCGGGATACGCCGCCGCCATGAAGGTCGATCAGGTTATCGAGCAGCCTATCTTCGCGCTTGGCGCCACGATGGCGATATTCGCGGCTCAGAACACAGGCGCGAAGCTTCCGAACCGCATTAAAAAAGGCGCTCTAATTATGATTGGCATGGTCATGCTATACGGCGTTTTTTCAATAGTTGTAAGCAGAATGACAATAGAGGACGTAACGCGGTTCTTAATATCCGGCGAAAGCGAGGAACGCATACGGGACATTATTTTTTACGCTAATATCTATACGACCCATGCAATAACGTTTACATTTATTTTGGGCATACTCATGCTGGCGAGAAACGCGCTGCAAGGATGCGGATACTCGTTGTTCCCCATGATAGGTTCAATAATTGAATTAGTTTCCCGGTCCTATTTCGCGACAGCCGCCGCCGCGCGCGGGGATTTTGGCGGAGTGTGCTTAGCTCAGCCCATTACATGGGGCGTAACGAGCGTTTTCTTGTGGGCTGTTTTCGCGGTCATATTTTTACGCGGGCCTTCCGCGCCTAAACGTTCCGATAAAGCCGTCATAAGTAAGCCGCTATAATTAGAGGATAAGCTCTTAATGCTCCACGCTGTAATTAGGCGCCTCTTTAGTGATTTGTATATCGTGAGGGTGGCTTTCGCGCAGACCGGCGCTTGTTACGCGTATAAACTTGGCGTTTTCGCGCAATTCTTCTATAGTGCGGCATCCGCAATATCCCATGCCTGAACGCAGCCCGCCCACAAGTTGAAATATTGTGTCGGCGACGTAGCCTTTGTAAGATACGCGGCCTTCCACTCCTTCCGGTATAAGCTTTTCCGAATCGCTTTGGAAATACCGGTCTTTGCTCCCCTGCTCCATCGCGGCGAGCGAGCCCATGCCTCTGTACACTTTGTATTTGCGGCCCTGATAGAGTTCGGTGACTCCCGGGCTTTCTTCACAGCCCGCGAAAAGACCGCCTATCATGCAAACGGACGCGCCCGCGGCTATGGCTTTTGTAATGTCGCCTGAAAACTTTACGCCCCCGTCGGCGATTACCGGCGCGCCGAATTGTTTCGCCGCCTTAGCGCAATTATATATGGCGGTAATTTGCGGAACGCCTATGCCGGCGATAACGCGCGTCGTGCATATCGAACCCGGCCCTATGCCCGCTTTAACGGCGTCCGCCCCGGCTTCAATCAGCGCGGCGGCGCCTTCGCTTGTCGCCACGTTGCCCGCTATTATCTGCATTCGCTTAAAGGCGTCTTTTAGTTTTTTAACGGTATTTATCACGTTCGCCGAATGACCGTGCGCCGTATCTACAACGAGCGCGTCCGCTTTAGCGGCGATGAGCGCTTCCGCTCTGTTGAGAACGTCGGCCGTAACGCCTATAGCGGCGCCGACCAGAAGTCTTCCGTGGACATCCTTCGCGGAAGACGGATATTTTATCGCCTTTTCAATATCCTTGATCGTAATAAGACCTTTAAGGCGCATATCGTCGTCCACAATCGGCAGTTTTTCGATTTTATACTTTGACAGTATGTTTTTCGCTTCGTCAAGCGTAGTGCCGACAGGCGCCGTTATAAGGCGTTCGCGCGTCATTACCTCGTGTATTTTTTTGCGGTGATTGGTCTCGAAACGCAGGTCGCGATTCGTTATGATTCCGACAAGCTTGCCGTTTTCAGTTATAGGAACCCCAGAGATATGATACTTCGACATTACTTCGTTCGCTTCGTAGACATAGCGCTCGGGGCTTAGAAAGAAAGGATCCGTTATGACGCCATGTTCTGAGCGCTTAACCTTATCCACTTCGACGGCCTGCGTTTCAATAGTCATGTTTTTGTGAATAATGCCTATGCCTCCCTGACGCGCTATGGCGATCGCCATCTTAGACTCGGTTACGGTATCCATTCCGGCGCTCATTAACGGCAGATTAAGCTCGATTTCACGGGTCAGTCTCGTTGAAACATTCACGTCTTTGGGTATAAAATCAGATTTGGCGGGGACAAGCAATACGTCGTCAAACGTCAGACCTTCGCCGATAAGGTTATGCATCTTATCACTCCTAAATTCGGGATAAATGTGTGACATCGATGTTGATCACGGATAGGCTTCCGTATGATTATGTAAGAAACGATCGCCAACGATTCGCATATTCTAACACAACTTTCCGACGAAGACAAGCTTTTGAGAGCGCCGCTTATAGAATGGGCGTCATAAGAAATCGGGCGATTAATAGCGATCCGTATTAAAAGAATTTATTTGAATATACTACAAAAAGGCGTAACTACGACAATATGGATTAAGTGGTGATAGCATTGACAGACGGATATTCAGCCGATGATAAGTCCGCATGTGTAAACGATGAGAATGAATACGACGAAAACGATAAGAACAAAGACGCGTCATCGAGCGACGCGCCGATAATCACTCAAAAGAATCCTCGCGGCAACATACAATTTATAACCATTATAGGTCAGATAGAGGGGCATATGACGCTCCCCTCGGCCAATAAAACGACTAAATACGAACATGTGATCCCTCATCTCGCGATCGCCGCCGAAAGTCAAGAAATAGACGGACTTCTCGTACTTTTAAATACGGTAGGCGGCGATGTGGAAGCGGGCTTGGCCATAGCCGAACTTATTTCGGGGCTTGGAAAACCTACCGTTTCACTTGTAATAGGCGGCGGACATTCCATAGGCGTGCCGCTGGCCGTGGCGGCTGACTATTCGTTTATAGCGCCGTCAGCGACGATGACTATACATCCGGTTCGACTCAACGGGTCTATAGTGGGCGTTCCGCAAACTTACGACTATTTCGAAAAGATGCAGGAAAGGATACTTAATTTTATAGTCGAAAACTCAAAGATCTCTAAACAGCGTATTACGACGCTTATGCTTGACACAAGCAAGCTCATAGCCGACGTCGGAACTATATTGGTCGGCAAGGAGGCTGTCAAAGAAAAATTGATAGATTCCGTGGGAGGTATATCCGACGCGTTGGAAAAATTGTATGAACTGATTAATAGCGATAAAAATGAGCCTCAGAAAAAGTCGAAACAAGAGTGAGGCGCCGCGTGCGTTTTGACGTCGTATAGAAAAAATTGATAGACGTTGTGACGGTGGGAGTGTGTAATGCGCTCGAAAAATTGTAGATTGACAGCGAAAAAAATAGAACTGTCCGGCGGGGTGAGCGGCTCCGTTTCAGCGCTCACGCTCATTTTATAGGCACAACGCGAAAAAGCTCCCGTTAGGGGAGCTTTTTCATTAAAGCTACTGGGGAGACTCGAACTCCCGACCTATTGATTACGAATCAATCGCTCTGCCAGCTGAGCTACAGTAGCGCGCGTCGTCTCAACGCGTGTCTCATTATAAATTAATGTCAGCGTTGTGTCAACCAATTTTTGAGTGACGGCGCCCGCGTGCAGATTGCAAGTTTAATTGCCCACCATATATTCCCAGTTACATGTTGTTGGTTTGGAATTTTTTAAGACGCCATCTGGGCGGCTGTTTTGTAAGCTAGTATTTTGCGAGGATAGTTA
>JAISER010000012.1 GCA_031263985.1 Clostridiales bacterium | reverse complement strand
CCGTCATTGTAATGGATAATGCCGCTTTCCATCGAAAGAAACGGCTTATTTCGATTGCCGAAAGCAATAAACATAAAATAGCGCTCCTGCCGCCGTATTCCCCGGAATATAACCCAATTAAGAAATTTTGGGCATGGCTTAAACGCGAGCTCAGGAAAGATTTATCTTATTTTGATAGTTTTGATGATTATTTGCGCTACTGTTTCAATAGCATTTAACTATAGTTGGGAACGTGGCAGCAATGAGAATGGCGATCGAATCCTACGCCGGTTCATCCCCAAGGGAACGGATATCGGAAAACTAACGGACAAAGAACTTCAACATAATTGAGGATTGGGTGAACAACTATCCCCGAAAAATCTTAGGCTATAAATCGGCTAACCAAATGGTGGCTTAGTGTAATTGGTGATTTATGGTGGGCAATTAAACTTGCAATCTGCAAGTTTGGCGAAAAAAAGCAAAAATTTGTTGCTTTCGATTAAAGCGTATGGTATAATGCCATCTGTTGCGACTATAGCGGCGTGTGCGGACGGTTTCGCGTCCGATTTTCTCACGTGAAAGCCTTGTCATCGATCCATTTCATTCGAAAAAGCGATCGCGGCGATGGATGCGCGTGTGACGCTGAGTTACGACACGCCAGGTTGCGTTGACGTATGAACGCGCGGAAACCGCCGCGCGGATACAAGCGTTTATTAGAAGCTTGCGCGCGATAAACGAACGCGGCGCGAGCGAAAGGAGGATTCATTCTGGCCAGCCAAAAAATAAGGATAAGTCTCAAAGCCTATGACCACAAGCTTATAGACAAGTCTGTGGAGCAGATCATCGAGACGGCGCGCAGAACCGACGTTAAAGTGTCAGGTCCCATACCGCTGCCTACTAGAAAGGAAATCGTCACTATCTTAAGAGCTGTGCATAAATACAAGGATTCCCGCGAACAGTTCGAGTTGCGCACGCACAAGAGGCTTATAGATATTCTGTCGCCTACGCCGAAAACGGTGGATGCGCTTACGCGCATCGATCTGCCGGATGGGGTTGACATTACGTTGAAAATAATGTAGCCGGTTTTCGCCGTGAACAGGGGATGTAAAACAGGCTGTGAAGGACGCCTGGCGGCGAGACGGCGCGAAAACGTTTGAAAACGGGTCGGTGGTTCGCGCTGACCAGGGGGTTTAAACGCCGTTTCGGCGGGTTGGTTTTTTTGAATACGCGACGGAGGTGCGCAGTTGTACAAATGTTATAAAAAGGCTATTTTAGCCAGAAAAATCGGTATGACGCAAATATTTACGGAGACGGGCATCGTCGTGCCGGTGACGGCTCTGGAAGCGGGCCCGTGCGTCGTAGTGCAAAAAAAGACGGTTGAAAACGACGGGTACAGCGCGGTTCAGGTCGGGTTCGGCGCGGTAAAGCCGCGCAGGGTGAACAAGCCTAAAGCCGGGCATTTTAGTAAATCGGGCGTTGGGCCGGCGAAGGTTCTGCGAGAGCTTAGGCTTGAGGACGCCGACGGTTTTGAGGTCGGGACGGAAATAAAGGCCGATGTGTTTGAGGCGGGGGACCGGGTTGACATTTCCGGGACGTCAAAGGGCAAAGGCTATCAGGGCGCCGTCAAAAGACACGGAATGAGCAGAGGGCCTATGGCGCACGGTTCGAAGTATCACCGTGGGTTGGGGTCTTTGTCGAGCGGGACTACTCCGGGCAAAGTCAAGAAGAACAAGAGAATGCCGGGTCATATGGGCGCGGTGAAGGTAACGGTTCAAAACCTTACGGTCGTGCGTTCCGACGCCGAAAAAAATTTGCTGCTTGTAAAGGGCGCGGTCCCAGGCCCCAACGGCGGCGTTTTGTTTGTCAAGCAAAGCGTAAAGGTTTGACGGGCGCGATATTCGCGGGCATTTGGAGGAGGAACAAAAAAATTGGCTAACGTGGACGTATATGATACCGCCGGCTCTATAGTCGGTACGATGGAGCTTTCGGATGAAATTTTCGCTGTGCCCGTGAACGAACACGCCGTTCACGCGGTTGTCACGCAGCATTTGGCCAACCTGAGACAAGGCACGAAGAGCGCCAAAACCCGCGCGGAAGTCAGCGGCGGCGGCAAAAAGCCGTGGCGTCAAAAGGGAACGGGCAGGGCGCGGCAAGGCTCTACGCGCGCGCCGCAGTGGAAAGGCGGCGGCGTCGTGTTCGCGCCTAAACCCAGGGATTTTTCGTTTAAGCTCAATAAAAAGCTTAAGAGGCTGGCGCTTAAAAGCGTTTTAAGCTCTAAGGTTTCAGAGAATAAGCTGATAGCGCTTGACAGTCTTCCGATGGGCGAGATAAAGACCAAAGAGATGAAAAAAACGTTGGACGCGCTTAAAGTCGCGAAGGCGCTCGTGGCGCTCGACGCGAAAGACAAGGATAATAACAGGCGGGTCGTTTTGTCGGCCAGAAATATACCGAACGTGAAAACGACGGGGGCTGACTCGTTAAACGTTTACGACATATTGAAGTACGACTTTTTGGTGGCGACGAAAGAAGCGCTGAGCGTGATACAGGAGGTGTACGCGTAATGGCCGACCTTCAATATTATGACGTGATACTGAGGCCCATAGTCACGGAGAAGTCTATGAACGACATGAGCGACAAAAGATACGCTTTTTACGTGCATCCGGACGCGACGAAGACGCAGGTGCGCGAGGCCGTCGAAAAGATGTTCGCCGATGTGAAAGTCGATAAGGTGAACACGATGAATTTGACGGGCAAGCTTAAAAGGCGCGGGCGTACGACCGGCAGACGGCCGGCCCGTAAAAAGGCTATCGTTAAGCTGACGGCGGACAGCGGCGAGATCGAGATATTTTCCGGCATGTGACTCTTGTAAAGGAGCGGATAACTTATGGGTATAAAAAGGTTTAAAGCATATACCCCATCGAGAAGAAACATGACTGTTTCGGACTTTTCGGAGATAACGAAATCTACGCCGGAAAAGTCGCTTGTAACGCACATCAAAAGCTCGGCGGGACGCAACAACCAAGGTAAGATAACCGTGCGCCATCACGGCGGCGGATATAAGAAAAAATATAGGATAATAGATTTTAAGCGTAAAAAAGACGGAGTGCCGGCCGTTGTAGCGGCTATAGAGTACGATCCTAACCGCTCGGCCAACATAGCGCTTCTGAGTTATGTTGACGGTGAAAAAGCCTATATACTCGCGCCGAACGGGTTAAAGACCGGCGACAGGCTCATGAGCGGGCCGAAAGCCGAAGTACGGCTTGGCAACAGCCTTGAAATGAAAGACATGCCCGTAGGATCGCAGATCCATAACATAGAGATGAAGCCGGGCGCGGGCGGGCAGTTGGTTCGTTCGGCGGGCAATTCCGCTCAGCTTATGGCGAAAGAGGGAAAGTTCGTTACGGTAAGGCTTCCTTCCGGCGAGATGCGCATGCTTCCGATCAACTGCCGCGCAACCATAGGTCAGGTGGGGAATATCGATCATGAGCTTATAAACATCGGTAAGGCCGGCAAAAAAAGACACATGGGCATACGTCCGACCGTCCGCGGTTCCGTAATGAACCCGAACGACCATCCGCACGGCGGCGGCGAAGGCAAAACCGGCATAGGCCGTCCAGCGCCGTGTACGCCGTGGGGCAAACCGGCGCTGGGCTATAAGACGCGTAAAAAGCGCAAGGCGTCTGATAAGTTTATTGTGCGTCGCAGAGGGAAGTAGCTGAATTGAGGAGGAAATTTAATGGCGAGATCGCTTAAAAAAGGGCCGTTCGCCGACGATCATTTGCTGTCGAAAGTGAACGCGCAAAACGCTCAGGGCGTTAAGAGCGTGATAAAGACATGGAGCCGCCGTTCGACTATAATGCCCATGATGATAGGTCATACGATAGCCGTGCATGACGGAAGAAAGCATGTTCCCATATATATAACGGAAGATATGGTAGGGCATAAGCTTGGCGAATTCGCGGCGACGCGGCTGTACCGCGGTCACGGCAAAGACGCTGAGAAAAAATCCCGCGTAAGATGAGTTTTTTACGCTGAACTCAGTTTGAAGCATGGCCGGACCGGGCGAGACTTCGCGACAAAGCCCGGCGTGAAAAAGAACGTTCGGATGGTTATGGTTTAGACTGAGTTCGGCATTAATATTCGTAAGGAGGATCGCACGTGGCTAAAGGACATAGAAGCCGCATCAAAAGAGAGCGCAACGCCGTAAAGGACTTGCGCCCGAAAGCGCATCATAAGTTCGCTATGATAACAAGCTCTAAAGCTAAGATAGTTCTTGACCAGATAAAGGGAAAAGATATAGAGACGGCGAGAGCTATACTGCTTTATTCCCCAAGGCGCGGCGCGCGGCTCATATATAAAGTGCTGAATTCGGCTGTGGCTAACGCCGAAAACAACCTGGAAAAAGATCCGTTGAAATTGTATGTGCAGGAAGCTTTCGCGAACAGAGGGCCGATCTTAAAGCGTATGCAGCCGCGCGCGCGCGGAAGCGCTTACAGGATAAACAAGTGCATGAGCCACATTTCGATAATTCTGAACGAGAGGCAAGGAGGTTAGGAATGGGACAGAAAGTAAACCCTAACGGTATGCGTCTTGGCATAGTGAAGCCTTGGAATTCCGTATGGTACGC
The DNA here is from genome assembly GCA_031263985.1 of Clostridiales bacterium. GTDB lineage: Bacteria > Bacillota > Clostridia > Lachnospirales > JAISER01 > JAISER01. The sequence continues at coordinate 12,862 of JAISER010000012.1, read as the reverse complement.
TGACAAGGATTTCGCCGCGTATCTCGTGGAAGACGACAAAATCAGGACCTTTCTGAAAAGGCGGCTGTACTCGGCCGGCGTTTCGCGCATATTCATATCCAGAACGAGCGAGCGGCTTAAAATTACGATATATTCCGCTAAACCCGGCATAATCATAGGCAAAAGCGGCCAGGCCATACACCAGCTCCAATCTGAGGTTCAGAGGATGATCGCTCAAAAAGTCATGATATATATAGAAGAGATCAAACGCCCGGAGCTGGACGCGCAGCTTGTCGCGGAAGACATAGCCAAACAGCTTGAAAGCCGCGTGACGTTTCGCCGCGCGATGAAAAGCTCTATGGGCAGAACGATGAAGATGGGCGCTAAAGGCATAAAGACTAATTGCTCGGGCCGGCTTGGCGGCGCGGAGATAGCGCGAAGCGAGCATTACCGCGACGGAACGATACCGCTCCAAACGCTGCGCGCTAACATAGACTACGGGTTCGCGGAGGCTGACACGACTTACGGTAAAATTGGCGTTAAAGTGTGGATTTACAAAGGTGAGGTTCTTCCTGTGAGAGGCAAAAGGGAAGGGAGCGGACGCTAAAGATGTTGATGCCTAAAAGGGTCAAGAGGCGCAAGCAGTTCCGAGGGCGCATGAAAGGCGTCGCCACGCGCGGCGACCGCATAACTTACGGCGAATACGGAATAGTCGCTATGGAGCCGTGTTGGATCAAGTCAAATCAGATAGAAGCCGCTCGCGTAGCCTTGACGAGGCACATTAAACGCGGCGGAAAGGTATGGATCAAGATTTTTCCAGACAAGCCGGTCACGGAAAAACCGGCCGAAACCCGTATGGGCAGCGGCAAAGGCTCGCCGGAATATTGGGTCGCGGTCGTGAAGCCGGGCAGAGTGCTCTTTGAGCTTGGCGGGGTAGCGGAGCCTGTCGCCAAAGAGGCGCTTCGGCTCGCCGTTAACAAACTGCCTCTTAAATGCAAGGTTGTTTCCCGGGATGAGCATAATGAGCGGGACGAACCGGCGGCCGATAAATCGGCGATTGATGAATTGGCGATTGATGAATCGGCGGTCGAGACTGTTAACGAGCCCGAGGAATAAAGGAAAAGGAAACGGAAGGTGAAGGCCGTGAAAGCCAGTAAATTCGTTGACGAAATAAGGGAAAAGACGTTGGAAGAACTGGAGGCGGATCTCGTTTCGGCGAAAAAAGAGCTTTTTAATCTCCGATTTCAAAACGCGACGAACCAACTTGACAATACTTCGCGCATATACGAGGTTCGTAAAAATATCGCCAGGATTAAAACGATTATTACCCAAAAGGAAAAGGGTTTGAAATAAATAATATTCGTGATGGAAGGAGGCGCGCAGTTGGATCAGCCGTTTGAACAGGAAGCCGTTGAAAAAGACCCGAGAAAGCCGCAGCGAAACATTCGCAAGACGAGGATAGGCAAGGTGGTAAGCGACAAGATGGACAAAACCGTAGTGGTCGCTGTGGAAAACCATGTGAAGCATCCTCTTTACGGCAAGATATTGAAGAGAACATATAAGCTTAAAGCGCACGACGAAAAGAACGAATGCGGCGTGGGCGACCGCGTTAAGGTGATGGAAACGCGTCCGTTGTCGAAAGAGAAGAGATGGCGGCTTGTGACTATACTTGAAAAGGCTAAATAATTAAAGACAGGGAGGCTGCGCCGCATGATACAACAGGAAACCCGGCTTACCGTAGCCGACAACTCAGGCGCGAAAGAAATTTTGTGCATACGCGTGATGGGCGGTTCGACAAGGCGTTACGCGCGAGTGGGCGACATCATAGTCGCGACGGTTAAAAACGCTACGCCCGGAGGCGTTGTCAAAAAAGGCGAGGTTGTTAGGGCTGTCGTCGTGCGCACGGTAAACGTCGTCAAAAGACCGGACGGCTCTTCGATACGCTTTGACGAGAACGCCGCGGTCATTATAAAAGAGGATAAGACTCCGAGGGGAACGCGCATTTTCGGCCCGGTGGCGAGAGAATTGCGTGAGCGGCAGTTTACGAAGATATTGTCTCTGGCGCCGGAAGTGTTATAGACGTATCAATATTAAGTGAGGAATGCGTTATGGCTGAAAAGAAGAAGAAGGTTTATAAAATAAGGATAAAAAGAGGCGACAAAGTCAAAATAATCGCCGGCAAGGACAAGGGCAAGGAAGGCAAGGTGCTGGTCGTCGATAGGGAGAAAAACCGCGTGATAGTCGAAGGGCGCAATATGGCGTTGAAACACTTGAAGCCTAATAAGCGCCGCAGTCTTCCGCAGGGCGGCATAACCCGCGTTGAAGCGTCCATACACGTATCTAACGTTATGCTTTTGTACAGAGGGCAGACGACGCGCGTCGGCGTGGAGACGACGTATGTCGAGCGCGACGGTAAAAAGGTGGCCGTAAGGCAAAGAATCGCCAAAGCGACGGGCGAGATTATCGACTAATCGTTTAGGAGGCGAAACGAAATTGAAGAGCAACAGGTTAAAAATGTTCTACGACGAAACGGTAGTTCCGGGTATGGTCAAAAAGTTTGGATACTCTAATTTGCTGGCTGTTCCGAAGCTTGAGAAGATTGTGGTCAACGTCGGGCTTGGCGAGGCTAAGGACAACCCGAAAGCCATAGAAGCCGCCTGCGGCGACATAGCCATTATAACGGGGCAAAAACCTGTCGTCACGAAGGCGAAAAAATCCGTGGCCGCGTTTAAACTGCGCGCGGGCATGTCCATAGGCTGCAAGGTGACGCTGCGCGGCGACAAGATGTACAGCTTCGCCGACAGGCTGATAAACGTCGCCCTTCCGCGCGTGCGCGACTTTCGCGGCGTAAGCGCGGAATCGTTCGACGGGCGCGGCAACTATACGCTGGGCGTGCGCGAGCAGCTCATTTTCCCCGAGATACAATATGACAAGATCGATAAGATCAGAGGCATGGACATTATAATCGTGACGACCGCCAATTCCGACGAAGAGGCGCGCGAGCTTCTTAAGCTTTTCGGTATGCCGTTCAAAAAACAGGAGGTTAAAGATGGCGAAAAAAGCTATGATTTTAAAGCAAAGGCGCAAGCCTAAGTTTTCGACAAGAGCTTACAGCCGCTGCGGAATATGCGGCAGGCCGCACGGCACGCTTAGAAAATTCGGCGTTTGCCGTATTTGCTTCCGAGAACTGGCGCACAAGGGTCAAATCCCGGGGGTCAGAAAAGCCAGTTGGTAAACCGTAAAGGAGGTATTACGAATGTCGATGAGCGATCCTATCGCCGACATGCTGACGAGGATAAGAAACGCCAACACAGCGCGGCATAACACGGTTGATATACCGTCTTCCAGGGTTAAGACAGCCATAGCCGACATCTTGAAAAAGGAAGGCTATGTGACAAGTTATGAAATTTTGGGAGACGGCGTTAAAAAGACTATGCGCATTACGATGAAGTACGGCAAGGACAAAAACGAAAAGGTTATCGCGGGGCTAAAGCGCATCTCGAAGCCTGGTCTTCGCGTTTACGCCGCGTGCGGCGACATGCCGCGCGTTTTGGGCGGGCTTGGCACGGCTATAGTGTCCACGAATAAAGGCATAATAACTGACAGGGAAGCCAGACAGTACGGAGTGGGCGGAGAGGTAATCGCGTTTATATGGTAACGCCGTTTAAATATAAATATGGGAGGTGCGCGGCATGTCGCGGATAGGCAAGGCGCCCGTCATCATTCCTAAGGGGGTCACGGTGACTGTGCAAGCCGGAAACCTTGTGACGGTCAAAGGCCCTAAAGGATCTCTTGAACGTAGATTGGCCGAGGAAATGAACATCGCGACGGCGGGCGAAAACGAGATAGTCGTGACGCGCCCGAGCGATTTAAAGAGGCATAAGGCGTTGCATGGCCTTACGAGGACGCTTATAAACAATATGGTGGTCGGCGTCACGCAGGGGTACGTGAAGACGCTTGAGATAGTCGGCGTAGGGTACAGAGCGGCCAAAAGCGGAAACAAGCTCAACTTGACGCTGGGCTATTCGCATCCGGTTGAGATGATTGACCCGGAAGGCGTCTCGTCCGTTGTCGAAGGCAACAACAAAATCGTGATAACGGGCATCGATAAGGAGAAAATCGGCCAATACGCCGCGGATATAAGAGACAAAAGACGTCCTGAGCCGTATAAGGGCAAAGGCATACGTTACAGCGGCGAACGCGTCAGGCGTAAAGCCGGCAAATCAGGCAAAAAATAAAAGTCGTTAAGGAGTGAGACGGCTCATGATAAATAAACCGTCCAGAAGCGCGGCCAGGGTGAAACGTCATCGCAGAATGCGCGGCCGCCTGTCCGGTTCGCCGGAAAGACCGAGACTGGCTGTTTTTAGGTCCAATAAGCATATATACGCGCAGGTCATAGACGACGCGGCGGGCGTCACTATCGCGGCGGCGTCCACGATGGAAAAAGATATAAGAAGCGCGCTTAAAAGTTCGTCGGACGTCGAGGCCGCGAAAGCCGTCGGCGCGGCTATCGCCAGGAAAGCCGCCGAAAAGGGCGTTTCGATCGTCGTTTTTGACAGAGGCGGCCATATATATCACGGAAGAGTGAAGGCGCTCGCCGACGCCGCCAGACAAACGGGTCTTCAGTTTTAAAGGCGTTAAAAACGGGCTAGCCAGCAGTTTTTAAGGAGGTCAGACCTTGAGGAAAAAAATAATAGACGCAAGCCAGCTTGAATTAAGCGACAAAGTCGTGACGATAAACCGCGTTACGAAAGTCGTCAAAGGCGGGCGGACGTTTCGCTTCGCGGCGCTTGTGGTAGTCGGCGACGGCAAAGGCCACGTAGGGTCGGGGCTTGGTAAAGCGGCGGAGATTCCGGAAGCTATACGTAAGGGCAGAGAAGACGCTAAGAAAAATCTGATATATATCGAACGTACGGAAAACGACAGCATATACCACGAGATACAGGGCAAGTTCGGCGCGGCGCATGTCCTTTTAAAGCCGGCGTCCGAAGGAACGGGCGTGATAGCGGGCGGTTCGGTCCGCGCCGTTATGGAACTGGCCGGCATAAGGAACGTCAGGACGAAATCGCTTGGTTCAAACAATAAGAGAAATACGGTGAGTGCCACATTGGAAGGGCTTCGCGGGCTTAAAACGCCTGAACAGGTAGCGAGACTTCGCGGCAAAAGCGTGGAGGAAATTTTAAGCTAGCCTGAAACTGGAAAGCGAGGATGAGACGTTGTGGATATTAAAATCACTTTGACAAAATCCGCGATAGGCGCCATTCCCAAACACAGAAAGACGGTTCAGGCGCTGGGTCTTAAAAAAACGGGAAGAAGCGTCGTCAAACGTGACGACCCGGCGATTCGCGGGATGATAAAACAGGTTGAACACTTGGTTACAGTTACAGAAGCGTAGGGAGGTGTACGGGATGAATTTAGGAGAGCTTAAACCGGCTCCCGGGTCGAAAAAAAGCCCGTTTAGGCGAGGAAGAGGTCACGGTTCCGGCAATGGAAAGACGGCCGGCAAAGGGCACAAAGGTCAGAGAGCGCGTTCGGGCGGTACAAGGCCCGGTTTTGAAGGCGGGCAAATGCCTCTTTACAGAAGGCTTCCCAAAAGGGGACATACGTGCCGCAACTCCAAGACGATAATCGCGATCAACTTGCAGCTACTTAATGTGTTCGAGGACGGCGCCACGGTAGACGCGGACGCCTTAAAGTCTAAGGGGCTTGTCAGCGCGCCGAAAGACGGGATTAAAATCTTGGGCGAGGGGACGCTTTACAAAAAGCTTACGGTTAAGGTAAGCCGCTTCAGCAAATCCGCGGCGGAGAAAATAGAGGCCGCGGGCGGAAAAGCAGAGGTGATTTAATGCTTAAGGTGTTTGTCAACGCCTGGAAGATCCCCGATATCAGAAAAAAAATGCTCTATATTCTTCTGATTTTGGCTATATACCGCATAGGATGCCATATACCGGTTCCCGGCGTGGATTTGCAGAAGTATATGGGCGCCTTACGGCAAACCCCGGGCGACTTTACGTCTCTGTTTTCCATAATAGCCGGAGGCGGGTACGGCACGATACTCGCGCTTGGAATCGGGCCGTACATTACGTCTTCCATTATAATGCAGCTGTTGACAGTCGCCATACCGAAATTGGAGCAGATCCAAAAGGAAGGCGAGGAAGGCCGTAAGAAGATTAACCAGTATACGCGTGTGGTGGCCGTAGCTTTGGCTTTTTTACAAGGCTCCGGCATGATATACCGGTTTAGAGAGCTTTTTACGTATCCAAACTTTTTTGTATACGCTATAGCGACTTTCGCTATGGTGACGGGCACTATATTCGTAATGTGGCTGGGCGAGGTATTGACTGAAAAAGGGATAGGGAACGGCTCGTCGTTTCTTATATTTTCGAACATAATTTCGAACCTGCCGTCGGCGGTCGGTTCAATGTATCAAAACGCTGTGGGATCGTGGGTTAACGTCGTTAAGGTGGTCGCTGTAATATTAGTGTTCATAGCCCTTATGGCTTTCGTCGTGCTGGTGCAAGACGGTGAGAGGCGCATTCCCGTGCAATATTCCAGGAAAATGGTCGGCAGACAGATGTACGGCGGTCAAAGTTCATATATACCGATAAAGGTCAATATAGCCGGCGTAATGTCTATTATCTTCGCCATATCGCTGCTGCAATTTCCGTCGCTTGTCGCGCAGTTCATACCGAACGCGACGACGGGCGCGTTTAGCTCCATTATACGCGCGCTTGACATAACAAGCCCTGCGGGCGCCGTACTGTACGTGATACTCATATTTTTCTTTACGTTTTTTTATACGTCGTTTTCGATCAACCCTGTGGAAATGGCCGAAAATATGAAGAAAAACGGCGGATTCATACCGGGCGTCAGGCCGGGCAAGCCGACCAGCGACTATATTAGTAAAATCATAAGCCGTTTGTCATGGATAGGCGCGCTCGTTTACGCTATTATAGCGATAATGCCGGTTGTGTTCCAATGGGTTTTTTCCATCAGCGTAGGTTTCGGCGGAACGACGCTGCTGATAGTCACAGGCGTATGCTTGGAGCTTGTAAAGCAGCTTGAATCGCAAATGCTCATGCGGCATTATAAGGGTTTTTTATAGAAAACGGCGGTTTGACGCGTCGCGTTTGGTTGACCTTTGAAGGAAGGGATAAGCATGAATTTAATAATATTGGGGCCTCCCGGAGCGGGGAAAGGCACACAGGCGAAGATTATCGCCGAAAAGCTGGACGTCGCGCATATATCGACAGGCGATTTGTTGCGTGACGAGCTGAAAAAGGACACCGAGACAAGCGCGCGTATAAAAGAGATCATGAATTCGGGCGGACTCGTCTCGGACGAAATAGTTGTGGAACTACTGGAAAAACGCGTAAAGGACGAAAAGAACGGCTTTATATTGGACGGATTCCCGCGAAACTTGGAACAAGCCGAGATACTCGACGAAAAGGGGTTTGACATAGACGCCGCGATAGCGCTGGACGTTATGGACGAGACTATAGTGGAACGCATATCCGGAAGGCTGTTTTGTCAAAGCTGCTGCGCGGTTTTTCACGCGAAATATCATAAGCCGAAGAAAGAAAACATATGCGACGTATGCGGCGCCGCGCTGACCCAGCGTTCGGACGATAACGCGGAAGTCGTGGAAAAAAGGCTTAACGTTTATCACGAGCTGACTGAGCCTATAATAGTCCACTACGCTGAAAAAGGCGTATTGACGGCTGTTGACGGTTCCGGAAACGTGGAGGACATTACGAACGCGATACTTTCCGCCATAAGCAAGGCGGCGGAATAATGGCCATAAACATCAAGAACGACGAGCAGATCGCGCTGATGCGCGTTGCGGGCGAACTTACGGCGCAATGCCACAGAGCCGTGGCTTCGGTTATACGCCCCGGCGTTACGACTATGGAGCTTGAAAAAGAGGCGCGCGCCTTTATGGAAGTTAACGACGCGGATCCGTCGTTTTTAGGATACAACGGCTATCCCGCCGCGCTTTGCGTTTCGGTGAACGAAGAGATTATTCATGGAACGCCGAGTTTAAAAAAGCTGAAAAACGGCGATATTGTAAGCGTGGACATAGGCGTCAAAAAAAACGGTTTTCACGGCGACTGCGCGCGAACTTACTTCGTGGGCGACGTTTCGCCGAAAGCGCGGAACCTTGTCGAAACGACTGAGGCGAGCTTTTTTGAAGGCGTGAAATTCGCCGAGCCAGGTCGCCGCCTTTACGAGATTTCGGGCGCTATAAACGATTATGTCGAGTCGGCGGGGTATTCCGTAGTGCGCGAATATGTCGGGCATGGAGTCGGCAGGCGTTTGCATGAAGATCCGCAAATACCCAATTATAGAATGCCAAGCAAAGGCCCCAGACTCGCTGCGGGCATGGTCTTGGCCATAGAGCCTATGGTAAACGCCGGACGCTGCGAAATTAAGCTGCTTGACGACGGTTGGACGGTTGTCACGGCTGACGGCTCGCTTTCGGCGCATTATGAAAATACGATATTAATTACCGAGACCGGCTATGAGATATTGACGCCGGTCGAATAACGCATAAGGAGCGTCATGGTGTTGTCAATCGGACAGGTGGTGTATTCCAAACGCGGGCGGGACAAAGGGCTTGCGTTTTTGGTCGTTCGCGCCGAAGACGGTTTCGCGTGGCTTTCGGACGGAAAAACTCGCCCGCTTTGTCGGCCGAAGAAAAAAAAGAGCGCGCACGTTCAGCCTACGAACAATATTATATATGACTTACGGGATAAATTGGCCGCTGACGGCCATGTGACGGATTCTGACATTAAAAAATCTTTGGCGCCCTATAAAACGGCCGGTTCGACAGGAGGGGTAAAGAACCTTGTCTAAAGAAGACGTAATTGAAGTCGAAGGCGTTGTGCTTGAAAAGCTTCCGAACGCCACTTTTAGCGTTGAACTTGAGAATGGGCACAAGTTGATCGCCCATATTTCAGGAAAGTTGCGCATGAATTTCATCCGCATTATACCGGGAGACAAAGTTCGCATCGAAATGTCGCCGTATGACTTGTCGAAGGGTCGGATAATCTGGCGTGATAAATGAGCTGCGCGAGGAGGAGATTTGCTTGAAAGTAAGGCCGTCGGTTAAGCCGATTTGCGAAAAATGTAAAATAATTAAAAGAAAAGGCTCCGTAAGGGTAATTTGCGAAAACCCTAAACATAAGCAAAGACAGGGATAACGAACGGGAGGTGTGAGCGTTGGCACGTATCGCAGGTGTTGACTTACCAAGAGAAAAACGCGTGGAGATAGGTCTTACGTATATTTTTGGAATAGGCCGCCCAAACGCGAATAAAATTTTAAAGCAGGTGGCGGTGAATCCTGACACGCGCGTCAGAGATCTTACTGACGACGAGGTGTCGCGCATACGTGAGGTCATAGACGGCTCGTTGCGCGTGGAAGGCGATTTGCGCAGGGAGATCGCTCTGAATATTAAAAGGCTCGTTGAAATAGGTTGCTATAGAGGCGTGCGCCACAGAAGAGGCTTGCCTGTCAGGGGGCAAAAGACTAAAACGAACGCCAGAACGCGTAAAGGACCTAGAAGAACGGTCGCTAATAAGAAGAAATAGAATAAACGCGTAGAACCGCGGACGCTGGTTAAAAAATCGTGGGCGCCGCCACGCGCGTTTGTGAGCGGCGGATGATAAAACGCCGCCTGAGTCGGGCGAAAATTTTCGTCGGAAACTGCGTTTTCTAGAAGAATTCGGGCCGCGCGGAAATCGAGGTTATGTATATTTACGCGTTTTGTTGTGAATAGGAGGCATTTGAATGGCGAAGAAAGCTGTTAAAAAGACCGCCTCTCGCAGGCGTCGGGATAAAAAGTTTGTTGAAAAAGGACAGGTGCATATACAGTCGTCTTTTAACAACACGATAGTTACCATTACGGATATGGGCGGCAACGCGATATCGTGGGCGAGCGCGGGCCAGCTTGGTTTCCGCGGGTCGAGAAAGTCCACTCCGTACGCCGCGAGTATGGCCGCGGACACGGCCGCTTCAACAGCTAAGGAGTTCGGGTTGAAAACGGTGGAAGTGTACGTAAAAGGTCCAGGAAGCGGGCGCGAAGCGGCTATACGTTCGTTGCAGGTCGCCGGTCTTGAGGTCAGCCTTATAAAAGACGTTACGCCTGTTCCGCACAACGGTTGCAGGCCGCCTAAAAGAAGGCGCGTTTAATTTAGAGCTTATCCTCAAATTAATGACCTCGCTTCTCTAATAAGCGCCGCCGTTTTTCCATTGGAAAAACGGCTCGTGAATTAAGGATAGGATCTTGTTCGCCGTTAGGCGGGTTTCGCGCTAAAGCGGCGCGTGTGAAATTAACGCGCAAGCCGTCTGGCGGCGAAAAAAAAGAAAAAAATGTGGAGGTGCGCGAATGGCGGTAAATAGAACGCCGATACTTAAAAGATGCCGGAGCCTTGGCATAGAGCCGGCTTACGTGGGCATTTATAAAAAATCTAAAAGACAGCTTCAACGCTCGACGCGCAAAGTGAGCGAATATGGCCTTCAGCTCAAGGAAAAACAAAAGGCTAAATTCATATACGGCGTGTTGGAAAAACAGTTCAGGCTTTATTTTGAAAAAGCCGCCAAAACACGCGGCGTCGTTGGCGAAAATCTTTTGACGTTGTTAGAGCTTAGGATTGACAACGCGGTTTACAGGCTTGGATTCGCCAGAACGCGCCGGGAAGCGCGGCAGATGGTTTCCCACAAACTGTTTAAAGTGAACGGCAAATCGATAAACATACCGTCCTATCAACTGAAGGCCGGCGATGTGTTGCAGGTTCGCGAAAAGTCAAAAAGCTCGCAGCGTTTTAAAGACGTGATCGACTCTACGGGTTCAGTGCTGGTTCCGGACTGGCTCAGCGCGGACCGTGACGGCCTTAAAGGCGTGGTTATCTCTTCTCCGCGGCGCGAACAGATCGACACGCCCGTAGCGGAGACGCTTATAGTCGAGCTGTATTCGAAGTAATTCACGTGAATGCAGAGGCGCTTTACCGGGACGGGAAATCTCCCGCCTTAAAGCCTATTCAAAATCTCCGTTTCGCGTCTTTTTCGTTAATTTTTCGCCATATCGCGTCAACGCTCTTTGCGTTTGGCAAAAAATTATTACAAAATTCATCAAGAGCGAGATATTGAACAGGCTCTTAGAAACGAATCCAAGGGAGGCTTTAACGCGTGTTTGAATTTGAAAAACCCCGTATTGAAATCGTTGAAATTTCTGAGGACGGCATGTACGGCAAATTCGTGGCCGAGCCTTTAGAGCGAGGATACGGCACCACGCTTGGTAATTCGCTGCGGCGCATAATGTTGTCCAGTTTGCCGGGCTGCGCTGTAAGCAGCGTGAAGATGGACGGCGTTTTGCACGAGTTCAGCGTGCTGCCAGGCGTAAAGGAGGACGTGTCCGAGATTATACTTAATCTTAAAGATTTGGCGATTAAGTATAACGGCGATGACTTTGAGCCGAAAACGGCGTATATCAACGCGTCGGGGGAATGCGTCGTAAAAGCCGGCGATATAGATGTCGATTCCGGAATAGAGATTATGAACCCGGATCTGCATATAGCGACGTTAAGCGGCGGCGCGGACAGCAAGCTGTTCATCGAGATGACCCTGACGAAGGGGCGCGGCTATGTGAGCGCGGAGAAAAACAAAAAGCAGGATCACCCTATAGGGCTTATACCTGTCGATTCACTCTATACGCCGGTCAAACGGGTAAATTTCCTTGTCGAAAATACGAGAGTAGGGCAAATTACCGACTATGACAAACTGACGATTGAGGTTTGGACGAATGGCACGGTGGCGCCTGACGAAGCGGTGAGCCTTGGCGCGAAGATACTTAACGAGCATCTTAATTTGTTTATAGATTTGTCTGATAACGCCCGAAACACTGAAATCTTGATCGAAAAAGAAGAAGGCAAAAAAGCGAAAGTGCTTGAACTTAGCATAGAAGAGCTTGACCTTTCGGTGCGTTCTTACAATTGCCTGAAACGCGCCAGCATAAACACTGTTGACGATTTGGCCAGCAAAACTGAGGAAGACATGATGAAAGTCAGAAACCTTGGGCGTAAATCGCTTGAGGAGGTTTTAAACAAGATGGCGGAACTTGGCTTGTCTCTTCAGCCATCGGACGAATAAATACAGCCAGGAGGACGCATATGGCCGGTTATAGGAAGCTTGGGCGCACGTCGAGTCAGCGAAAGGCGATGCTTCGCAACCTTACGACGAATTTGCTGTACCGCGGGAGAATTAAAACGACGGTAACCCGCGCTAAAGAAGTGCGTAGAATCGCTGAAAAGCTTATTACGTTAGGCGTTAAGGAAATGAATAATTACGAGGAAGTCACGGTCACGGCTAAAACGCCGCGTAAAGATTCTTCGGGCGCGCGCGTTAAACGCGAAGTTAACGGCAAGAGAGTGACCGTTTACGACGAAGTCGTGAAAACCATAAAGAAAGATAAGCCGTCGCGCTTATGTGCCAGACGCAAGATGCTTAGCGTTTTGTACCCCGTTACGGAGGTTCCCTCCGACGAGCGTAAGTCGCGTAAAAACACCAAAAAGATAGATATGGCGCGTAAGATTTTTGACGAGATCGCGCCCAAATATTCCGACCGAAACGGAGGTTATACCAGAATTATTCGTATCGGGCAGCGTAAAGGCGACGCCGCTGAGGAAGCGTTTATAGAGCTGGTATAGCGAACGTTTATAGATTAAAAACAGGCGCGCGCGTTTGTCGGCGTCGTTTTGAACAGCCGTTTTTTGCGCGTTTCCACCTTGCTTATGGAACGCGCTTTTTTAAATATATGACTATCCAATCGTTTCATGAAGCCGCGCGAAAGCGCGGCGCGGGGTCCGGGGTCGAAGACCCCGGCGG
>JAISER010000024.1 GCA_031263985.1 Clostridiales bacterium | reverse complement strand
CCAATCATAATAAACCGTTGTATACTTAGTAAACCCCGCGCCGGTCCCCATTCGTTTAATGATGCGGGGCTATGGCGGGGCGGGGGGGGGGGGGTCGACGCCCCGGGCGGGGTTTGGGGCGGAGTCCCAAGGTCTTTCGAAAATGTCGCTTAGGTTTTTAAAGGATGAAATCTCTTAGCGAGCTGCGAGGAGGCGCCTATATGAGTTTTTCTATATCGAGCGCGCTGGAATATGTAAAAGACAATGACATTAAATTTGTCAGACTGGCTTTTTGTAATCTATTTGGAATTCAGAAGAACATAGCCATAATGGCGAGCGAGTTGGAGCGCGCTTTTGAAAAAGGCGTGCGGGTAGACGCGCCGGCGTCGAACGGTTTTGTCGGAGACGATATGTTTTTATTTCCAGACCCATCGACGCTGACAATGCTGCCTTGGCGTCCGGCGCACAGCGGCGTGGCGCGGCTTTACTGCTCTATGCGTCGAAGCGACGGTTCTCCACGACCGGAAGACGGCCGCGAACTTTTGCGGCGCGCTATCGGTAAGCTTGACAAAATGGGTTATAAATGCGACATAGGCAGTGAGTGCGAGTTTTATCTGTTTCAACTGGACGAGACGGGCGCTCCGACGCTGACGCCGCATGACGACGCTAATTATTGCGATTTCGCGCCGCGCGATAAAGGTGAAAACGTACGCCGTGAAATCTGCCTGGCGCTTATGGACATGGGTATTATGCCGGAAAGCTCGCATCATGAGCGTGAGCCCGGACAAAACGAGATAGTTTTGCGCTACCGCGAGCCGCTTCAAGCCGCGGACGCGCTTGTGAGCTTTCGCGCCGTAACGGAGATAATAGCCGCCCGAAACGGCCTTTCAGCGTCGTTTAACCCCAAACCATTTTTGGATAAGCATGGCAACAATGTGCATATAAACGTATCAATTTTGCGCGATGGCGTAAACTTATTTGAAAAACAGGGCGAAGCGGACGCGGAAAGCTTCGTCGCCGGCATATTGTTAAAACTGGGCGATATGACGGCTTTTTTAAACGCTATGCCGGAATCGTTCGCCGGAAACTTGGACAATGCGCGTGACAAACCGATTCGTCTCCCTTCGCCTGAAAACGGCTTTACGCGGCTTGAACTGCGAACTCCCGACACGTCGTTAAGTCCGTATTTCGCGCTAGCTCTTATCGTAGAAGCCGGCGTTTGGGGCATAGAAAATAAAGTCGCGCTGTCAGACGATCCGTTTGGCGATACGGCGCCCAGAAACATTGAGGAGGCGTTGAGAGCCGCCGAAAATAGCTTTTTCGTCGCGGAAATCGTTTCAGACGAGGCGCTTGACGCGTACGTCGCGCAGAAACGCGCTGAACTCGCGCGTGACGACCGGATAGCCTACTAGATGGCGGTGGGAAAATGGAAAATGTCTTAATCGCGGCCGCAAACGAAAAAACCGCTCAAGCTTTAACTGAACTTATACTTTCCAGGTATCCCGCCGCCGCTGTTTTAACGACAGATAACGGTGCGAGCGTTCGCAGAATGTGCCTTGAACGCTCGTTCGACTTCGTAATGATATCTATGCCGCTAAAAGATGAACAGGGCGCGGAAGCCGCTATTCACGCGGCGGCGGACTTGAACGTGGGCGTAATACTGATTGTCCGCGCCGAATACGCTGAGGATATCTCCGCGAAAGTCAGCGATTACGGCGTGTTCGTCATTGAAAAGCCTATACATCGCCCGTTTTTTTTCAGCGCGGCGCGTTTTATAATGACCGCCCAAAATAAAGTGAGCGGACTTGTGAAAGAGGCGGAAACGCTTAAAAATAAGATGTCGGAGCTGAGCGTGATAAGCAGGGCTAAATGCGCCCTGATGGAGTATTTGCTCATGAGCGAAAAGCAGGCGCATCGCTATATTGAAAAGCAGGCTATGGATATGCGCGTAACAAGGCTTAAAGTCGCCGAAAACATACTTAAAACTTATGAACGGCAGGTGTAAGCGTGAAAATTCCTTTTTGGAAGATGCATGGGGCGGGCAACGATTATATCTATTTTGACTGCTTTAAACACAATGTCGCTGAGCCGGAAAAACTTAGCGTCGTTTTGTCGCACAGACGCTTTAGCATAGGCGGCGACGGCGTCATACTGATTTGCCCGTCGGAAAAGGCCGACGCCAAAATGCGCATGTTTAACGCTGACGGCAGCGAGGGCAAGATGTGCGGAAACGGAGTGCGCTGTGTCGGCAAATACATATACGATGTAGGATACGCAAAAAAAGACTCGGTGACGGTAGAAACGCTTAGCGGCGTCAAGAAGCTCGACATTCACGCGGAAAATGGCGTGGCCCGCGGCGTTACGGTCGATATGGGAAAACCGGAGTTTTCACCTGGAAAAATACCGGTCTATCTGCCGGACGACCGCGTTATAGCTCGGGAAATAGAGATCGGCGGGGAGAGCTATACGGCGTCGTTCGTATCTATGGGGAATCCTCATTGCGTTATAATAGATGAAAAAAATCCTGACGATATTGACATCGAAAAAATAGGCCCGAAATTTGAGCGCGACCCTATGTTCCCCGAAGGCGTAAACACGGAATTTGTCAGTGTGAAGGGTCAGAACGCGCTTGATATGCGCGTGTGGGAACGCGGAAGCGGCGAGACGTGGGCGTGCGGCACCGGAGCGTGCGCGGCGGTTGTGGCGGCGGTCGAAAACGGGATCTTTTCTAAGAACCGCGATATAACCGTTAAGTTGAAAGGCGGCGAGCTTGTCATACGCTACGGCGCCGAGGGGGTCCGCATGACCGGAGGCGCCGTAAAATCGTTTGAAGGCGTCGTAGAGGTTTAAAAAATCGCTTTCGCTGAAAATATGGCGGCGGAAGCGATTTTTTATTTGAACCGTTAAAGATAATTTCGCGGCTGCGACTTACCAAATAAGTCATAAAAACCTTAGGACTCCACTCCAAACCCCGCCGGGGTCTTCGATCCCGGACCACGCGCCGCGCATTTGCGCGGCTTCATGAAGCGGTTGAATAGGCATAAAATATATTTGTAATTATAAATATATTTATAAATAAATCTATAATAAATAACTAAATTAGTAATAAATTATTTTATAAAAATATAAATAAATTTTAAAACGCATAAAATCGTGATAATTTAATTATTATGAGACCGATAATTAACCGCGGGCCGTGGATACGAAAATCCGCGGCTTTTTTTATTAAAATAATTTTAACTGACATAAAAAAATTCTTAAAAATACAAATAAATTCTAAACTGTTTAAAATAACTTAAAACGATATTTTGCATCATGATTTTAAAGCGGTTTATCTGGCATTATATTGATGCTCCGCCAAAAATATATAACGCGAAGCGTAGCGTTATGTCAAAAGATGTATTGACTTTTTTGTTAATTTAAACTAATATTTTATTATGGGTTATTGTTTTGAAAACGCGCTGTGTAAAAGGCTTTTCGCCGTATGGCTTAACGCGTTTATAACCGCGCGACGCAAACAAAATGAATTTTAAAACGCGATGAGCGTTTATACTGAGTTCAGTATCAATCATCGCTTTGGGAGAGTTTTTTAATATAAAATATAAAGGGTGGATGTAGTTATGGCGATTTTTAAAAAATGCGCCGTTAAGACTCTTATGTCGATTTTTTTGGCGATAGCGCTTACGGCTCCTTACGGCATCTTAGGAGCCGCTTTTACGGATGACCCGTCAAGCTACGCTTCGGCGAGGTTTCAGGTCAACGATGGTGGCGTTTGGCGAGACTCAAACCTTATTTCGATGACGGAGCCGCGCGATTATCTGTTGACTTTCGATACGAAAAAACCCGTTTCAGGCGAAGAAGACCTGAACATATCGATCGCGCGCGATAAAGGCGAGCAAAACTCTGATCCGTCTAAAGGACAGTATTGGCCAAATCAATTTTTGGGCGGCGCTCTGAGCGAATGGAAGAGGCACACTTCGACTCCGACTGAAATTTTCGCGGTTGAAGACGTCAATGTCGCTATCGCCGACAACTTTGAAGACGGCGTCAGCTTTGAGCAAGTGTATATCAGACTTTCGGCTAAAACGCTTTTCAACTCAAACAGAATCGATAGCCCCCGTGGTAACCGAAACGCGGTTTTAGACTATACCGGCGACTATAACATTGTAGTGTCGGATAAAAAGGGCGAGGAACTCGCGCGAACGACCGTCAGGTACGCGCCTTACGAATCATTTCGCTCAATGGATCAGATATACGATGAAATTGACCTAATCACGCGTTACATAAATGACGCCGGAAACCTATACGCTGAAAAACGCGTAATGGGCAAATCCGCTGACGGGCGCGAAATGCCGTACATAATCTTGGCGAAAGATCAAAGCTCCGTGGAACAGTACAAGCGTTTCCGCGACGCCGCTTTAAAAGACCCTGAAAAAGCTCTATCAGATGTCGAGATGACTGGCGCTAAAGGCTATAAAGTTCCTATTTTATTTAGCAACATCCATCCGGACGAGTTTAACGGCGCGGACAGCGTTTTAAACGTGGCTTGGGATATAGCTAAAAGCGCTGAAAACGACTGGAAAACACCGTATAGAAGCATAACCGGGTTTAATGACGCCGGTAAGGAACGGCTTGAATTTGAAAAAAACTCTAAAAAAGTGGTTTGGTCGTCGCTTTTGCAAGATGAAGAAGGGTATTGGCCCACTGGCGTAGGTTTTGTAAACGGTTCCGATTCCAGTACGAACTCTTTAGCGATTGACCTTGACAAATATTACGATGTTGAAGACGCTGAAATAGACGTCGCGGAGATGCTTGAAAATGTGTTTTTCATATTGGTTCCCACGGAAAATGTGGACGGACGAACATACAGCGTGCGCCAAAACGGAAA
>JAISER010000090.1 GCA_031263985.1 Clostridiales bacterium | reverse complement strand
CGACGCTTACCTCATCGCCGGCGTTCGAACCGTTCCTTATCTCTTCAATCTCATCAGGCCCGCAATTGAGCGTTCCTTTGGCCCAAAGGCTCGCGTGGCCGTTCAGCTCGTTCGAGATGATCATTTCGCTTATTTCAATGATTGGGTACGGGCTGTTAAACTTCCATTTGTCACGCGTTATGATGGCTTGCATCCTTTCACATCCTTCCCGTCGTCTCCGACAGAGCGCCGTCGCGGCGCGTTTGGCGTCTTATACTGAAGATAGCGGCCGTAAGCATAAAACCTTGAGAACCTTCGTTCCCGAACCGGGCGATATGCGGAAAATTCTTTAAGCGTTAAAAATGTAGGAATGAAATTTCCCAAAGTTTTATGTGTGGCGCGAATAAAGACAAATACGCAAAAAAACGGCGCGCGATCCCTTCGTTCCATAGGCGAGCGTCCGGTTTTCTCCTTATGTTAGTTTTTCATCGCATTTGCCATCGGCGCGCCGCGTCTGACTTAAAAATGACGCGGCGTTACCGCAGCAAATCGGAGAACCAGTCGTCAAATATCAAACCCCGCTCGACAACGCTGCCCGGCAGACTCTCCGCCGCCGCCAGCGTCTTGCGTTCCGCGCCGGAATAAATTTCTATGGCTTCGCTGAGCGCGTCGCGCTCATAGCGCAGTCTGTACGCGTCTTCGTTCGCGCGCTTCGCCGCGGCGCGCAGAGCGCGTTTAATCTCGTCGTCGCCTAAGAGCCGCGGGTCAAATCGCTCGGCTATTTCGCTTATATTATCCGACAGCACCTCAAGGCGCGACAGCGTTTCCCGCAGCTCTTCGTTAGCCTTTCCAAGCTTATTGACGTTCCATTTTACATACGCCATGATAGACTACCTTCAGCAAGTCACTCCATCCGTCGGCAATCCCTCCGCGGCGGATGTCGCCGTCTTCTCAGCCGTAATATACAACTGCGCTGATTCCCTTAAATTTTGTACGGTCCGTTTCATGATTGTCTCGATTATTATTTCAAGAATACTCACGTACAGACTCATGTACATCCTTAAAAACGCATCCGAAGCTTCGCTTATCCACGAACATCGCAAAGAATCTATCGCGTTTTTTATTTTATCCATTAAATCCCTGATCTCTTTTATCAGGCAGTCGCACTCATCGGATTTATTGATCAATACGTCCGGTTTTACGCGTAACGCTATAGCGCTCATTTTTACAAAACCTCCTCAAACTTATTTGTTTTGATTTTCGAATTATCTCCTTGAAACGACGTTTATAGCGTCAGACTCAGCCTTTTCATATGTTTTAGCTTCCTGCTCCAAAACCTCGGCGTAACGAGAGATCGTTTTTGCGAGAGCGTTGAATTTATCACGCTCGCCGTGTAACGACGTCATAAATTTTTCGCTAGCGTTGCCATCCCACATATTGTCTATTTCCGCGCCTATTTGATATAATTTTTCTATTTTCGCGTTGTATTGAGCGATATAGTTCGTCAGCTCATTCGCCGTCTCTCTTAATTTGCTCGTCATTACTTCAGTGCCTTGCGCAGCCATCGTATAATCACCCCTGATTTATATTATTTATATTTTTTTAAACAGTTCGGATATTACAGTTTGAAGGCGGCATAGCGCGGCGCCTGTATGCCGCCTTCAAACTGCGAGTCGCTCATTAGCCGTAAAAACATAGACATTCGGCGCGCCGCAAGGCGTCGCCATTATTATCTCCGAATCCGCGTTGTCTCACGTCCGGCGTCATTTTTCGCTTCCTAAAAATATACGCCGTTTCCGCGCTGACATTTTCGCGGACATAAGCTCCCGCCGTAACGCTCGCTCGTTTCGCGTCCGGCGCGATCCTCCGCTTCTAAAGGATACGCGCCGTTTCCGCGTCAATACTTTCGCGGACATAAGCTCTCGCCGCGACGTTCGCTCATTTCGCTTCCAGCGCCGTTTTTCCGCTTCCTAAAAAACGCGCGCCATTTTTGAATATGCCTATCGACGGCTAATGAGCCGTTTCGTCGAATGTTCGACGCCTCAAGCGATTTACTTTATTTCGCGTTCGGCGCGTTCTTCAGTTTCCCTGATAACGCTCGCCGCTCTACGGATGCGTCGCGCGATTTCCGCCAGTTCCTCCGACCTCATAAGTATACGCCGCTTCGTTTCTTCGCCGTGGTTGAGGAACAATTTTGACGCCTCACCGTCCCACGCGGCGTTCACCGAGCCAAGCGCGCCGCTGAGGCGGTTGTTCGCAAGACCGCGCAACTCGCCCGCGACGGACTCAATCTGACTTGCCTGTCTAATGGCGTTGTTGTAATTAAAATTTAAAATCACGGTCTTTATATCACCCCCTCTCAAAGCGACGCGCCGCCCGCCGCTGTTCGCCGAACGTTTAAAAACCGTCGCGCATACGATAACTCGCGCGGCTTCTCATTTAATCGTTTATATTGTAAGCGTCAATCGACGCGTCGCGAACTCAACGCGAAAAACCCTCACCCTGTTTGACTATGTTTCAAACTTAGTTCAGTATAAGTAAACTATCGCGTTTCGGTTCAACCTCCGTTCATCGGCTCGCGTCTAAACGTTAACGAACCAAACGCGCGCGGAACCGCTTACGCATGGCGCTCACCATTAACGTTCCGCGCGGCCGCCAGCGAATCGCCGGACGCCGAACAATCGCGTCGCGAGGGAAAGAAGCTCCGCGATGGAATTGTCAATTGACTTTTAAGCGACGCCTTCGCCCTGGCGCGCGTCAATTCCCCTAGCGACAATTCGCGGCCCTAATCCTTAAAGCCGTTGGCAACGTCCGTTGTCCCACCCAGGTCCAATACTTACGAATCGTTAAACGTCACCTGGCGCCGCGCCATCCGACTTCGCTCTTCCCTCGCTCCGTCCGTTGCAATATAACAAACCTATATAAGCCAGTCAATGGATATGTAACGAACAGTTCATTTTTTGTAGTGAACGGAATTTTTTAACGCTGATATCGGAGGATATAAAACTAGGGGCCCGTCCCGTTTCGCCGTTTTAAAAAAAGCCGTTTCTTTATGCCGAAATAAGTTTTAACATAGTCAACCCGGGCAAGGATTTTTTGTAATAAATTTTTCTTCCATTGCGTCCGGCGCAATGATATAATTTCAATGCGACTTCAATGAGCGAAAAAAACCAAACGGGAACCTGGCGTGAAAATGACCTCGGCTCCGCACGCCTCCGTAATAGCCCGCCCGCGTCAAAAGCGACAAGGCGTCGCGCGGCTCTTCCCCCTCATTTCATTAATTATCTATGCCGCCGGCGACGGCGGCGGAACGGAGGAATTCTATATGAAAACACGATTGTCAGCCGCCGTGACTATGATGGCGCTGGCCGTTTGGCTAGGCGCGTGCGGCGCGGATAACGCCGTGAACTATCAAAACGGCGAAGACGCTTCAGCGAACGAAGAGGACGTCTCACGGAACGCGGAAACGCAAAACGAAGCGACTCAAAATAACGCTGACGCATTGCAAAACGATGATGAGATCGCGCAAACTTATACTCTTGCGCCATCGCTGACGATTTTTGACTCGGATGGCGCCGCCGTTTCGCTGGAGGATTTTCGAGGCAAACCGACGCTTTTGAATTTTTGGGCGAGCTGGTGTCCGGATTGCGCGGGCGAAATGCCCATTTTTGAAAGCGTGTATTTGGAAAAGGGCGGCGATTTTAATTTCGTTATGTTAGACTTGATCAATTCGGAGAATAACAAAGAGACGCGGGAAAAAGCCGAAAGTTATATAGCGGAAAACGGCTTTACGTTTCCGGTCTATTTCGATATGAGCGAAAGCGCCGTGGATATTTATGGTTTAACGAACATACCTACAAGCGTGTTTATAGACGAGCGCGGCCGCGTAATTCGTCGCGTTGACAAAGAGATTAGCGAAGACACGCTGCGCAGATATTTGAATGACGCGCTAAGCGAAGGCGCCGAATGATCATTCTGGGCATAGAGACTTCGTGCGACGACACGGCGGCGGCCGTCGTAAAAGATGGCCGCGTCGCGCTGTCGAATATCATCGCGTCGCAAACCGATCACGCCAAATTCGGCGGAATAGTGCCGGAAATAGCGTCAAGACGGCATATTGAGGCGATAGACGGCGTTGTGACGCTGGCCATGCGCGAAGCTGGCGCCTCGTTTGAGGATTTAAGCGCTGTGGCGGTAACGAACAGACCTGGACTGACCGGTTCCTTGCTCATAGGGCTGTCTTACGCCAAAGGTCTCGCGTTCGCCATCAAAAAACCGCTTATAGGCGCGCATCATATAGAGGCGCACATCTGCGCCAATTACATTGGAAACGGCATAGAACCGCCCTTTATATGTCTGGTTGTCTCCGGCGGTCACACCAACGTCGCGCTCGCGACGGAACGCGGAGAGTATATATCTCTTGGTAAGACGCGCGACGACGCGGCTGGCGAGTGCTTTGACAAAACGGCGCGCGCGCTTGGACTAGGCTATCCGGGAGGACCGGCTATAGACGCTTTGGCCAAATTGGGGAATGAGAACGCCGTCGGTTTCCCAAAAGCGAAGGTAGACGGCTTTGACTTCAGCTTTAGCGGCGTTAAATCCGCTGTCGTTAATTATATTAACAACCACGCGAACCTGAATAAAGCTGATGTCGCGGCTTCATTTCAAAAAGCGGTCGTAGACGTTCTGGTTGAAAAAACTATGGCGGCGCGCGCTTACGCGGGCGTAAAAAAAGTGGCGTTGGCGGGCGGCGTGGCGTGCAACTCAGCGCTGCGCGCGAAAATGGCGCGAGAATGCGCGAAAAATGGCGTGGAGTTTAACGCTCCGGCGACTGAGTTTTGCGCTGATAACGGCGCGATGGTCGCCGCTCGGGCGTATTTACGGCTGGGCGAAACGGATGATCTTTCGCTTAACGCTTATGCGAACGCCGAATTATAAACGGATTGGCGATATTTTTTGATCGACATAGACTAGACTCCGCTTTGAGAGCCTGTTCGAGATCTCGCTTTCGGCGGATTTTCGCACTCGTTTTTTTGCCCAGCGCGAATACCTCGCATTCAAAGAATATACGCGGATGAACGCTGATAAAATATGACGTAAAATGATCCGAAAAGAGGCAAGAAACAAGCTCTTTAAAGCGTTGTCGAATATATTATATAGCCCCGGCGATTTACCATAAGCGTTGGTCGAAAAGACTATTGCGGAGGGCGCGATTCGGCGTGGCGCGCGCGGACATCCCGAAAACTTAACGGCCGCGTTTCGCGCTGATAAGGCGCGATGTCGCCGCTTGGGCCATATTCGCGGCCCGGTGAAAAAGACGATTTTTCGCTTAACGCTTACGCGAGCGTCAAACTACAAACGGATCGGCGATGTTTTTTATTGAAAAAATCAGACTTCCATTTTGAACTGCCAAAGGAGCTTATCGCCCAAACGCCGACGCCCGAACGCGACGCCTCCCGGCTTCTCGTTTTGGACAAGGCTAGAAACGAAACATATCATACGACATTTTCAAACATTGTCGAATATATAAAACCTGGTGACTGTCTTATAATAAACGACACAAAGGTCATTCCGGCGCGACTTCTGGGGAAAAGCGCGAAAACGGGCGCTAATGTTGAGATTTTCCTTTTAAAACAGCTTAAAGACGACATATGGGAAACGCTTGTAAAGCCGGGGAAACGGCTCAAACAGGGTGATTCGGCAGTGTTCGGAGATATTCTTACCGCACGCGCGGAGTCTGTCACGGAAGACGGCAAACGCGTCGTTCGCTTTTTTTATCAAGGAATTTTCGAGGCGATCTTGGACAAGCTTGGGGAAATGCCTCTTCCTCCGTATATAAAGCGAAAACTAGAGGATAAGAGCAGATATCAGACGGTTTACGCCAAAAACGCGGGGTCGGTCGCGGCGCCTACCGCCGGATTTCATTTCACGCGCAAAATACTGGATGATATCCGTCAAAAAGGCGCGAACATCGCCGAAATCACGCTTCATGTCGGCCTTGGAACGTTTCGGCCGGTAAAGACCGAAAATATATTCGACCATCATATGCACGAGGAATGGTATGAGATATCGCGGCTAAACGCGGATATCATAAACGGAAGAAGCGGGCGCGCGATAGCTGTGGGAACGACAAGCTGCCGCGCCATAGAATCCGCCGCCGACGAACTTGGACGCGTTAGACCCGGCGTCGGAACGACTGATATATTTATATACCCCGGTTATGAATTTAAAATTACGGATGGCCTGACAACGAACTTTCACCTGCCGGAATCCACGCTGATAATGCTTGTTTCGGCGTTCGCGGGGCGTGAGAACGCGCTCAGCGCATACGAGGACGCCATTAAGAGACGTTATAGGTTTTTTAGTTTCGGGGATGCGATGCTGATACTATAACAGATTTGAGTGAGCGTAAAACAGCCCCGTAAGCCCTTGCTACAAACGGTTCGGACTGTTTTGTCAAGGACTATTTGGTTCTTTCCAGCGTTAGTTGAAAATCCTCCGCTCCGCATATGCGAAATTAGTGGTAACCCAGCGCATTATCAATCGCTTTATGCGATTTTTTAACTGGGTTCGGAAAGAGACGACTATTTTCTGAGGGGAAAATAAAAAACGCCGAAACCTTGAAGATCAAGTTTCGGCGTTTCCCATATTTCTTTATGCGTAAGCGTCAGAAAGACTGACATCTAGCATTAACCGTATTTCATTAGAACGTATCGTCAACAGCAATCGTATCGTTAATCACCAGAACTAGCGCGCCATATTGCGCGAAAAACTCTTTTGCGCATTCTTCCTCAAACTCTTTTTTAACTTCTACCAACACAGCTTCAGAATTCAAGGCTAATTGAACATTGAGAACCTTATCAGCATAGTTTGCATTGATTTTATTTAGCGCCAACTCACGTTGTTTATAAGGAAAAGTGCAATTTATGAATGAAATGCGACAATTAGGCGATACCAAATCAAGAATAGCTTTTTTTCCGCTTTACCTCCGCCAACAACACCAATTTCCCAGTATGTAAGCGAAACTCCATCTTCAAGTTTTTCGCCACCCGCTTCGTAAGCGAATGCGATGTTGTCAGGATAGCCGTTTTTGACCCAATATTCACTAGGCGTTTCAATTATGCCCTTTCCCGCTTCGCCATCGGCGAGATGCGGTATGCCGCTTTCATTATAAATTACTTCAGCCTCCAACCTCTGATTTTCAGTGCCAACATCAAATGCGCCTTTCTCGTGACAAACACATAGTACGCTAATGCCACCCAAAAGCAAAATCACTATGAAAACAAACCGCTTCATAACGCGCTTACTCATCAGATATCAATAACGCGATGTTGACAATGCAGTATTGATTAAGCTCGCTTTGCAAAAATACGATGTTGTGTCATTTCCACCCTTATGAGCGCCACAGGTGTTCCTCGTGCTTGTAGCCGAATAATCCGTGTAAACTACCGCGCCGCTATCCCCGCCAGCGCGAGTATAATTGGCGGAAGTTAGGTTTGTAAAGTTTATTCCGCTAAAAGCGCCCGAAGCATTTGTGGAAATGACTACGCCATTTACCAAACCCGATGCCGCCCCATACATATTTACAGTCGTTCCAACACTTGGTGAATCATATTGTAGTTGAAAGCGTACCTCCATTTAAAGTATTTGTTGGAGTATATGAAGTATTTGTTATTGCGCAGAAAGCAGCGTCTACTGAACCAGACTGCCGCCGGCTTGTGCATTGTGCAAAAACAGTATTGCTCATTTTCACATCATTTGAACCTGAAGCTGTCGAATTGGCAGCGTGTCCCGCTGTTAGGACGCCCTCCACATTAGAACGCTTCACCCTGTATCCTACGGAACCACCGCCTCCGTTCGCGCTAATGCTATTACCGGGATTTACATTAATATCATCTACCAATTTGCCTCTTGATGTCGTAAATTCAACACAAGGATCGGAAAATACGCTTTCTCTAAATTCGGTGATTTTGTTTTGTGAAAAATCGTCTAGTTCTACAACTACACAATTCTCAGCATCCATAAGCGCATAGGCATTGAAATTCTTTGCAATTGCATTGTTGGATTTGTTCTCCTTGAACGCATTAAGCAAATTCATTGTTTCTGTAAATTTTCTGAATGAATACTTACAAGTTTTAATAATTACATTTTCATTTCTTGTTCTCTCAATGTACTCGCTTTTGCCAACATCAATGTCACCTGCCACATAGATGACCAAATTTCCACTCTTATTCTATGTAGGCGCCACCATAAAACTCTGGGTAATCGGTCTCAATCAGTATTTCACTTGAGCTGAACGATTGCAATAAGTTACGATAAGCAACAGTCGCCCTTTCTTGATTTTCTATGAACGCTTTGCTTAACCTTGCAAATTCTGGGACACTTGACATAATACTAACCTCCACAATTACTAAAATAAAACAACGCGGAAAAGTTATAGACCCTAAATGTGAACATACTGTGAATGTATTGTGAAATTATTGTAAACATTTTTTCTTACTGTATTTTATGATAGGCTATCTGTAAAACTCTTAAAATTGTACAGAATATCCTCGTAAAGTCGATCGCGCTCAATGATAGGCGCGAATCAACGGCAGGGCAATCGCGCGCCGCTGTAAATAGGCGATTATTTTGCCGTTGTCGGCATTATGAACTGACAAAAAGAATGCGCGCGGTTTTTCCTCCAATGTCGTCGAATACGTCTGAGCGCTCGCGCCGACAAGCGACTGAACCGCTTCAACAAAGCCGTAGCCGCGCGCTTTGGTGAGATAGTCGATACAGTTTGAGCCGCTAGCCCCTGTTGCACCAGTGAAATTCGCTGTTTCTGACAGTCGTAGAATCGTGGTCGCGCAAGCGGTATTCGCACCAGGCGCGTCAAGGACTTTTGCCCGGCGCATGATGTCGAACATTTCCCAAGCCCACGCCCTCGATGCGCTCCGCTTCGGACAGCGCCGCGCATGAGCTTCTTCTCGAGTGTCTCAACGCCAGTTGTAACGCCGAAGCTCTTAGCGGCTTTAATCATGTTAGCCAAGAAGTTGAATACGAACAGGCCGAGCGATACATCGGTCGCGGATTTGTTTGTGCAAGTGGTGAACCGGCGGCGGTTTGAGCGAAAGTAGAGCGAAGGCCTCCACCCATCGCCGCGTTCTCGGTCGTGTTGATCTGTCATGCGTGACCCGCACTCCCCGCAGCGTATCAGGCCGGCAAAGATATGTAAGTTCTTGCGATTGTAGCTATCAAAGCCCTCATCAATCCGTCTGTTACGCGTTAGAGTTGACGCCACCTCTCCCATTGCTCACGGTCAATCAGCGGCTCATGGCGGTCCTCGACCATCACCCACTCCGATTTAGGCTTAAATCATGCCCGGCGCTCCCCCGCTCTTTGCCTCGTACATCGTCGCAAAATCTATGAGATTGCGGCTTATACGGTCTATCTTCCAAACGACAAGATGCGAGAACTCCCCGGAGCGGAGCCTCATCATCCGCTGTGCCGGCCGTTCGGTGTTTTTGGTCGAATAGCCGGCATCCTCAAAGATTTCAAAGTTGTCGAGACAAAGTTGTCGAGATTTAGAGCGTACTTGCAGCAGTTAATGAGTTCCTAGCGCTGAACCGGGAGGCTGTCCTTGTCTATCCGCCAATGGGTCGAGACCCGGACATAAATTGCGGCCTTGTCGCTCAATATGTTGTACGGTATGGGTGATTTCTTCTGCGGTTTTCGTTTCGGCATATTCTCAATCCTTCAGTCCTCATGGTACACAAGGTAAACGACCTTGATCTCCTGCCAATGTGATCTTATCCGATGTAAAGCTCGAACTGAGCGGCCTCTCTTTTTCTTCGGAGGTCATCTACCGCTCAAGTATTGTCCACAGAGTCTTTTTGTCGTGCGAGTCCGAACAGTCATAACAGCGCATGAGCAAATGGAACTCCGCGCCAAGAGACTCTTTGGGAGTCGGACTATCAGTTAAGCCGCAGAGATAATCCACAGAGACACGGAGAGCTTTCGCGATTCTTACAACGATGTTTATTTCTGATTGGTTTTTTCCAGCGATGTAGCGAGAGATTGTCGCTTCGGTCGTGCCGGCCTCACCCGTAAGCCATTTCCGGCTCATCCCGCGAGCAGTTATGAGTTCACGCAGTATACTTGAAAATAATGCGTTGTCCATCGGAACACCTCCACTTTTACAGTATAGCGCCAAATTATAGAGCTTAAAATATTTCTTGCTCAAACGATAATATATTTATTAATAATCATCGTTATGTAAGTTAGAATGAACATATGGGACTCAATACAAGCCAGAAGAGGTGAGAAAATGAGCACAATGGAGATGAACATCGTGATGTTAAGAAAGAACGCCTGGTCGAAAGAGCTTGCCGACGTCATCCAGAAGTCGAGGGTCTCGTTCGACAAGAAGCGTTTCGGTCATATTCCCTTTGACATCAAGGAGGTTCGAGCGTTGGCAACCGCTCTATAGTCAAGGCTAATTGAAAGCGTGAGACAGGGCATCTTAAAAAGTGTCGAACTTATGCATATGCAATCGTAATCTACGCTTGACATTTGCCCAAAATTTTTCAATGGGATTTAAATCGGGAGAATAGGGCGGGAGGAATATTCCCCTAAATTTATATTCATCAGCTATATCTTAAATTGCGTTTTTTCGGTGGTAGGACGCGTTATCAATAATGGGTACGCTTTTTGATGGATTTTTGAGCGCTGGAACAAAAACATGCTCCAGCCAACCTTCAAATAGGTCGCCGTTCATAGAACCGCTAAAGGAAAATGGCGCGACAATTTCGTCTCCATTCTTTG
>JAISER010000124.1 GCA_031263985.1 Clostridiales bacterium | reverse complement strand
ATACACCTTTTTTTTATTATCGCGCTTTTTTTTATTTTATTCAATACGGATTATTATTTGGAGCTTCCTAAAATACCGCGCCGCGCTTCGCGCGGACGAGGGGGGGGCGGTCTAGCTTCAGAACTACGCTCCGCTCAAGACCTCCGTAAAAACCCACGTCGGTCTTTCGCCACGCTCCGTTCCTCGCCAAGCCCGCCCCCCCCTCGAACCCATGACACACGAATAAACCGCCCAACTTCAAAACTTAACTCTGGCTTATAACGATATACGAACCCAGAACCTCCATCGCACTTTGAGTAAAACTTACGTTGCCGTCACCATTCTTAAATCCGAAAATAATATACTTGCTTTCGGGTCTCAGCGCCCTGGCGTCAGAAAACCATACTCCGGCGCCTACTCCCCCGACTGTCAACGAACTTTGCCCGACAGGCGCTGAACTAAACTCCGCGAACGTATAATAAAGACCGTTTGGCGTATTCCCTGACAAGCTTACAGTTTCACCGCCGTTCACCGCCAAAACCATATTATTAGCCGCCGCGCGTCCAAAAGCGGCTGGATTCGACGCATACGGGCTGATTCGACCCACGTTCGCCCCGGTCGATACGATAGCTTCAACAAATTGCAACGAGGACGGATCACTTACGACAACCATCGTCTCCCCGGCGCTGTTCAAAATCGTTCCCTCATAGCCCGGCACAATGTAATTAACCGCAAGACTCGGCGCGCTGTCTAATCTTGTAATCCCATCCCCGTTAGCTGTAATGGTGATAGCGTGCGTTCCAACCGCCGTAATCTCCTGAAGATCATACGACGCTCCAGTCGCCGTCCCGATTTGCGTCTCATTGTCGCGTACGCTGTATCCTGAAGCGTTCGCTACAACGTTCCAAGTCAACATAGTCCCATTTAAAGCTACTCCCGCAGGCGCCAGCAAAGGCACCGCCACCGTCAACTGAACCGCGGCGCTTAACGAGCTGTCGCCGTACGTCGCGCCATCGCCTTTAGCCTTAACGGCGATCGCGTAAACGCCCGGCTGCGTCAATCCCGATGCGGAGCACAAAACGCCCGCGCCCGTCCACAGCGGCGCCCCATTCGCATATACCTCATAACCCGTCGCGTTAGCTACCGCGCTCCACGTCACCGTCTTACTCGCATTGTTCGCCGAGACTCCCGTCGGCGCCGGCAATTGCGTCAATCCAACGGCTTTTACAAAGCTTAACGCCGCGCTCAGATCGCTATTCGACATCATAACGCCGTTACCCATCGCTTTTACAGTTAAAAGATAACTCCCTTGCGCCACATTCGAAAGATCATACTCGGCTTCGACGGCCACGCCCAGCATGGCTCCGTTCGCGTAAACTTGATACTCTTCCGCTCCGCTCACAGCGTTCCACGTTAACTCATTCCCGTTTAATATAAGCCCCTGCGGCGCGTCCAATTTATAAGCCCCGCTCGGCGTTTCTCCTCCCGCCGCAATAGGAATAGCCATAGTCTGCCAACGTTCCAAACCCGCCAAATTAAAAAATTCCGTATAAGACTCGTTAGCCGTCTCACCGTCCGTTCCACCTGACAGTCGTTTCCCCGCGTATTCCGTCAGCGCGCCATACCCTGAAAATTCAACGAAATCGTTGTCGTTCAGTTCCGCAATCTCCGCTATATTTTGACTATCCCGCAGCGTCCCGTCCGTATAAGTCTTAACATCGAAACGCCCTCCTTTAGTCGCGACAATCGCTATCTGGATATAATTCCCAAATACGCCGGGGTATTTGGCTTTCGCCGCAAGAGTCCCAAAGGCCGCCGTCGCCCGCTCGCCTCCTGAGTTCAACCTATACACAAGCGCCTTATAGCAATTCGAAAGCATAAGAGTAAGCGTTTTACCTTGTTCGTCAAACGCTGTGACGCCTACTTTCGCCAAACTTTTACCATTCGTGATCTCCTCGCTTAAAACCGTTATAATTTCGTGTTCCGCTCCCCATGATAAAATCATAGGCAGTATACCCACTCCCCTGTCCGACATGACAGTTTGCGGACGCGTCGCTGAAACGAAATTCATATACGCCCCAGGACGCGTTTTATTTTGCGTCGTCCAATTTCCTCCGCTAATAATCATTCACCCCTCAATCATTGCGTCATATCACTTTTTTCATACAAAATCATCTGCTTATCAACATGCGGCGACGCTTTTCTCACCCTACGCCTGACACTGAACAAAAAATGCAAAGCCCCGTCGGCTTTTTCGGCTCTCGCGTCTCTCACACGGAATATCTCTCCCTCGCGCTCAAAAGACTCAAATTTTTCCAGCATCTCAAGACCGACGCCATCAAGTTTATTCTGCGCGTCACTTTCCATTTCCGGCCGTTCCGTCTCTCTATACGTAATATCTACAAGAAAATTTAAAAACCGCCGGCCAAAATTATCTTCCTCAATCCCCATACCCGCCACATAAATAAAAAAATGCGGATATTCCGCGTCAGTCAACGCTTCGTCGTATATAGCCGCCGACGGAAATAGCTCCAGCAGCTTCATAAAAATCCCAAGTCTTAACGTTTCTCCCCTTATCTCTATAAACGCCACCTCTTTCCGAATTTAAGCCGGACAGCCTTAACAGCTCGATACCGAGAATCCTCCAAGCGCCGTCATCTTTCAAATTCAATTCATCCTGAATACCGTTTGAATTCAGCGTCAAACCGCCTCTTACATAAACGCGCCTCCTCCTCGATAGCGTTTGCAAGCATAAAGCGCCCGTTCCGCCACCTTCCATCGCGTTTTCTCGCTCCATACTCCACCGCCGAAGCATATTCCACGCTATTCAAAATATCCGTTTCATATTTAAATCCGGCCCTGTGTGTACCGCCTATCGACCACGCTTTGGACAACCGACCCGTAACGACCGGCGTTCTCCTCGCCGCCGCCGCAACGACGCGCGCCGCTTCCGCAACCATAAAACGTCTCGCAAACTCGCTGAACCCTAAAACCAGCCTTACCGCGCCAGTCCACCTGACACGGGCCTTTTTTATATCATCCTCAACTGACGTTTCACGCCTTTTCGCGCCAACCACGCCTTTCACTCCAGAGACGGAGGTCGCCATGTCCTTTCGAGCCGCCAGTTCTCTTTCGGCCAGTTTAGCCGCGTAACGACTGAAATCAAATCCAAACGTCCCCACTCTCATACGCCTCACCTCACTTCAAGCCTGGCTGATTTCCTCGACGCCGACACATTCGGCTTACCAATAATCCCGTCATAAACAGCCAGCGTCGTTCCATTCTCCCCCAACCTTCGCGCGGTAACGAAATCTCCATTTCTTATGTCCATACCCCTTACGCAGTTAATTATCACAACGCCTTTAGCGGTCTGTCTTTCACTTCCGACATCGGCTGAATCCGCTCTTGAAAATGATATGTGGCACGGCGCGTCTTTTAATATCTTCACTTTTGTCATAATCGGCGGCGCGCCTTCCCTCTCTTCCTTTTCATTCCTGTAGACATCCATCTCGTCCGTATCCATCCACGCGCTTATAATATCAGACATCTCAGAAAATATTAGTTTGCCCGTAACTCACACCTCTCTCTCAACTCATCCTGTAAAGTCTCCTAAATCTTGAAATCTCCTTCATGTTCCCTATCCTGTTCTCAATGCGCGCTCTCGCCTCCGCCCCGCTTTCAGAAAACGTCACGTTCCTTCCGTCCTCCGATACGCTCCGCATACGCCCTGTCGTCGAATTGCGCATATCCTTATAAAGCTCCGCGCTGACGTTTGCCACGACATAAACAAGCTCATCCGGCAATCTTTTTAAGTTGCAATAATTTTTCACTGACTCAATAACCATATCCGTCAAAATAAATATCGCGTCATCGGTTTCATCGCCCGCTAGCTTTGCCGCAATCTGATAAATTTCATCTCGTTTAATCATATCCCGCCGCCTACGCTATCTTAAACGCGAACTTCACGATCCTTACCGCTTTAGGCTCAAACGCCATCTCCCAATTATCGCCGTCTTTAAGCTCGCTTATCGTCGGATAAACTCCCGTCACAGACTCCTCCGTCCACTTCACGCCGCGCGGATGCAAAACCGGCATCCGTCTGTTCACGAGCACATCCTCTCCCGCTAAAGACATGCCCTCGCGGACAGTTTCCGTCTGAAGCACGCTCGGATGCGACCCGTTGCCCCACGCTATAGCGCCCTCACCAAACAAATACGCTGTCCCGACGCCGGTCTCAGTGTCAAACGGCATAGAGTCATCCACAATAACGCGCTTGTCCATAAACCGCGGCACACGCGGCGCCGCCTCCGAATCCTTCACAAATTCGATAAGATCGTTTTTAGCCAAAGCCGTCTCAACGTAAGAGTTCATCATAACGCCCACTAACTGCCCCTTCGCGTCGCCCATAAGCTGCAACGCGTCTAAAAATGTATTGCCGTTAATATAAGCCGCCGTTCCGCTCTCCTGCGAAATATCCAAGATTTTCTCGCTCATGGAGTCAGAGTTGAAGACCCCCTCCAACGTCGCCAGCAGCATCTTCTGATACTGTCTCGCCCAATATTCCGCGAACAAATCCGCTACAGCCCTCATTGGATCGCTCCCGGAAAGCATTGACGCCAGCGCGTTAGCCCCGTAAGATTTAGTAAACGCCAGCTTACGGGCCACGTCTCTGCTTGCCGTTATAGCGCTAGGCACAGTAACGCCGGTATCGTTCATGACCTCCGGCTCACCGGCTAAATCTTCCCAATACGGCATGTTAATCAGCGTATTCGCGCCGCTCGCCAGCTTGTCGAACTGCGGATCGTTTTTCGCTATGCCGCTCGTTATAATCTCCGACAGCTCCATAGTGCGCCTAATGGTGTACTCATCAAAAACGTCAGGCTGAATCACATTTTGAATTCTTGTTAACGCCATTTAAACCATCTCCTAGTTATTTTTTTATCGCCAAGCGATCCCCTTTTTTATCTCGGTGAAAAAACGGACCCGTCCGGCGGTTTTACGAATGACGCGAATACAACGCCCAGCATTCGCGGCTTTCAATCCTTGCGTCCAAACTTAAAAAAACCTTTGGCGGCCTTTGGATTTTCCATAAATATTTTGCCTTGCTCCGTCAAATTGAAATTTCCGCCGAACTCGAACGGACTTTTTTCAGGCAAACTGTTTGGCGTTTCCGGCTTAACGCTGCTAACGCCCCTCCATTCGTCGCTTTTTTTTATATTCTCACCGACGAGCCTTACCACGGCTTTCACCGCCTCTTCAATCGGCGCGCCATCAGCGGCGACCCCTTTCGCCATTTTGGCTATATAAAAAATATCCTCGCGACTTTCCCCAAGCATCTCCTCCACCACGCGAAAAGCATATTCATTATCCAGAATCTTCGCTTCGAGCCTGGCTACTTCATCATTCAATCTGTCGATCTCTCTGCTATAATCCGCTTGTCCGTCATTTTCTTCCTCGATCATAACATCTTCCGCCGATTCATTTTCAATATCCAACGTTATCCCCTCCGTTTTCTCGTTCTTTTTTACGTCTCGCCCGTTCCGTTTTGTGACTAATGACAGCGGGATTGTAGCCATCTAAAGTCTCCTGACTCACAAGCCCGTTCAATCTTACGACGTTCTCAATAAGAGAACTCTCGTTCACCATCATGTCGCGGTCCAGCGTAACATTCACGCCGAATTCGCGCCACCGCTCAAACCCTCCTTTCTTCATCTGAAGCCATCGGTCAAAAAACCATTTTAACCCTCTCATAAATTCCCTGAATTTTGACTCGAGGCCATTTAGATATATATCCAAATCCTGGTACATCATTTTCAAAGCCTCGCCGCTGTTGTTGGTTCCGAATTTGGCGTCCATCGTGTCAATGATCGCGTTAAACTGCTTAATATCCTTAGACAGTAAATCCAAATACTGTCGCGCGGCCAAAATATCCGGATTATTTTTAATGTATCTGGCATCGCCGTCCGTATCCACCGCCGCTATGCCGCTGTTTTTGATCCTCTCACGCGTCTCTCTGAGAGAACCCATATCCGGCGAAACGCCCTTCAACAACAACACCGCGTCCATATCATCCTCTAACGTATCCGCCGCCTTGCTTATTAACGCGTCGTACTCATCTATATAAGACCTCGATACGCTCAAGACGGGCAATTCATCATCATTGCCCTTAAACGCCGCAAAGGGCGTCACTCCCCATCCAATCCGTTCTCCGCCTACGGATATATGTCCCGCACAACCTTCAATCCCCAATTCCATCTCTTTTCCGACGTCAGGCGACAGACCGTTTTCCCAAACAAAAAACGCGGCCGTATCCGCGTCCCAAAACTCCACCTTATGTACGCCCTCTTCGCCAAAACGCTCCGACGAATATTCCCTTACAACGAACTCCAACGACGTATGCTCCGCGTCATTCCACACCGGATAAACCTTTTCCGGGCAAACGGACAGCAACCTCAACTCACCTGCCTCAATATAAGGAACCCCCCACCCTATCCCATATAAAATCGCGTTTCCGGCTATGCGCTCAATAGCGGCTCTTGCCCCGCCGTCTAAAAACCGGTTCCACGCGTCGTTGTAAAAATTAAGATCCTCTCCTGAATGTCCTGTCGTTTCCAATAAGAACGGACGCGCGAACCCATAATTCTTTTTCTGTTCCACACTGACCCTGACAAACGCGGAAGCGATACGCGCGTTAGAAAGCGTGTCATTCATCGCCATATCTCCGTTATCATCGCGATACGCCCGCCTCTTACGGCGTATCCCCATGTTTCGCGCCAAATAATATTGCCGCGCGTCTTCCATCTCACGCCTTTTGACGCTTCCGCGCCACGCCGCAAGCGTATTTTCCGTCAGCTTCATAACTTCTTCATCATGTTCGCGCTTATTTTTATCTCTCATTATCCCACCCCTCAATCGACCCGAATGCAAAGCATCGGCATTAAGCCTATAAAAACCTCATCTTTCCCTTTCCTCCCAAAACTTTAACGCAAAAATATCTTGTCTCGTCCATATGGTGATCATTTTCCTTAACCGGCCTATCGCCGTCCGCCCCGTCCTGCCAACAATACGTTCCGAACTCCTCTATAGTTTTAACGCAGCAATCATTAAACAAAATTTCTCTCCTCTCAAGCAGCTTAGCTGTCAGCCTTACGCCGTCTAAAACGTCGTTATTCGCTTTAATAGCGTTAATCCCTCTGCTTTTAACCTCCGCTATAAAACTGGCGGCCGACGGATCGATTATAACCGCCGTAATCGGCTTTCGCCCCAAAAACTCCGTCAAATCGTCGGCGAACTGGCCGTCGGTTTTTTGAACGCCGCTTTCCCTGCCCGAATAATGGTACTCCTTAACTTTATACCAAATTTCGCCGTATAATCCCCACAATCCAAATACCGTCGGGTTCTGAGTCCCATAGTCGCACGCCGCGTAATACTTCTCATAATTTCTCTCAACAGTAGGACAAACATGTTTGTCGGCGTCAAACATATCATATATAAGCCCTTCCGCGTTTTTCCATTCTCCCAGAACGTAACGCGCGTAAAAGACCCCTGAATACTCCCTTTTAACTTGCGCAACGTACTCCTTGTCCAAAAAAACATTATCGTCCAAACTAAAATTCCATACAGTCAAATCTATACTCCTATTATCCACGATATCCCTTTTAACGTAATGAGCCGGACTATCCGGATTAGTCGTCGCGAAAAACCTGGCTTGCGGCAAGCTCAACCGAGACAAAAGCATGTTATAAAAATCTTTAGGAACCTGTGTAAGCTCGTCCACATACGCTCCCCCAAGCGTCATACCGCGTATCTTACTTTCAGCGCGTCTATCCGCCGCCCCCTCAAAATAAATTTTACGCCCATAGAGTCTCCCTTCTTTACAAGATGAGTTATAAACGAATTTTTCCCCCGCCAACCTGTCCAGTATACTGAAGCAATTCCGCTTTAAAGTAGTAATAGTCTTCCCGGCCATAAGAAACTCATAATCTTCCGGACTCGTAAAAATCATATAAGCGAACTTCAACAGACTGATCCATGTCTTTCCTGACCTCACGCTCCCTACAAGCACATTAATCCGGCTATCGTCAGCTACATAGAATTTATACTGCTTATCGCTAAGGCTTCGTCTTAACTCAGCTCTAATTTTAACAAGATCCGCCTCATCCACAGTAAACTTTTCTTCATTTCCCCCAAAACGCGTCTTGTCTAGATACATAGCCATTGACGCTGATTTCTCCGCCAGCAAAAATTGCGCCCGCAAAAACTCAAGCCGCCCATCGCCTGACAACATCTTCCATGTCGCCTCAAATCCACATTTATACTCCTTCTCGCAAAACTCATCCAGCTCTTCGATTCCGCAATTAAAAAGTCCCGAGATTTTCTCCGGAGTATATTGAAACGCGCAAGCGTCCTCAAACTTCCTCTTGTCAATCAATTAAAAAAATCTCCCCCCTTCTATACGCGTTTCAAATCCTCCCTATCCTTTTTACATTATATACAATATCACTCTCCATATGTATTATTCAATACTGCCGCTCAGCGAACTTTATATCCACCTCCTTAAAAAAATGAAACACGCTTTGTTTTACTATTATTTATAGTAATATGTTCTTGAAGAAGTAACTGATTGTGGTAAAATAATCCTATGAGTTATGATAAAAAACACAGTATCAGAAAAACATCTATAAGCGAATAAAAACCGTTAGCTTATCTAAAAATTAATACTGACGCTTACCAGTCAGAAATAGACGAACGCTTTGGCCGCTTTCCATCGAAAGAAACGGCCTGTTTCGCTTTCTGAAAACAATAAAGATTCGTCAAACAATAAATTAATGGAATTTCACGCCGCGATTTCGTCGTCAGGCAAGGCGGAGGAAGGAGACATGCACGGAGCGGTATGGCGACCGACGGCAACGCGACCTGACGGCGAAAGGGCAAGTGAAAAACATCAAGATATTGTTTGACGAGTCTTACGTAAAATTACGTCCCCACCGCCGTATTCTCCAGAATGTAACCTCATTGAGAACTTTTGATATGGCTGAAACGCAAGCTCGGGAAAGATTTGCCTTATTTTGATAGTTTTGATGACTGTTTGCGTTACTGTCTCAATAGCGTTTAATTATAGCCGCGGCGCAGGAAATATATCCGCGCGGGACAATCATCGCTAAAGGACCTGAAAACCCTAACATTTCCGTTCAATTAGCATTTTACAATTGACATAAATTGTTTTACGTTATAATATTATAATGATGGTTTTGAGCTTTACTATGCTTTAGGAGGAATGCCGCTTGAGCGACAATTTTGATAAAACGTCAAAGATAGGCGACACGCTTGATTACTATAATGACGAGATGTCCAGAAAAGCGGTCGGAAAGCTGTTTAACGAACGCGCCGCGGACAAAGGGCGCGCGTCTGCTGAAAAATCCGATAAAAAGCGAACTGTTGGACGGAGCGTTCCACAGGACGACAAAGACGACAGCGAGGACAACGTAAAAAATTTGGACAAGTTGTATAATTTTTCTTTATATAGAAAAAAATCCAATAAAGAAAAAAGTTGGGAAGTTTTCGCCGAAGATAATGAAGACGCTAAAAAGAGCAAGACTTCTAAAGTCGTAAAAAAGCGTTTCACGGAAAACCCAGTCGAGACGACGCTGAAGGATAGTCGAAATTATAAAGAGCGAGGAACTAATCGGACGGAAGCGTTTTCGGATTTTCCAGGCGGACGCGAACCCGCTGAAACCTTCAAGGACAGTGAGAAGTCAAAGATTGACGCGTCTGACGCTCATGCGACCGGACCGGAAACGCCAAAGGCGCCCGCGTTGACGCGTACGATAGTTCCCGCTCGTATGACCGCGCCGTCGGCGCGCGCGCGGCTTAATCATGACGAGACGTCAGCGCGCGAAGGCGATGTTTTAAAGACGCCAAGATTTTTGAAAACTATTTACGATAGTAACGGTTTCAGGCGCAAAGATGAAGTGGATTTTTTGGACGACAGCGAAAAAACGGACGTTACGCCAGCGTTTATAAAAAAGTCAGCGGCGGTCGTATGCGCCGTTACAGCGGTTGCGATTATAGTCGCGCTTGCCGTTCGAGTAGCCAGCGTGGGCGCTGAGTTGAGCGCGGCGCGCGTTAAGATAACGGAATTAAATGTCTTAGAAGAAAAAAACAGCCAGCTTACAATGGAAAACGAATCGCTTTACGCGCAAGTGTCTTCATTGACGGATCAATTGGGAAACCCCGCTTTTGAAAACGAAAGCGAAACTCGCCCCGTTACGGCCGGCTCTGAAAGCGTTTTAAGCGAGTCCCTCGGAACAAAGCTGTATGTCGTTCAGCCCGGTGACACGCTGTCGGCGATTAGCCGCAAATATTACGGAGTGACGACGGAAGTTAAGAAAATACAAGACGCTAATAATATGACAAGTCCTGATCTTCAAATAGGGGACGAGATCATTATACCGTGAGCGAACGCGTCGCGCACATTCCGCCGTAAAAGGCGCTTGGCTTTAAATATCGCGTATGGTTGGCGGAAGCGCCGTTTATAAGCTTGTTCAAGATCTCGCTGACGCCGCATTGTGGAAAATCCTCCGCGCGGACGCCGGAGTCATGTTTCGGGACAGGTCTGTCTAATAAGCCGAAAAGACGCGAGATGGAGATCTTGAACAGGCTCTTGGAACGTTTCATTATCATATCTTCGACATTCAAACATATAGAATATTAAATATCTTTTGTCGTTTCGCGTGAGCGGCGTCTTTACACATTGCGATCCTCCCCCGCGAGATTTAAAAAAATCGCTGGTTAGCCGAAAAATTAAGGAAGATCAGCCGAGAATACGTTGAAACTATAGATGTGCGATAGAGCGTTTAGCGGGAAATATATCCGTTCGCGGATTCCCCCCGTCTTATACTGAACTCAGTCTAAGCCATAACCCTCCGAACGGTCTTTTTCATGCCAGGCTTTGTTGAGAAACCGCCGAACCCCATTGGTTCGCCTGCGCTTCGCGCTTGGTCCAACGCGAAAAATTCTCGCTCGGTTTGACTATGTTTCAAACTGAGTTCAGTATTAAATGATGCGCGGCTATGTTTCAGCCGCCGCTTTATTCTTCTCATTTAAGAGTTTAGCTTATCTCTAAGAAATCGGCCTTGCTCCGCCGATTTTTATTGGCGCGGGTTTTCGATTAATTTAACGTCAGCGCCTTTAGAGCCTGTTTAATATCTCCGTTTTACGTCTTTAAATCCGTTAAAAGCAAGATTTTAAACAGGTTCTTAGAATTTTACCGCGCGTTTTTCACCGGATAAAACCGCGTAAGGCATGGTTGGCGAGGGCTTTCGCGCGCATTAGATTCTCCAAAATCTCCTGGAGCGTTTGAGCGCGGCGCGGACATCATTCGTCGATGTATCTTTGCCATTATTAATACAGATTTAATTTAATGTGGGAGGTCATTATGAATTTTGACGATTTATCGCTTGACGAACTTCAAAAGAAGGCGAAATCTTTGGGTCTCAAATATGTTAATAAATATCGCAAAGCGCAGTTGAAGCAATGGCTAATTGACAATTCGCTTTCGGAGAACGAGGAAATTCCGGTTGAACCCGTCAAGACGGATAAAGAAGAGTTAAATAAAGAGGGGATAGAAGAAAAGAATATGGAAAGATGTGACAATATCAAATTGGATGACGCCGAAGAAGTCAATAAGTTGCAGGTAAACTCAGCGTCTTACGCGTCTAACGGTTATTACGCGAGACGTCCGCTCGCTAGCGTCGAGCACCTTGACAGCGGCGTAATCGAAGAGGGCGTTTTAGAAGTTATCACGGACGGATACGGTTTTTTAAGAACCGAAAATTTTCTGCCGGGGGCCAAAGACATATATATATCGCCATCGCAAATAAGGCGCTTTGGCCTTAAAACGGGCGACCTGGTAAAAGGAAACATAAGAATACCGAAAGAGGGCGAAAAATTTAGCGCGCTGCTTTATGTGAAGGCTGTCAACGGAGACGACCCGGAGGCCGCGTCCCGCCGCCCGAATTTTGAAGATCTTACGCCTATTTTCCCGACCGAACGGCTAACGCTTGAAACCACTTCAAAAGAAATGTCAACGCGTCTTATAGACTTGATAGCGCCTGTAGGCAGAGGCCAGCGCGGCATGATCGTCGCCCCGCCGAAAGCCGGAAAAACAGTGCTTCTTAAAAAAATCGCCAATGCGGTTACGACAAACCACCCTGATATCAGTTTAATTGTGCTTCTAATAGACGAACGTCCTGAAGAGGTTACGGATATTAAGGAGTCGATTCAAAATGACAACGTAGACGTCATATACTCCACGTTTGACGAACAGCCTGAACATCACAAACGCGTGGCTGAAATGGTCTTGGAACGCGCTAAACGATTGGTGGAGCAAGGTAAAAACCTTATAATATTGCTTGATTCCATTACAAGACTCGCGAGAGCGTACAATCTTACGATACCGCCAAGCGGCAGGACGCTTTCCGGCGGGCTTGACCCCGCGGCGCTTTACATGCCTAAAAAATTTTTCGGCGCGGCGCGCAATATTAAAGAAGGCGGCTCGCTGACGATATTGGCGACGGCGCTTATAGACACAGGTAGCAAAATGGACGAGGTTATATTCGAAGAATTTAAAGGCACGGGCAACATGGAACTTGTTTTGGACAGGAGAATGTCTGAAAAGCGCGTTTTCCCGGCTATAGACATTCTAAAGTCAGGTACGCGCCGCGAGGAAAACCTGTTAACGCGCGAAGAGCTGGACGCCGTGTATACGATACGTAAGCTTTCCGGTCAGCTTTCCGCGCAAGAACTTACCGAACAGCTCACGGATATGCTGATAAAAACGAAAACAAACGATGAGTTTGTGTCCGGAATACCGTCGCTTGACAAAATAAACCAGAATTCACACAGAATATCCCGGATGTAATGAAGTTTGGAGGATAAAAATGCGCGTAGGAATATTCACCGACACATATTATCCGCAAATAAACGGCGTGGCGACTTCCTCAGTGATTTTAAAAAAATACCTCGAGAAACTCGGGCACAAGGTCTATGTTTTCACTACTACCGACCCTAATATAAAAGAAAAGACGTCAAGCGTTTTTCGTCTGCCAAGCATGCCGTTTATATTTTTGCCATCACATCGCATGGCGTATATGTACTCGCCGAAATTGCTGTTTAACCTTAAAAAATTGCATATGGACGTGATACATACGCAGTCGGAGTTTCCTGTGGGCATTTTGGGTAAAGTCGTTTCAGAACTTATAGGGGCGCCGCTGGTGCACACATATCACACAATGTATGAGGATTACGTTCATTATGTGGCGAACGGCCGCCTGATTACGACGTCTATGGCGCAAAAGTTCAGCCGCGTGTTTTGTAACCGCGCGCGAGTGATCATAGCCCCGGTTGAAAAGACAAAAAACTCGCTTTTACAGTATGGGGTAAAGCGGCCTATACGCGTTATCCCGACAGGACTTGATTTCTCGATTTTTAAAAACGTAAGCGAAGACGAAGTGGAATCGGCGCGCATGGAAGCGGGCGTTCATCCGAATACCCCTGTCGTCGTTTATGTGGGACGCGTGGCCAAGGAAAAAAGCCTTGACGTAGTTATAAGAGCCACGGCGGGACTTGCGAAAAAGCTGCCGGACGTTAAGCTTGTGATCGTTGGCGGCGGACCCTTACTGGAAGAATATAGACTGTTGGCGAGCGCGCTTGACATATCGGAAAACGTCGTGTTTCTAGGCCAGCGGCCGTGGAATTCCGTAGGCAGGTATTATCGCATAGGCGATGTATTCGCCACAGCGTCAACGTCTGAAACGCAGGGACTCACATATATAGAAGCGATGGCCGCTCGAACGCCTGTAGCGGCTAAAAAGGATCAGAGCGTGGAAGGCATATTGACGAATCGTCAGACAGGCTATATCTTTGAACAAGACGACGAATTGGCGGAGCTGCTTTTCCATATAATCACTAATAAGGAAGAGTCTTCTGAATACGCGAAGCGCGGATATGAAGAAATCGTCGAAAAATTGTCCGCCGAACGATTCGCGGCGGAAGTCGCCGCGCTATATGAAGAGGTTATCGCGGAAAAAGCCGACAAGCGCTTCACGGAAAAATCGGAAAGACGATTTGCGGAAAAAGCGAAAAGCATTTTAAGTCTTAAAAAATACCGCGTTTCAAAACCGCTTGGCGCGAAGCTCTATAA
The DNA here is from genome assembly GCA_031263985.1 of Clostridiales bacterium. Classification (GTDB taxonomy): domain Bacteria; phylum Bacillota; class Clostridia; order Lachnospirales; family JAISER01; genus JAISER01. The sequence goes on along the minus strand of JAISER010000124.1, from coordinate 485 downwards.
GCTGAACTTCTATCAAAAGTTTATTAAAAAATAGCGGTTTGATAGTAAGTAAAAAAACCAAGGCATTTTTAGCCGTCCTGACATAAGAAAACATTTTAAGGAATCCGGCGTAGTACGACAGCTACGCCGTTTTCCGTTGCTCCTTGGTCTTGGATTGCTCTGTCGCCGCTATGAAATCAAATGCCCCGATAAAGTTGTAAACAATATGGATTTTACGCTCGGCTTTCTTTTGCCACTTCTCCGTAGCGGATATTTCTATCCGGTCTACAAACTCGCGTAAAATCGTCGCGTCCAACTTCTGCAATTCGGCGTATAGTAAGATGTTCTTGAAAAAGTAACGAATTGTAATAAAATAATCCTATGAGTTATGATAAAAAATATCGGAAAAGAACAATAGAATATCATGAAGAAGGACACAGTATCAGGGAAACGGCGAAGACATTCGGCATATCGCCAAACACATTGAACGCCTGGTTAAAACAATA
>JAISER010000031.1 GCA_031263985.1 Clostridiales bacterium | reverse complement strand
ACAGCTCTTTGCTATATCCGTCTCCCATCGTTACTACTCGCACTATATCGCCGTATTTTTCGCCGAAAAGCGCCGTAGCGCCTTCTTGGCGCGCTCGCTCCGCGGACGTCTCCTCAGTTTCGACCGCTAAAGATTCAAGTATTTTGTCATTAATTTCTCTCTCTACACTAGCCAACTCATCTTTCGACATAGGTTGAAAATGCGAAAAATCAAACCGCAACCGATCCGCCGTAACATGCGACCCGGCCTGTTCCACATGAGAGCCTAGCGTAATTTTGAGCGCTTTATGCAACAAATGCGTCGCGGAATGATTCCTCGCGGTTGACGCTCGGTTTTTAACGTCAATTTTCGCGCGAACCATATCAGAGACGGATATCTCTCCGCGCGTGACCACACCTATATGCGCGAACCGTCCTCCCGTGACTTTTACGCAGTTCGACACTTCTATTTCGCCATTTGGCGCGATTATGAGACCGCGATCGCCCGCCTGTCCTCCGCTTTCAGCGTAAAACGGCGTGACCTCAAGCAAAACGGACGCCTCATCGCCTTCACGCGCGGTTTCAGCCAGAGCGCCGTTTACGACGAGCGCTATTATGGCCGAGTCCGCCTCACTGTCGGAATAACCCACAAACTCTGTAATCTTCCCCCCATGTATTTCATCGTATACGGTAGCCTCGGCGCCCATATAGGAGGATTCCTCCCGGGCCGCGCGCGCGCGGCGTTTTTGCTCGTCCATGTTCTTTAAGAAAGCGTCTTTATCATATGTCAGACCGTGTTCTGACAAAATCTCTTCCACCAATTCGGGCGGAAAACCGAATGTGTCGTACAGCTTGAACGCTAACGCGCCCGACAAGACCGCGCCGGACGTTTCAGCGATAAATTGACGCAATATCTCCATACCCTGGTCGAGAGTCTCGTGAAAACGGCTCTCCTCCAATGAAATGACTTTGCGTATATACTCCTGTTTTTCCGCAAGCTCCGGATAAGCGCCTTTCGACACGTCAGCCGCCGCCTGGCAAACATCCGTAAGAAACGGAGAGTCTATGCCAAGCAGCTTACCGTGACGCGCCGCGCGCCTCAAAAGGCGTTTAAACACGTAGCCGCGCCCCTCATTGGCCGGCAGTATGCCGTCCGACGCCATAAAAGTAATCGCGCGCGCGTGGTCGGTTATTATCCTTATGGAAACGTCTTTTTTCTCATCATAACCGTACTTTACTCCCGCTATTTCGCATATCTTATTCCTTATGGCGGCTATTGAGTCAACGTCGAATATACTGACCGCGTCCTGCATTACGCTGGCCATGCGCTCCAATCCCATACCCGTGTCTATGTTAGGTTTTGGCAAGTCGGAATAACTTCCGTCATCATTTTTACAATATTGCGTAAACACAAGGTTCCAAAACTCCATATATCGGTCGCAGTCGCAACCCGGAGCGCAACCGCGCCTTCCGCAGCCGTATCTCTCGCCGCGGTCGTAATATATTTCCGAACACGGTCCGCACGGGCCAAGCCCGTGTTCCCAAAAATTATCGTCTTTACCCATTCGGTAGATTCTATCGGCGTCTACGCCTATATCCTCGCTCCAAACGCCAAACGCTTCGTCGTCGTCCTGATACACTGATATATAAAGCTTTTCCTCCGGCATTTCAAGCTCTTTCGTCACAAACTCCCACGCCCAAGCTATGGCCTCGCGCTTAAAATAGTCGCCAAATGAAAAATTGCCCAGCATCTCGAAAAAAGTGCCGTGGCGCGCGGTTTTGCCCACATTCTCAATGTCACCGGTCCGTATGCATTTTTGACAGGTTGTGACGCGTTTGCCGGGCGGCGTTTCCAGCCCTGTAAAATACGGTTTCAAAGGCGCCATACCGGAGTTTATCAACAACAGGCTATTGTCGTTTCGTGGCGTAAGCGACGCGCTTCTCAGTCTTATGTGATTTTTCGACTCAAAAAAAGCCAGATATTTTTCTCTTATCTCATTTAGCCCTAGATGGCGCATCAAATTTCCTCCATTTAATATTATCCCGCTTCGCGCCGGAGTCCTTTATCCTTCGAACGACAGAAAAAGACGAACGCCCTCTACAATGGAGACGCTCCGGCGGCGTTCGCGGAATTATGAATTTTGACCGTGACTTTAAGCTCTGGGTTTGCGCCCATTATGGCTTCCGCTAAAAATAGCGACGGAGATCTTCCAGCGGACGACTGAACGAATTGCAGAGTTTTAGGCTCCAGTCTGTGGGCGCGTAAAGCGACGAGCGCGTCAACCAGGCGACGCGGCCTATGCGCTATATAAAGTCTTCCCCCCGGGCGCAAGATGTTGGCGGCGGCGCGGACTACATCGTCGAGCGTCAGCGTAATTTCGTGCCTAGCCATAGCTATTGCGGGCGAGATGTTTTTTAAGCCGCCGGAAACGGGCGTATATGGAGGATTGACCGTTATAACGTCGAAATCACCGCGTTTATAAGGCAGAAACCGCGCGTCAAGCCATTCGATGGCTATAAGGTTCGAAAGATTGTTAAAAGCGACGTTTCGCCGCGCGAGTTCGACCGTTTCGCCGTGCAGTTCCACGCCGACTATGCGCGAGGCTTCTGTCTTCGCCGACAACAAAATCGGTATTACGCCCGCGCCGCAGCCTATGTCCAGAACGCGCTCGCCTTTTTTCACCTTAATGAAATTGGCTAGCGCGACGGCGTCGGAACCAAAGCGAAACAGCTTATCGCTTTGCATGATTTTCAGATCGTTTATTTGCAAATCCTCAACGCGTAAGCCCTTAATGCTCATGGCGCCTATTCACGATCCGTCTTACGCGCTTTGGAACGCGATATAACGTCTATGTCATCCGCCGAGTAAACGCCGACAGACGGATCGTCACGCGCTTTCTTCATCAAAGATACCTTTACTTGCTGACCTAAAACGTTTACGCTCAATACGTCGCCTTTGCCGTCCGGCGTCTCTACCACGTCGCCAGGCTCGGGCAAGTTTTTTATCAGATATTCGTAAGTTTTTTCTTCATATTTAAGACAGCACATTAGACGACCGCAAATTCCTGATATCTTTGTGGGGTTAAGCGACAGATTCTGGTCTTTAGCCATTTTTATCGAAACGGGCTGAAAGTCGTCCAAAAAAGAAGCGCAGCACAGGCAGCGCCCGCATATGCCAATGCCGTTACGCATCTTCGCTTCGTCGCGCACCCCGATTTGCCTAAGCTCTATGCGCATACGGAACACAATGGCCAAATCTCTCACAAGTTCGCGGAAATCCACGCGTCCGTCCGACGTAAAATAAAAGATAATTTTAGTCTGATCAAAAGTCAGCTCGACATCTATAAGCTTCATGTCCAGTCCGTGCGCTTTAATCTTTTCAATGCATATGTCAAACGCTTCTTTTTCGCGTTCTTTGTTAGCTTGATTCTGTATAAGGTCATTTTCGGTCGCTTTGCGTATCACAATTTTAAGCGGAGGCACGACCACGCCGTCTTCCACTTCTCGGTTAGCTATTTCAGCTACGCCGTATTCCACACCGCGCGCCGTCTCGACTATTACCGGCGTTCCGCGCTCTATTTTCATGCCGTTCGGGTCAAAGTAGTATATTTTCCCTACTTCTTTGAATCGAACGCCTACGACATCCGTCATTAAAACGCTCCTTCTTTAGTGATGTGTAAAATATTCAGCCATACGGCAAATCCGTGAGCGGCGTTTTATACTGAATTTAGTTTGAAACATATTGGGCAAGGCATCGGATTCCGGGCGGATTCCGCCCGGAATCCGCCAGCGAGGGCATGACGGACAAAAGGCAAGCCAAACGTCAAGGTTCTGTTCTTAAGCTTCAATGACGCTGATTAGCATAGCGTCGATAACCATCTGAAAAGAGGCGTTCTGCGCCAGGCGCCGCTTGGCCTTTAGCAGCGAGTCGCACACCCGCAAAATTTTCGTCATCGAGCATTGAGCCGCGCAAGAACTTATTTTATCGGCCATGTCGGAGTTGATTAAGATATCTTGTTTGCCGGTTTGCTTAAACGCGGCCGCGTCACGAAACCACAGGTAAAATATATCGAGCGCCTCCGCGGCGCGTTCCTTAAAGGGTTCAAACGCGGCGGCGGCCTTAAACAGGCCTAGCTCGTCGAGATCGTTTATACCCGACGCGAAAAGCGAAGCCGCTTCGCGCATATGAGAAAACTCATCATCATTCATCAGCGTAACGGCGCGCCCTATGTTACCGACCGCGTAACCCGAATAAAGAGCGGCTTTCTCACAGTCAGCTCCCGTAAGCGCCGACAACCGGGCGGCGGCCCGTTCTTTGGGAACGGAGCGCATTTTTAAAATTACGCAACGCGAAAGCACAGTAGGCAACATCAACCTATGATTTTCGCATAGCAAAAGAAAAACGCCATACGAAGCCGGCTCCTCGATAGTCCTCAACAGAGCGTTTTGCGCGGCGACCGTCATTTTATCAGCGGCGCTAACGATAAATATCTTATATCTTCCGCTATAGGGCCGCGTCCGCATTCGCGCGTTTATTTTCTCCCTGACATCGTCCACGCCTATAGATTTCGTATGCTGCGGCGAAACGAAAAACACATCGGGGCTGTTTCCTGAAACGAACGTTTTACATGGCGCGCATTCGCCGCACGCTTCGGCGCCGTCGCGTTCTTGGCATTGAAGCGCTTTAGCGAAGCATTTGGCGATTAATTTTTTGCCAAGCCCCTTTTCACCGGAGAAAATGTAACAATGCGATATGCGTTCGGCGTTTATCGCGTTTAGTAAATTAGACTTGACGCCTTCGTTGCCTTCCACTTCATCAAATGAGAATCGTTCGCGGCAGTTCATAACGGTCACGCCAAAATATCCATAACAAGGCCCCTGATTTCGTCGGTTTTCTCTAAAATCAAAAGCCGGTCTTTTTCTTTTTTGATGAGTTCCCGCGCCAGTTCATCAAGCTTTTCGTCAATCAGCCGCACAATGCCGAAAACCCTGTGCCGCCCTCTAGAGTCCAGAAAATTCTCTCGCGCAAATTCCCTGGAATGCGTTACGACCTCGTTTATAAACTCCGATATCTTAAAACGATAGTCTTTAAGGCGACGTATATCCATGCGTTCCGATATATTTTCGCCGATGGCGGTTATTTCGTCAACAAGCGCGCGAACGCGTTCAGCGACCCCTTCTTCCGCAAGTCTGTCAAGCGTAAAGCTAAAACGGTCGCCCGAGCTGAATTCCGCGCGCGGCGGCGTCTCGAACGGAGTGGCGGCGTTTGTCGCCGATATCTTAAGCTCCATCAGCATCTTTCCTAACGTATCATTTAATATGCAGCGTAAATCTCAAGCTATTATATCATATTATAGCCAATGTCCAATATGTTTTTGCAAAAATAAAAACATTCCAGCTATCGCATCGTATATAATTGTGGCAATGTCTTTTCTTATCTGATATAATGCAAAAAGATTCCGTCTAAGGAATGTCGCTATGTAAAAATATCAGGAGGACAAACAATGTCAGGACACTCTAAATTCGCCAATATAAAACGTAAAAAAGAAGCGAACGACTCTAAACGCGGAAAAATATTCACGAAATTGGGGAGAGAGCTAGCGGTCGCGGTTAAATCCGGCGGCCCTGATCCAAAAACTAACAACAGACTGCGCGACGTAATAGCCAAAGCGAAAAGTGAAAACATGCCTAACGAAACGATAGAAAGAAACGTAAAAAAAGCGTCGGGCGACTTAGGGTCAGTAAATTACGAGTATATAATATATGAGGGATACGGACCAAACGGCGTGGCCGTCATTGTCGAGGCGCTTACGGATAACCGTAACCGCGCCGCCGCGAACGTACGAAACGCTTTTACGAAAGGAGGCGGTAATCTGGGCGCCACCGGTTGCGTGTCATTTTTATTTGAGGAAAAAGGGCTTATAATGGTAGAAGCGGACGACGCCATAGACGAAGACGAGCTGATGGTTTGCGCGCTTGAAGCCGGAGCGTCCGACTTCAAATCGATTGAGGGCGGTTATGAAATTTTCACGGAACAAAAAGATTTTTCAACGACTCGAGATACGCTTGAACAACTGAAAATCCCCATGATTTCGGCGGAAATAACGAAAATTCCGCAGACCGAAGCGACACTTGAAAACTCCGACGACATAAAAAAAATGAATAAATTGCTAGACCTTCTTAACGACGATGACGACGTGCAAAACGTTTGGCATAATTGGCAAGACGCCGATGAATAGGAGATTTACGCATGGGCATAGAAATCAACAGACCTGGCGCGGCCGATACCTTTAAACAAAAGCCTAAACTATCCGCGGCCGGCAAAATAATAATAGGCGCGGGCTTAGCGGCGGTTTTAGTCATTTGCGTCATTATCGCGTCATCGATATCTTCAGGAAATAAAAAATCCGAGAAGGAAGACGCGCTTTTGGAGACAATAGAAAGAGGCGTCATAGTATGTGAAAGCGCGTTTAAAACGCTTGGCGCCGACAGTTCCGTAACGCGGAAGTTTAACGGTATCATCGATAAAGTAAACGCTGAAAAAAAAGCGGCGGCGAAAGCGGCGGCAGCTTATGAAGCTATCGATCTGGCGCTTAAAGAAGCGGCCGGGAACGCGTCGGTCACAGACGAATTGAACGGCACGCGTAACAGGATATTTTACGCTTTGAAAAATTATAACGCGCAATAATATTGAAGGGGGGTTATATATTGAAGATACCAATATTTCTTTCAGTTCTCGCGGCGCTGGCGCTTGTCTCGCCCGCAAAAGCGTTCGCGCTGACGCCGACGGACAACTTCTATGTGAACGATTACGTGGGGTTATTAAGCGACAGCCAAAAAAACGACATGACGAACCGTTCAAATTTCATATACTCTGAAAACGGCGCGCAAGTCGTAACGGTCATTGTCGATTATGTAATAGGCGGTGACGCGAACGCCTACGCTACCGAAATTTTTAACGATTTTGGCATAGGGTCTAAAAATAATGACAGCGGAGCGCTCCTTTTTCTTGCCGCGCAAGACAGAGAGGTGCAAATTATAACCGGCGACGGCATGGACGGATATATATCCGATTCAAGGGCTGGCTCGATTCTTGACGAATATTTCATTCCGTCCGCCAGCCAAGGCGACATGGCGGCGGCGGTTTATGACACTCATATGCAGCTTGTCAGTGAAGCCAGCGCCCTCAGCGCATCGTCGGCGCCGAGCGCAAACGGCGTATCGCCCCAAGCGCGCTCCAACGCCGCTATATCGACTGATTCCGTTATATCGACCGGTTCATTTATATCGTCCATAATAGTGGATTTTATAGTTTTCGCGTTTATAATTGGCGTGGTGATCCTTCTTTTAAAATCTAGGCGAATTAGCCGAGGAAGGTATTCTCCCGGCTACGGGCCGTCGTTTTTCTTGCGTCCGCGGGGTTTTTTCGGCCACCGCCGCCACATGAGCGGAGGATTCTTCGATGGTCATGACCATTTCGGCGGCGGACACTCACCCGGCGGACCTTCATCCGGCGGACACTCGCCCGGCGGCGGACATTCTTCGGGAGGAGGAGCTGGCCGCGGATTCGGTGGAGGCGGGTTCGGCGGCGGCGGCGGACACTCGTCCGGAGGTCACTCGTCCGGTGGAGGCGGTCATTCTTCGGGAGGAGGAGCCGGCAGAAAATTTTAAAATACCAGGGGAATGTTAAAATGCGAGCGTAAGAAAACCGCTGACTCTAAGGATGAGGGAGGCGGTTTATCAACCGTCGCTCACAAACGCGTATGAGCGCGTTTGTGTACATCTTTTTTTAAAAAACTGGCGCGCGTGAGTTGCGCCCGCAATTCTTGGGCGCCTAAAAATTTTTAGGAGTGAAAGATTATGGGAAAAATGTTAGATAACGCAAGGGCATGGTGGAATTCGTTAGCGGATAATTTTGGCGATCCTGGAAAATTAGCCCAATTATCCGTAGCGGATTTGGAAAAGGGCATTCGCAAGGCAAAAGAAGCGGCGGCTCCCGTAATAGGGCGTCCATCGACGCTGGAAACTAAGCTTGCCGATTTAAAGCAGACTGATCAAGAGCTAACCAAGAAGATAACTACGCTTCTACAGTCTGGCGGCAAAGACGCGGCGTTAAAGTACATTGAGCGTCAAGTCGCTATACGTAAGGAAATTGAGAGTGTGCAAGACGACTATGAAGACAACAAAGCGGCGGCGGATGAGTGGCGCGCTAAAATACGCGCGCTTGAAACTCAGCTTTACGAGCGTCGTAACGCCGCCAACAAACTTCAGGCGCAATATGAAACGGCTAAGGCGGAGCAGACGCTTGGCAAACATATGCAGAACGCGGACGGGCTTTTAGCTTCAGATCAGTTCAGCTCAATTCAGGCCAGAGTGGATAAAGAACGCGCCAAAGCCGCCGGATATTCCGCCATGTCAGGTCTTGACGACCGAATCAATGACGAAAAAATTATACGTGACGCCCAAACGGACGCGCTGCTGGATGAATATATGAGAAGCATAGACAAAAAGGAAAATTAACATATGGCGAAGTACGACGCTATAATATCACAAGCTAAAGTAGCGCTTACGGACGTTGGCGTCGGTGCGTCTAACGCCTCTAATAAAGACTGTAACCTGAAATTGCGTAAAATGGTCGATTTTTTATATGAAGCGACGCATGAGCTTGAAAAACGTCAAAAAGGTTCGTTTCTTGACAAAATGAGAAGCGTGATGTTTGACACGAAAGAAGAGGAATGGGAAAAGGAATTGTCCGAAGAAGTCGCTAACGCCGCCGGACAGGTTTCATATTGCCTGCATTGCCGCTGCGCGTCATGTCCGTTTGTGGACGAGAAAGTCTGTCTTTGCGAAGGATGCCTTTTTGGCGCGTATGTAGTGAAATGTCAGGGCGGTGAAGGCATCGAAACGCGCAAAATCGCTCCGAATACCGTTCTCGTTAACGGCGCGCAAGCCGTCGCCTTGGAACGCGACCGGAAAACCGGACGCGACTCAGTATCGGTCAGGAACAAAAACGGGGTCGAGCGTTGGCTGGCGATAGACCTGAAAACCGGTGTCACAACTGACTCGCGTTGATTGCGTGATATTATGTCGTTATACTGAACTTATTCTTGCGTCTGGTTTTGTTGCAAGGGCCTCGCCAACCCCCAT